>JAHELS010000389.1 GCA_024644085.1 Rhodopirellula sp.
GTGGTTGGCCGACAAGACAGTTGAACTGCGAATCTTTGCCGACCCGCAAGGGAAGATGAATCTCTCGCTCCTTGACGTCCAGGGTTCCGCGTTGGTCGTCAGCCAATTCACGCTCCTGGGTGACTGCCGTAAAGGTCGCCGTCCCGCGTTTACCGATGCCGCTCCGCCCGAACTCGCAGAACGGTTGTACCTTCGTTACGCCGAGTTCCTCTCCGCCCGCGGAGTGAACGTACAGCGAGGGATCTTCGCCGCCGACATGGAAGTGGCGCTTCTCAATGATGGACCGGTGACGATGCTCCTTGAGCGGCTCCCGCGGGCAGCCGACCACCAAATAACCGAACCTTGATAGACCGAGCCTTGAACATGACGATCAGCGCCAGGGAATCAGGTTCTTGAAGTCAATCGAATCACCCAGCGGCTGGGCGATGTAGGTCTGATCCAATCGGTTCCGTTCCCGAATGCGGTCGGAAAAATCATGGTCTGCCCATGCCAGGTACAAGAGAAGAATCAGCTTTGCATAAACCGACACGTTGGCCAGAGTGTTGCCGCCAAAGAATTTCAGCGCGGTACCGAATGATTTCTTCAACCGAAATCCACGGCCGACGTCGACGCTCCAAATCTCGTCCATCGTCAAGTGAACGAGAAAGCCGATCAGCACGGCCATGCTCTTGTAAACCCGAACGGACTCTTCGGAACACGGCATCACCAGGTACGCGAGCAGCCCCGCAGAAAACGCGGCCGGAATGCTGTGCCACATTCCACGATGAACTGTGTATCGTTTGAAAAACTCGACGCCTACAAAACGGATCGCCACGTACACCAGCATCGCCGCGAGCGCCATCGATTCGTGAGACAATCCGAGTTCACGAAATCGATCGATCATCAACATCGGCGCAATCGCTGCCGCGAACATGCTTGTTTCGCGAAGGGGAATCCCCGAATCGCTGTCGAGATCGGGAAGCATGCCGCTGACCGCGCACAGACCTCCCGCGACAATCCCGCTTTCCAACGGCATCGATTGCGTTGCAACTCCCCAGTAGCCGTAACCGACACCGACAAGCGTGCTTCCGGTAATGTGGGATTTGAAATCGGCCACGGCGTAGCAGGGAAGGGCAGTGCAGTGGAATCGAATCAAGGCTTGCGACGTGACAAACCGTTGCGCCCTTGAATACGCCATTTGCTTCGACAACGCCACATCGAATTGATTGATCTACGACAATCGATCGCCGGTCGCTATAGTCGACGCGAAGTCGAAGGGATGTTCGTCTTTGCTATCAAGTATCCTGTCCCTGATCTACCTCAATTGCACGGAAGCTTCGGATGGAGATCTACGACATCGTTATGCTCGTCGTCCTGGTGGGGGCGATGCTGTTTGGTGCGATCAAAGGCTTTGCCTGGCAACTTGCGTCGATCGGTTCCATCGTTGTCAGCTACATCGTCGCCTACAAATACCGCGAGCCATTCAGCGAGTCGATCCAGGCCGAGCCACCCTGGAATCTGTTTCTGGCGATGCTGATTCTCTACATCGGGACATCGCTGATCATCTGGGTCGTATTCCGGATGGTCAGCGGGACGATCGACCGGATGAAATTGAGGGAATTCGATCGCCAGATTGGCGCGCTGTTCGGATTGGCCAAAGGTGCCCTCTACTGCATCCTGATCACCCTGTTTGCGGTCACGCTTCTGGGCGAAGGGATTGGCGAGAAGATTGTCCGCAGCAAGAGCGGAAATTACATCTCCCAGGTGCTCGACCGAAGCGAATCGGTAATTCCGGCGGAGATCCACGAGGTGGTCCAACCCTACCTGGATCGGTTCGACCAGCGGTTCGATGATCCGTCGGACGAAGGCATTCTGAGCCGAGTTCCATGGCTCGCCGGAGACACTCCCAACGGACAAGAGACAGGCTCGGATTGGGGCTTTCGGCAAGTCCCGCAATGGAGCCCCAATTCGACCCAGAGAGCCCCGAATCAGGTCCCCTCAGAGCCTCGCCGCTGGACGCCCCAACAGGCCCAACAGCCGGGTCAAAACGGCTATCAACGATGACGTTTTCAACGACAGCAAGGGGCCGTCGATGGAGACTCGATGGAGACCGTCGGCATGCGAAACACACCGCGTGGGTGCACGCGATCGCGTTTGCTTGCAACTCGATCGAGCCGACGCTCATGACGACGCGCGATCACGGGGCAGAGTCGCCGCAAGCGAAATCGAGATTTGCCTGAAACACGGGAAATAGAGACTTCGAATACAACATAAGGGGCATTATCGGACGTTGCAGAAGTGGTTGAAAACGCCCTGAATCGCTCTGTGAACGCAGTCGCATCGCCCCGCCAACCAAGCCGTCCAACTACGCCTGGGCAAGCCGTCGGGGGACGCAGATTCCAGTGGCAAAAGCGGCCACGCAATGTCGACCCGCGATGCTCTAAATGGGGTCAATCCCGAGACCTGGCCGACCGCAAGAACGACGATCTTGGGAGAGGATTCCCGGTCGCTCGGAGACGGCCGGCCGGGCGACGCGGCGAGGTCGTGAGAGGACCGAGAATGGAACCCTGATCGCCGCAGGAAGATGCGCCCCTCTCGAGGACCATCCGGGCGTGAAACTGGGCCCGGCTGTGCCCCGCTTCGCGACACAGGATTCGACGGAGGATCGGCTCAGGATTCGGCCTCTGGCTGGTCCAGAAAGACGCCGATCCGGCGAAACTTGTCATACCGCTCGCTGACCAGCTGTTCAGACGATTTCCGCTCCAATTCGCCCAGCGTGCGTGACAGGTAGGTCTTCAATCGCGAGGCCATCTGGTGGTGGTCCCGGTGAGCTCCGCCCAACGGTTCTTCGAGAACGTCGTCCACCACGCCGAGGCGGGCCAGGTCGTGACTTGTGAACCGCAGTGCGGCGGCCGCTTTGGGGGCATGTTCGTGACTCTTCCACAGAATTCCCGCACATCCCTCGGGACTGATCACGCTGTAGTAGGCGTGCTGCAAAACGGCAACCCGGTCGCCGACGCCAATTCCCAACGCACCACCCGAACCGCCTTCGCCGATCACGACGCAGATCACTGGCGTGCGAAGACGGCTCATCTTGAACATGCTCTCAGCGATCACCTGGGCCTGGCCACGTTCCTCGGCGCCGACACCGGGATAGGCACCAGGCGTATCGATGAAGCAGATCACCGGCAGCTTGTACTTTTCGGCAAGATCCATCTTGCTCATTGCTTTACGATAACCTTCGGGATGGGCACAACCGAAGTGGCAAGCGGCGCGTTCCTTGTAGGTCCGCCCTTTCTGATGACCGAGAACCATTACCTTGAATCGGTCGAGCTTCGCAAACCCGGCCAGCATAGCGCGGTCATCGCCGAAATGTTTGTCACCGTGCAGTTCGACGAACTCGTCGAAGGCCAGGCTCAAGTAATCACGGGTGTACGGTCGGTTCTTGTGACGCGCGACCTGTACCGTTTGCCACGGGTCGAGCGACGCGTACGTTTCGCGCAACTGCTTGACCAACTCCAAACGCAGCTCGCGGATTTCGATCGCGATTTTTTCGGTCCGATCTGTTTGCCGTTCGAGCGTCGCAATCCGCTCTTCCAATTGCGCGATGTCGTTCTCGAATTCCAGGCCGGGGCCACCGCTCACGAGGCACCTCCGGTCGGACCCATTCGTTTCGTCGTCACCAGTTTCATATAAAGTTTTATCATCGCGTCACATCGTCATTTGCAGATGCATCAAACATCCAAACCTGGATCCGGCTTTCCTTTCCGTAGCATATCGTCGGCACCTTTGATTCCGGGCATGTCATCAAAGACACTGATATCGGGTCGCCGTGGTCGCTTTTTGAAGATCTCGAGTCCGCGAAACACCTTCAGAAACTCCCACATCGAGGACGGCCGGTTGTCCGGCTTCTTCGCCATCATACTCTTGACCAAGTCGGCGAACTCGCGTGTCACGTTGTCATTGTGAACGATTGGACTCGGAATGGATGCACTCAAATGTTTGCTCAGCAAGTCGTTCGGCGTGTCACCGGTAT
>JAHELS010000019.1 GCA_024644085.1 Rhodopirellula sp.
TGCGCCGGAATCGCTCGAAGGCACGGACTCTGGCCAGTAACGTTCGTTCGGATTGCGTCAAACCCTCGAGGACTTTGTCGCGTCCGGCGTTTCGCAACAGTGGTTGCGTGAGGGTGAAGTCAAGGACGTTCGAGCCCACTCGCACATCCGAACTGCCGAGTTCCCAAACGATGCTGTTGGCGAGTCCAACCAACAGATCTCCGCCCGTGGCAAATCGACGGTTGAGTCTTAACTTGTTCGAATTGACCGAGTCGGTGCGGAGACCGAGGTCCGTTGGTCCACCGCGACTGGTCGTGAGGTCGGTGACTGCACCACCGAAGAATTGCGTATCGAAGGCAAAACGCTCGGTGCTGACAGCCAGCGCCGCGAGATAGAGATCCTCGACTTCACGCTGGTATTCGGGCGAATGAAGCATCGCGATCCGCACCGCGTTCTCGGCGTTGAGCACGAGCACGCCATTGTCGTCGAGCGGCAGAAACTGCCACCAGTCGGGACTCTCCGCCGTGTTGGTGATCCCGGCTGCCTCCCACATCGGATAGCCGCGGCGTCCGTCGACGCACTGCATGTACCGATAGGAGGAGGGGTCATCGAGCGGTAGAGGCTGGAAGTCGAGATCGAACGGATTGAACATCCGGCTGCGGCGGTCGACATCGATTTGGATCGGAATGTTCGGCGGCCGGGCCACGTGCGACGCTTTCTCGGCAATCAACGCGTGGGCCTCGCCATCGGCCTGTTTGCGGTAGTATTGCCGATGGCACCCCGAGATCGCTGTCCCGCCCACCGCGGATGCCAGCAGAAGCGTCTTCAACGAAAAAAGCGACTTTGTGATCGATTTGTAAGTGTGGTTCATCTGCCGAGCAACCGCCGGAGTCAAAAAATTCGGAACTGCGACTAGAATCGGCAAAGCAAGCATGGCCGATCCCAACGGTATCGAATTCGACGCTCCGGGCTCCCTGCTCCAGACATGTTTGTAACAACCCCACCGGGTTGCACGCTTTGGGAGGACGCTGGTGAGGGTTGTAACGACAATGCGGGATTGCTCGCCGCAGCAGACGCTGGCGATCCGCCGGCTGATGGGGGGGAGATTTCCGTTGTAACGCTTCCAAGTCGTCTCTTTCGGCCACGGAAACCCGGAAATCCTTGACGTTACAATTTGCCCTACTTACTATTCATTGAGGCAATATCGCCCCTCCTCTGACGCTCAGACCCCTCATCCAAGCGTCGATTCAGGAGGAAATATCCTCCGCATCTCCACCGCGATGGTGAACACAGAGCGACCATGAAGTTTGCAATCCTCGGTCTACTGGTCGTTCTGCTTATCGGCTTCTTTGTTGTCGTCTGGAAAGCGGCTCGTGATTGGCGTTGGTACAACATCGTCGCTGTTTGCATCACCATGTTGTTGGCCGTCGTGTTTCTCTTTCCGACCGCGGGCGTTCTCGAAAGCCGCAGCGCCTGGCACGAAGCAAAAGAGAAATTTGAAAAGCAGGCCGCCGAGGCTCACGCATCCAACCGCAGAATCAAGTACGGCGATTCCGAAGACCCATCCGCCGGCGAGGGCGTGATCAATCTGGTCCAGAAGCTCAAGCAGGTGGGGGTCGAAGCGGGGCGACGGTGGCGACACCTTCAGATGCAAAACGTAGCCAACAACAACATCACTCTCGTTCGCGCACAGCAGGACGCCGCAGTCGACGGAATCCCCGGCGCCGATCCCGCCGACCCCGCGGATGACGCTGCCGCCGCCGGACCGCCGCAACCCTTGTTGCCGGAAAGTCTTGTCGTCTATGGATTCGCGGAACAAGCCAATACCGAACAGGTTCTTATTCCGACCTTTTACCTCGGCGAGTTCCGTGTCGTATCAAGCACACCCACACAGGTCACCTTGACGCCAACCGGTCCGCTCGAAGCCAATCAATTGCAAGCCATTTCCAGTCGCCAGGCACGCAGTTGGTCATTGTACGAATTGCTGCCGCTGGACGGGCATCGTGCCTTCGTTGCTGAGGAAAGTGTTCCCACGGACGAAAATTTCTTCGGCCGCATCGACGAAGAACTTGTGCGTCGCTTGCTCGAAAACAAGGTTACCGAAGCAACGCTGCAGAGTTATCTCCGCGACGGCAGCCGTGCCACTCAGGACGATCCTCCGCTGAGCCGATGGGTAAAAATCGAATTCGAGAAGAACCATGGGATCGAAGTTGACAGCCCCGAACAGCGTGGTGCTTTGGACGGCGGTTTCTTTGACGGGAACGGTCGTGCCGTCGACGGACGCTTGCAGCGCGGCGAGGACGGTCAGGTCAGGTTCAAGAAGGGCGATCAAATCCTCGTCAAGGAAGAGGCTGGCAGCGAACTGATCGACGAAGGGGTGGCGAAGCTGATCGATCGTTACTACCTGCGGCCGCTCAATGACTACCGTTACATCCTACGCAGAATTCGATTGCGGCTTACCGAATTGGCCAATCGTACGACGGAGCTCGAGTTCGAGAAGAAAGTACTCGAAGAGGCAATCGCGAAAACCGACGCCATGCTGGTTGTCAACCAGGACATCAAGTTGAAGTTGGAATACGATCTTGCCCAATTCCAGAAGGAAAAAACGGCAATCGAGGACTATTTCTCGAAACTTCGCGCACGCGTCGACAAAATGAGAGCCGACATGGCTCGGCTGCATCAGCAGAACCTGGCGCTCGAGCAAAAGTTGGAGCAACAACACTTCGCCATCCAACAGAGGTTGGACGGGGTCGCGTCGAGTCCGTGATCAATGCCTGGCATTGATCTTCTGTGCAGCGAACGCGTTCGGATCTGCTCGGTGCTGTTTGTCCTCTGGGGTTTGTAGTCCGCGACCAACCGGGGCGCGCCGGTTTCGATTCTCCGTCGCGGTCATTCGCCCCGTTCGTTACACTGAGTTTCCATGAGTCGGCGCTCTCGTCGGTCCTCATCTCCATCCACTCAGGTATCAGCCACCGCCATGTCAGGACAATGGGTCGAAATCGAATTTGACTGCTTGCCACTTCGCAGCGTTACACGGTTGGATGTCCCTGTTGATGCCTCACCGGTCTACGAGCAATTCGTGCTGCGCGTCAAGGAGGCGATGGCGAAACACGGCACGCACAATACCTATTACCTGCACCGCGGCACCTGTACCTATCACCTCACCAACGATCCGGCACACGGGACAGTGGCGTTCGCTTTCGAAGGGACGGTGATGACAGGCGAGAAAGATCGGCGCACCAAGGCGGTGGACATCACCGCCAAGCTCCAGGGTGAAACCTGTTCGTGGTTGAGCGAACCGGTCGTCGGGTTCCTCGCCGAAAGCGTCCAGCATGCTTTGCTGGTCGAATTCAATCGGTATATCGAAGCGGGCGATCTGGAAAAAACCGAGCAGCGCATCAAGGCCGTGCAAGAGCAGAGCGACTCGAGTGAGGGGTTTGTCGGGATGTATCTGTGAAATGTGTCTGTGAAATGTGTCTGTGATCGGGGCGTCACCCGGTACAGCGGCACGGCCCCGAAAGGTCGCCAGGGCACATTCCGATTTCTACTGGCGGTTGGATGCGTGCAGCACCGCGGCATAACCCAGTACGTCTTTGTGCTTTCTGCAATACTCGAGGATCGCGTCGTATCCACCTGATTGTCCCGCTTGTTCGGCCCGTTGGGCGATTTCCAACAACAGCGGCACGATTCTTTGGGGTGGAAGGTCGTCGGGGACCAATTCGATGGCAGCGTCGATTGCTTCGCGATGTTGGCCGACGCGATCGAGAAGGTCGACGTAGGTTTCGAGCGCGCCGGTGCCATGTTGGGCCACATCAACCGAACGCGCCTTGCGTTGGAACACCTTCAATCCCGCCTCGACATTTTCACCAAGCAAGACCGAATAATAGGCGGCGTACGCCGGATAGAAATCGACAAACGGTTCTTCGCCCGGATACTGAAACTGGTGATGCAGTCGTTTTCCGTATTGGGTCAATTCCCATGCTTTTTTCAGCAGTTCTGGATCATCGAGGACCGAGGCGATACGAACGGTCGCGCTGAGATGAGTCGTATCGAGATGATATCCCCCTTCCTCGAGAATCCAGCGGCGATTCTCGATCATCTCGGCCAGCGATTCGTCGTCCCCAGCGGGCGCTTCGCGGCGGGCAATGTCGCCTCGGACCAGGTTGATCAATTCCTCATACAAATGTTCCAACAGGCAAGCGGCCGCCGCGCGACGGTCGGCCTTGTTGCGCGATGCCAGCGATTGTTCGTAAAGCGTGATGCTGTTGCACGTGCCCTGGTGGTCCAAAACGGCCAGGTAGCCGCGTCTTACGTCGATCCCTTCGTGCAACAGTACCTGGATCATCTCGTCATAGTTCTCTTCGTTGATCTCGATATCAGCGATCAGATCGCGGGCGAGTTCCAGATTCCCGGTAGGCCGAAGATACATCCAGCCTTCGCTTACTTTTCCCTCCTCGATCAGCATCGTACCGGCTTCTCGACACGCTTCGAGCAGTCCGGTTTCAAGCTGGCGTTCCACGTCCTCAGGCCGCGTTGGCTCGCTTTCGTGGGTGACCAGCGGCAGGCCGAGACGATGGCGGATCCGCATCTTCAGCGCCTCGAACAATTCCATGGGCTGTCGTGCCTGGCGGAAATACTCGACCATCTCGTCGAGCATCTCGGTCGGGTCACTACTGCTGCTGGTAAGTCGCTCAAAAATGTCGGTTTGGGTGGGATTCATTGAATCGATATTGGGGTCGCTTGCTGGGTTCGTCCGGAAAGCGGACAGATTGTGCCGCATAGAAGAGTGGAAAACGAATCACTCGATGTTTCAAGTGGTGGCAGCGATGGAGGCGGGATAGCGTAAGGGTGCAACGTTCCCGAAATCGTGATTCTCGCGTCAGCTCCCCGGTTTTTGCTGTTCGGTGTAAGCCCGCAGCTGGTCGATCAACACCCGCAATTCGTTTGCCGCGGTCGGCAGCAGCACCTCGCAGTGCTGGACCACGTCGGCAAGCGGTCCGAGCAAAGCGTCGCACTGCTGTGAGATTTCAATCGACCAGGCTTTTGTCGCACGCACCTTCGATTCGCATTCCCGTACGCGTTGTTCCGCGGTGCGAACACGTTTGGCCGCCTCGCTGGCCGCGGGCCGGTCACCAGGGCGAATCGCCGCCCGTTTCTGGGCGAGGCTGTCCTTGGCCTCGCTCAGCTCGCGCTCGGCGAGTTGCAGTTGGCGGCGCCAATACGCGGGCCGCTCCTGGGAAAAGTAGCTCTCGGCGCGGTGCACGATCATCCGCACTTCCTGGAGCGTTTTGTCCCAGTCGCTGGCGAGGTTCACCATCCCCGCGTGAAAGGCTTCGAGCGATTCGATGTTACGAACGTTGCTGGTCGACACTTCGTTTTAGCGTCCTAAATAGGCGTCGATCTGTTCCGCTTTGCGCATCAGGTAGGGCACGTGTTGCTCGGTCGTCTGAATCAACCTGGTCAATTGACGCATTTGCGTCGTGAACTCTTCGGAGAACTTTCTTTGCTGCTCATCACGCCAGGTTTGCTCGAGTTGGTTCATCTGCGACGCCAGTCCGCTCGATTGCTGCTTCAGCTCTTCGGCGAAACGATGCAAATGCGAGGCAAATTGGCGAAGTTGATCAGGATCAACAATGGCTTGATTCATCGCGTGGCTCTCCGAGCGTTTAGGTGATTCATGTTGGCCGGCGGCAGGGACTACGCTTCCGAAGCCGCTTGCGCGGCGAGATCCTGCTCGGCTTGATGCAAGTGTTGGCGATATTTCTCCAACGTCAACGTGACGCCGAGCCTTTCGGCGGTATCACAGAGCAATCGGAGGGCAATGATTCGAGATTTCAGCGGGGCCATCACCGCTCGCCGCAACGCGACCGCACGCAGCGATTTCATTGCCTCGATCTCCTTGCCCATCGCCAACATACAACGGCCGCGGATCAGGTAGGCGGCCGGCGAGAGATCATCATTGTTCAGGATTGGCTCGAGTTCGTCGATCGCTGCCTCGTACAGTTCGCCGTCATACATCGCCTCGGCCAGCGCAACGCGAAGGTGAATCAGCGAGCTGTCCCGGCTGAGACGCGCGCGGCAAATGTCCATCCGCCGGCACGCCCAGTCATTTTGGCTGCGTTTGAGTTCGCGTTCGGTCTCGACCGTATCGAGCCGTTGAGCCAGGTCGGTCACCTCTTTCAATTGCTGGAGCGACCGAGCAAGGACCGATTCTTCGTATTCCCACAACAATTCCTGTTCATCGGGGAAAATCTGAATCGCTTGCTGAAAAATCCGTTTTGCATCCAGCGGTCGATTGTCCGCCCGGTAGATCCGTCCCAATTCCATGTAGGCGTCAAGGTCGGTCGGACTCGCTTTGAGGTGGTGTTCGAGTTCCTGGCGCCGCTCCAACCGTAGTTTCGGTGGCTGCTGTTCGACCGCCAATCGTTTCGCGGCCGAAGACTGCTGCGCCGATGGTTTCTCGATATCGATATCGGACGACTCGGTCGCCGCTTCAACGGAGATTGTCGGCTCGGTTGGAGACGCAGCCACGTCGCCTCCCTTGACTGTTTTCGATTGGGTGGGCAAGTCCGTTTGAGACTCCTTGGCCGGCTGCGACTGCGGTTCCGATTGCGACTGTGGCTCGGGCGGCGACTGTGGCTCGGGCGGCGACTCAGCGGCGGGCGGATCGATCGAAGGCGGCGTTGCGATTGGCGCAACGGGCAGCTCTTTACGAGCCAGTTGGTCCGCCTTCACTTCGCGCCATTGTCCCCGCTGGGCGGAGGTCAAGTCGGTGATGCTTCCGGGGGATGAAGGAGGAGAGGTGGGGGAAGAATCTTGATTCGCCGATGACATCGCACAGAGGCTTGATGAGAGAAGAGGAGTTCCGCAGACCCCCATCATTGTGAATCACGCGAGGACTGTTCGCAAACTGGTTTTGCGGCCCCCCCAAGGTTTTCGTCGAGTTACCGATGGACCTGTCCGGCTCCTCAAGCGATCGATCGATACAAGCCGCGGGTTCGGTCGGCATCCAGGGGAACAGGATTGAAGGTACCGGTCCATTGCTTGAGGGCATCCTCGATCAACGATTCAATCCCCTCGGACGGAATTGACAATTCATCGAGTGTCGTCGCCAGACCTGCCTCGCGGAGCCAGGAGGTGACCATTTCGGCCAACCGATTCGGTGCTTCCTCGGTCGGTACCGAGGGGTCGACCTCGCGAACGAGATCGGCGTACCAATCGGCATGCTCGGCGCCGTTCATTCGGATCACCGCAGGCAGCATCAATCCGACCGCCTGGCCATGAGTGACGTCGTGGTGGGCGGTCAACGGGTTCGCCGTTGCGTGCGCGGCTCCCAACATTGACGTTTCGATTGCCATCCCAGCCAGGCTGGCACCAAGTTGCATCAGACTTCGTGCCTCGAGATCATCGGGTGTGCGCAGGACACGTGAAAACCCCTGGGCAAGCATGCCGAAGGCGCGGCGGCTGTAGGTCGTCGAAACGGCGTTGCGGCGTTTGGTGACATAGGTTTCGATCGCGTGCGAGACTGCATCGATGCCGGTGAGCGCTGCCACTCGCGGAGGCTGGGTCAACGTCAGCACAGGATCGAGAATGGCAACTCGGCATGCGGCGCGCGGATCACCGCAAGGCATTTTCGCATGCGTATCGGCGTCGCTGATTAGTGCGAATGACTGTGCCTCGCTGCCCGTTCCGGCGGTCGTGGGAATTGCGATCATGGGCAACATGTCACAGGTCGCCTTGCCGACACCGTGATAGTCGTGAATTGTGCCGCCGCATGAATAAACAAAATTGATGCCTTTGCAGCAATCCATGCTGCTGCCGCCGCCGAGGCCGACCAACAGATCGGGTTGTACTTGAGCCGCGCGACGTACGCCCGCATCGACCATCGCCGAGGTTGGGTTTTCCGCGAAGTCGTGAAACGACGCGACGTTCATGCCCGCATCACGCAGCGAACGCAGCGCCGCCGCATCGTGCCCGGCGTCCATGATTCCCCGGTCGCTGACCACCAATACGCACCGAGGACGAAACCCAGCCGCAAGCTCGCCCAGCCGCGCGATCGCTCCCTCGCCAAAAATGAAGCGAGTTCGGTTATGGATATCAAAGGGCTGCATGTGCCAACTTCCAGGAATGGATCAGGCGCCGGGAATGGATCATGGCGCCAGCGAAGTCAAATCCAGGTCGTCATTCATTTCTTTCTGCAACGCGACGAGTCTCGCAAACAACTCTTTGGTCACTTCACGATTCGATGCCTCGGCGGCCAGGTCATTCATTTCCAAGGGATCTTTCTCGATGTCATAAAGCCGAAGCGTCTGAGCCTCCGGGTAAGCGATCAATTTGTATTGGTCCGTTCGGATGCTACGCTGCTTCTCGAGGTAACAACCGTAAATCGACTCGTAGGGGCTCTCGCCGCCCTCGAGAAGTGGCAAGATGCTGTGGAATTCCACGTGATCGGGTTTTTCGATCCCGGCCAATTCGAGCGAGGTTGGCATGATATCCTGCAGGTACACCGCCTGGTCGATCTTTCTTCCCGCCTCGACGCCGGGACCGACGACCATGAAGGGGACGCGGACGCTGTGGTCGTACATGTTCTGTTTACCAAACAATCCGTGTTGTCCCACCGCCAAACCGTGATCGGCGGTAAAGAAGATCCATGTATTGTCGGCCTTTCCGCTTGCCCGCAGCGAATCAAGAATTCTGCCGATCATCGTGTCCATGTGCGTAATGATCGCATAGTACTCCTGGCGGTGGACTTTGACGGCATGAGGTGTGCGAGGAAACGGGGCCAAACGTTCGTCGCGAAGGTTTTTGCCGCAGCCGATTTCCTCGGCGTGCGGGTAGATCGAAAGGAAATTATCGGGGACGGCAATGTCATCGAGCGGGTACCGATTGACATACTCGCTCGGTGATTGGCGCGGATCATGCGGTGCGTTGAACGCGAGGTACATGAAGAACGGTTCATCACGGCCGCTCGCCTCGTCGAAATAGTCATCGGCATGATTGGCGACCACTTCGCTCCAGTGTGTCCCGCCTTCCCAGAAGCCACCGAACTTCGGATCCGAGGGTGACCAGGGGTCGCTGCCGTCGGCCGAAGGGCGGTTGTAGCCAGCCTCGGTAGCCATTGGCATTCCGGGCCGAACATCGCGCACGACGTCAAACGATTTTTCCGCGTTCGCGCGGCAATGCCATTTGCCCGTCATGTAAGTGCGGTAGCCGGCCGACTTGAGGTATTCACCCCACCAACGTCCCTGCTCGCGCTCTTTTTCCGAGGTGTTATGAATGGCGTGAGCATTCCAAACAAAGCGACCTGAATTGAGCATCGTGCGGCTCGCAACGCATACCGCGCCGCTCCACGATCCCATGTTGTAGGCCTGGGTAAAGGTAGTCCCTCGACGCGCCAGTTGATCAAGGTTCGGCGTCTGGATCTCCTTGTTCCCCAAGGCATTGATCGTGTCGAAACACTGGTCGTCAGCAAAGATAAAGACGATGTTCGGCCGCTTGTCCTCATCGGCCGCGACGAGCGAATGCGGAAAAACACAGGAGGCAATCAACGTCAATGCGATCAGACAGCGAAGCATGGCACTTTTATGCAAGAGAGTCATGGGTTGTCGAGGAAGACACGGCAGAGTCTTCAACAAAGTCTAGCTGAGTTGGCTAACTTTGTTGACGTGGCAGGTAGATATCGATCTGCGTTTCTCCGAAGATTCGATACTTCACCCCGTGACGCCAGAGTTCAAAGTAGGGCTCCAGCGGATCCTCCATCCCTGCAGCGGTGGCGTACAGCGGCCACATCAAATAGTCACGCAACATCGTGTCACAGGCCGTAAAGTAATAAGCAGGACGAAGTGTCGCGGCGTAGGGTCCTCCGTCGATCCGCTCGACCAGGCGCGACGCGTCCTCCTGAAGCGCCAGCAACAGCCGAGATTTCTCCCTCCGATCCTTCGGATGCTTCGGCGGAACACCCTCGAGCACCCGAATGGATGGCATCGGATCAAGGGCAGCGGTGAGGGTCTCGTCCCCGCTTGAGACGGCGAGGTGGCCGATGCCTTGTAGCCATGCCACGGTCAGATCCCGCGCCGCGTCGGGATCGATCGGCGGTGGATGCCGAATCACGAAATAGGCATCTTTGCCCCCTTGGGGTCGCCGGTCATCACCACTGGCGTTGTAAAGCTGGTCGAGCCTTGCTTCCAACGCATCGCCAACGTCGAGTTCCTCGTACAGTCCTCGAATCGCCATGCCGTCGGGCCGAAAGGCTTGAAAGAATCCGATCAACGAGTCGGCATCGATCGACGCATCGCTCGGTGCGCCGCCGAACTCGTGAAATCGACGGATCAACCTCTCCGTTGTCATCGGACACCGTGAACCTTGCTGCGAGTTCGGAACGTCACTGAGTTCCTCGTAGCGTAGCAGTTTGGTTTTGAAACCGAAGACCCCCGTGGGCCTCCCGTGATCAGCGGGCCCGCTAACGATTCAGATCCGCCGGCGTCGGGAGACTCGCCACCGGGAGACTCGCCACCGGAACAGGGCCCGCATGTGAATCCATCTGCGGTACAGGTTGTGGGGGCGCATCGACGACCATCATGTTGGCTGTCTGCAGCAGGGTGCCTTTTTCGAATTGGACATTTTTTGTCGCGACGGTGTATTCGGCCAGCGACACGTAGTATTTCGTTTGTGACTCACTGACGCGGCGTTGGGCATCGAGCAACTGTTCCAGGCTGACCGGAAGTCCAGCCTTGCGGTTGGCCTCGAGAACGTCGAGCGCGTCGCTGGCAGCAATGTATCGATTGATGTTCGTTTGCATTTGGGCATAGGCGCGGTCACAATCGGCCACCACAGCTGTTAGATCATGCAGAATCTGTCGTTCCTGTTCTCGTAACAGAGCGCGATCGCGGGCGAGTTGCAACCGTGCGTGATGGACCGCGGCGTGCGCCTGGCGAAACCCTACGGGAAGTTTCAGTTCGAGACTTGCCTCGTACTCCTGGAAATTGAAGGTACCGAGTTCGTCAAACGCGCTGTCGTCGCCTGCCAATTGTTTGTCGAGTCCGCGCAGCCGATAGATCGTGACCAGATCGAGTGAGGGCATCAGATGATTTTTTGCAGCCAGCAATTCCATTTCTCGGCGCCGCACCACCAATCGTTGCTGCTGCAATTCGCTGCGCATCTGAATCGCCTCCATTGAGATTGAATCCCAATCGAACACGATCGGAGCGTCATTGGGTTCGTCGGCGGGCCGAATCAGCATGCCGTCGCCGATGGGCAGCCCGATCAGCAATCGGAATCGTCGCTCGGCGGCCTGGACACCGTTGAGTCCAGCAAAGGTGCCGCCGGAGCTGGAATTCTTGACCCGTGTGCGCTGCACCAACTTTCCGGCGATGGCATCCTGGAGGTCCGACTGGAAGCGGTAAAATTGTTCGCGAGCCAGTGCCTCGGAGGCACCCGATTTTCGATCGCTTGTCTTTTGCGCCTCGAAACTTTGCCAGGTGCTGCGACTCCGCTGCATCGCATCGCGTTTCGCATCGACGTCGCGATATGCGAAATAGAGGTCCCAGTAGGCATTCATCACGTCGCTCAGGTAATCCCGCACTTGCTGGCGGAATTTTGATGACGTGATATCGTTGTTGACCTTCGCGATCAACACTCCGTTGTAGATACCCGGCTGTGAGTTGGGACCGGCGATACGATTGAACGTCAGCCCGCCGCCCTGCAACAGCGGCTGACGCATTTCGGCATGTAACTGAGTTTGCCAAGCACTGAGTGTTTCGTTGCCGGTTGCATTGTTGGCGTCGTAATCGGTCACGCTGCGAATCGCGAATCGGGCGCCTGTGGCGGTGCGCTTCGATATCTGCAACACGTAATCGTGTGTGTCTTGCTTGAACGCGTTCGCGCCGCCCCCAAAAAATCGGTTGTTGAATTTGCGGTCGTTGTTCTGCCACTTTCCGAAAGCATAAAACTGTGCATCGAATGCTGATAAGGCTGCCTCGATGCTTGCTTGCGGGTCGGTTTCTACGAGGCCGATCGACTGGCCCGTTCCGACGGCCTCGGGCAGCCGCAGCACCGTGGCGCCGAGATCTCGCAATACATCTCCATTGCTGAGGGCAATCTCGATCGATTCATGGAGCGTCAGGTCGCGATAGACCGCGTTGTCGAGATCTTCGGGATTCCTCAACGTGAGCGGGGGCGTTGGCATCTCCGGAAATTCACACGCCGGAGCACCTGCGTCTACATCGAGCATCAGTGCATCGATGCTGCCCACACGATTGCCAATCGTCTCGGGAACATTTCGATAAGTCCGGCATCCAAACACAAAACAAACGACCAACGCGAACAGCACCACGCGCGCAGCGGTCGCGATGTTACCGAGGCGAGGTTTTCGATCGTGATCGAGGACCGTTATCAAAGTTGAACCTGGGCGGGTCGACGTCAAAGCGCAGACTGACCGTTAAATTCGGCACATAGCGCACCGTTTGACTTATTCGTACAGATTGCCGGATGTGATCCAATCAATTCGGTCGAAATCGGGCCCTGACGCGTCGAACTCCGTGAAACGCCGGTTCCACGAACCGAAACGTTTGGCGGTTGGTTAAACTGGGCACTTTGACCCGGCTCCTTTTTTGAATCCATCCACGTGCGCCCTCCCATGAGCGACTCCCATCATCGGACTGAGCCCCTCTGGAAGGATGCCGCGGCGCTTGTCGAGCGAGTCGAAATGGCAGCTCGATCGGACATGCCGCCAGGGACTTTCTTTGATGAGCTCTGTGCCGAAATCTGCGCGACGGCTCGAGCCTGGACAGTTTCGCTGTGGACGATCGAGGACTCGCAGCGGTCAATCCTCGCCCGCAATGGATTGGCGGTGCATGACGAAAAGACCCCGACCCCCTGGGAGCAATGCCCGGCCTCGGATGAGCATGCCCCGAGTAGTCGCTGGTTCAGCGTGGCGGGAGAAACTTCGCTGACCCTGGTTGCAGTGCAGAAATTGCACGACGACATCTTGATTGGTCTCGAACTGCGATTCGACGACGCAGTCGATTTGGCTCTGCAGAAGACTTTGAGCGAATTGGCCGAAGCGGTGCTTGATTTGGCCGCGGGCGTCTTCATGAGATCGAAGATTGCGATGCTGCGTCGCCGCCTCGATGTTCAAACGCAACGCGATGAATTCACCCGCAAGCTCTACGAGGGTATCGATCTGGAAGAATCCTTCGCGTCAACCGCGAGGGCTGTGGCCGAGGAATTGTCGATCGACCGCGTCAGCATGTTTCGCCGGCGCGCGTCCGGGTGGCGCATGATCGCATCGTCCACACCGGGAAGGATCGACCGACGCGCACGGCAAGTCAGGTGGCTCGAGATCCTGACAGGCGAGCTGCTCGAAAGCGCGGATCGAATCACCTGTGTGTTGTCGGACACCGAGCAGGTAGACGGCGTTAGTGATTCACTGGTTGCTTATCGGCGGGAATCGGGTTGTAAAGAATTTCACGTGGAATTAATCCACAACGACGATGATACGCGTGACGATGCAGCGATCGTGCTTGAACGCTTCCGCGATAATGACCCTCACGATCCAGGATTTGGATCAGCCCTTGAACCGATACGCCATCCAGTTTCCCAGGCGATCCAACATGCGCTTCGACGTGATGACGCAGCATGGGGTCTGATCGCAGGGCGGCTGTCACGTGCTACGTCGCGCCGAAAGCTGGTTTTCGTGGCGGGTGCGATCACGATTCTGGTTTTGGCTGCCTGCTTGATCCCAGTCAATTTTGATCTTCCTGTCGAAGGCCGCATTGTTGCTGCGCAGCGGAACCGTATCTTCGCGCCGGCACAGGGAGTGATTGCCGACATTGCGGTAAACAATGGCGAGCGAGTACGCGCGGGCGATACGCTGGTCGTCCTGCGGAGCGCTGATTTGGATTTGCAACGTCGCCAGATCGAAGGTGCTCTCGCAACGGCACAATCACGGTTCGATTCACTGCTGGTGACCCGCTCGGGGAACCGGGGTGGCGGTGGGCGAGACCGCGAGAGCGGAGTCTCTGCCGATGAGCAGGTAGTAAAAACTGAGATCGAGGGTCTGGAGAAACAATTGCAATTGCTGCAAGCGCAGAATGCTGAATTGACGGTCGCCAGTCCGATGGATGGTCGGGTCGATCGTTGGAACCTGCATCAATCGCTGAGTAGCAGGCCCGTCGCGCACGGACAATTCCTTCTTGACGTCGTGGATGACCGAGGTGGATGGATCGTCGACCTCGATTTGCCGGAGAAGAATTTGAACTATGTTTTGACCGCTCAGGCGAACCAGACGGGCCGTTGTCACATGCGCCTGAGATCGAATCCCACGGAAGTGTTCGAGGGTGACATTGCTGAGATCGCGGACGTCGCGCATCTCAATTCCGCCGGTCAATCGGTGATCCGCCTCAGCGTGCCGTTTGTATCCGAAACGCCCGTACATATTCGCTCTGGCGCTACCGTGGCCGCGCGACTTCATTGCGGCAAACGTCCCATCGGATTCGTCTGGTTTCGCGGGCTGATCGAATGGAGCCGCCGCCAAGGCTGGTTTTAGGAAACATCAACCGAACCCACCCAACCATGACCAAATCCTTAACAACCGTTTTCCGATCCACCCTACTCCTGGTTCTTTTCTCGCTCGGGGTGGTCGATTCGGGAGTCGCCGATCAAACCCTCGAGGTTGGAGATCAACCCCTCGAGGTTGGAGATCAACCCCTCGAGGTTGGAGATCAACCGCTGCAGGTTGACGAGATGATCGTCGTATTGATTGACGCGGTGAATGTGCCGGCGGGCCAGAGTGGTGTGATCGCGAAGGTACCTGTTCGCGAAGGAATGTCGGTAACCGTTGGCCAGCAATTGGCCGTCCTGGATGATCGCCAGGCGAGGATAGAAGAGGAGTTTGCGGTTACTCAACTTGCGATTGCAAATGAGACCGCGGCCAATTCATTGTCCATTGATTTGGCGAAAAAGAAACTTGCTCAGCAACAACAACTCGCCAAGCAGATCGAGATTGCTCGTGAGATCGCGGATCGAAAAGCGGGCAATGAAACTCGAATCCTGGCTTCCCGGAAAGCGGAAGCGGTCGCCCGAAACGAGCTTGATCGCGCCACACGGGCGCGCCAACAATTCATCGATAGTGTTTCCCAGTCTGAAATCGACAGCCTTCGTCTGTCCTACGAGAAGAAACAGTTGGAATCGGAACAGGCGGAATTCGATCGCCGTATCGATGAGCTCAACGCTCGATCGGAAGTCGCATCGGTCGCGGCCCAGGCGATCAGCATCGAAAGGTCAGAAATCGAAGTTGCCCAGGCGGGAGCCGACCGAAGCATTGACCAATTGAATCTCGAGTTGCAGCAGCATCAGGTTCAACTCGCAAAACTTGCCAGGGCCCAGCAAGAGATCGTCTCACCGATCAACGGCGTCGTCGTCCAGCAGTTTCGTCGACAAGGTGATTGGGTTACCGCCGGCGATCCGGTGGTCCGCGTGATTCGGCTCAGCCGCTTGCGGGCCGAAGGGTTTGTCCCGCTGGGGAAGATTCACCAACTGAGATCGCAGCGCAAGGTTGACCTGTTGATCGACGTCGGTGAGGCATCGCCCGTTCAACGTGCAGGCCGGATTGTGTTCATCCATCCGGAGGTGGACCCCGTGAACAAGGAAGTTCGGTTTTGGGTTGAATTCGAGAATCCGAAATTCGATGTCTTGCCCGGCATGCGATTGAGTCTGAGATCGAAGCCATGATCCCGGAGACGTCGACGATCGCTCTGAGGGCAGATTTGATTCAGCGCCAGGTTTGGATGGGAACCGATCCAATGTGGGTCGTGAAAGATCCATTGTCGCGCGCGATGTTTTACTTCAACGAGCAAGAACATTCGATTCTGAGTCTGGCCGACGGAAAGACGACTTTCAAACAGATCGCCGCGCGTGTGTTGCAACGCATGACGCCTGAGCTCGTTTCTCAAGAGTCGTTGGCGAGGTTTTTCACCGAGGCACAGCACCAGGGTCTGGTTTCGATTGGCGGCTCCGATATGACACAGCGGTTGCCAAATTCGGACCTGCGTCACCGATGGTGGCGAAATCCGTTGGCGTTGCGCGTTCCTGGAATCAATCCTGATCGTCTGCTGGATCGATGCCTGCCCATTGCGAAGTTTCTTTTCTCCAGGAACGCGGCACTGGTGATCATCGCACTGATCATCACGGCCATCGTGATTGTCGTGCAGCAGTTCGAGACGCTCGCGGGGCACTTGTCGGTCGCGACGGCGCGCTTTGCAAGCGGACAGGGACTCGTGGCGCTGTTGGCGGTGGTTTCCGCAACAAAGATCATTCATGAATTCGCGCACGCTTTGGCCTGCAAGCGTTTTGGCGGCGAGTGCCGCGAACTCGGTGTGATGTTCTTGGTTGGTGTGCCCTGCCTCTACTGTGATGTTTCCGACGCGTGGCTGCTCGATCGGCGTTGGAAGCGGATGTTTGTTTCCGCAGCCGGCATGCTCGCCGAATTGTCATTGGCCGCGGTGGCGACACTGATCTGGGTCTTCACCGCCGACGGCGCGATCAGGGACCTTTGCGTGACCGTGATGGTTGTCTGTTCAATCACGACGTTCGTCTTCAATGGGAACCCGCTGTTGCGGTATGACGGCTACTACATCCTTTCGGACCTGGTTGGAATTCCGAATCTTGCCAGCCGATCGGGCCGGGTGATTCGCGTATGGATGCGACGAGTGTTGTGGGGTGAGACGTCGTCCATTGCATCGATCGACAACCGAAAGCCCTTTCTGGTCGGTTACGGAATCGCCAGCGGTGTTTACCGAACGGCAATCTATTGTTTCATTCTGTACATGCTCTATCGATTTGCGGACAACCACGGGTTTGGCATTCCAGCGGGCACGGCTGCGTTGACAGCGGGTCTTTGGTTCAGTGTTCGCCTGGTACGCCCCGTTTTGCAGCCGCCGCGAGCTCACGCAGAGTCTCTCGCTGCGCAGCGCTCGCAGGTTTCAAGTTGGCGGGCGGCGTTCATACTCGGCGGCGCAACAGCATCACTCTTGTTCATTGGGATGATTCCGTTACCGCACCGAGTGGTAGCACCGATGTCGGTGCAACCACTCGATGCCGCGGAAGTGTTCGTGACCGATGCCGGCGCGATCGTCGCGTCGGTTGCTGAGGGGAGACTCGTTCACGCTGGTGACGTCATCGCTGAATTACGCGATCCAGAAATGGAGCGGGAACTGGAATCGATCCGCGCCCGCTGCGCCCGGCTGTCGGTGGAGCTTGACGGACTTCGCTCACGTCGGGGCACCAGCCGCGCCGACGCAACGAGAATCCCGGTGGTCGAAAGTGCGTTGAAGGAGGCCATCAAGCAGCGGCAACTGCAACAGGACGTTGCCCAGCGATTGAAATTGACATCTCCGAAAGACGGTCGCGTCTTTGCTGCGCCGACCACGGCGTCACCCCAAACGATGAATCGAGACGACGACCGACATCCGCGGTTTTGGACCGGCACTCCAATGCAGCCAATCAACCGCGGGGCCTGGCTCGATGAGGGTACGGTGGTCTGTGTGGTGGGAGATCCCTCCCAACGCGAAGCGGTCGTACTGGTCCCGCAGGATCAGATCGAATGGATTCGGACAAGACAGCGAGCGACGCTTCTATTGGCGGACCGAAAACGCGGTTCGGTCACCGGCGAGGTAATCGAGATCTCGGCGACGCCGATTCGAGAGTTTTCAGAGCCAGGGGATCGAGTTGCCGGGGTCGATGACCCAATCGCTTTGGCGGCGCCGCGTTACCAGGTCCGGATTCTTCTCGACGAGACTCCCCATGGCCTGCCGGCTCGCATGACCGGGCTGGCAAGGATTTCGGTTGATCATTCGTCGTTTTTGGCGAGGATCGGCCGGTTCCTCAGGCAATCGTTCGGGTAAGATGCCGCATCTCGTAATCAGATTGTCTCGGTGAATATTGTTATCCTTCATTGCCACTTCGAGCGCGGTGGCGTTACGCAGGTGGTCGAAAACCACGTGCGAGCGCTGCGTGAGAGCGATTCAATTGGCCGAATCGTGCTGGTCGGAGGCAATCGCTTTGGCGGCCTTTCCGACAAGACACGAGAGTCGGTCGAGCAGGTTTCGATACCCTCGTTCGACTACGACGACCTGGCTCACGAGAATCCGGCTCGCGAGAATCTGGCCCACGACGACGCAGCCCAAGGCGACGATCGCGATGCGATTGGCCGGCGGGCCGAGGGCATGGTCCGATCATTGACGCAGGAGTTCTCTCGCCTTTCGATCTCAAGTGACGATTCGATACTTCACTGGCACAATCACAGCCTGGGAAAGAACACGGCGGTACCCGATGTCATTGGGCGACTTGCCGAGGCCGGTTGGCGATTGTTGCTTCAAATCCATGATTTCGCTGAGGACAATCGTCCCGAAAACTATCGTCGATTGATCGATGCCTCGGGCGCAAAAAGAAAACCTCATCTCGACGCCTATCTCTATCCGGTCGCAGCGCAAATTCACTACGCAACGCTGACGCGCGGTGACGCCGCGACGCTGGTGGATGTGGGAGTGCCGGGGCATCAGACGCATTGCCTTCCCAATAGCGTCGTGGCCCCGTCCGGCGAGCCGCCACCTCGGCACGAGGCGTTGGAAAGAGTTCGGCGAGAGTTGAAATTACCGCCCGATGCGCAGTGGTGCCTCTACCCGGTGCGAGGGATTCGCCGCAAAAACGTGGGCGAATTCCTGCTGCTTTCCCGTTGGACACGCCCGAATCACTTCGCCGGATTGACTCTCTGTCCCGCGACACCGGTTGAGCGGAGATCATACCTGCGATGGAAAGAGATAGCTTCGGTCGTCGCGCCGCGTGCAGTATTCGACGCGGGACAACATCCGCATGTTTCCTTTCTCGACAACATGTCGGCGGCCGAATTCGTCGCTTCGAGCAGTGTTGCCGAGGGATTTGGTATGGCCTACCTCGAACCCTGGTTGGTGCACCGTGAAGTGATTGCCCGGCGTCTGCCGACCGTGACCGATGACTTCGAGGCAAGCGGTGTCGATTTGCCAAAGCTGTACGATGCGATCTTCATTCCCGGTGATCGAGTGTGGGTTTCGGAGTGCATGAATGAATCGGCTGTGGCAATGGAGCAAGCCTGGTCGAAGATTCCGGAATCGTTTCAACCGCAGTTTCGCGCTCGAGCAACCGAAAATGAGGGGCAGATCGACTTTGCCGAGTTAATTCCGGCGCGACAGGCTGAAGTCCTGCGGCGCGTCGCATCGGATGCTGGATTCGAATCGGAAATCAAAGCTTGTGCAACCAAACTCGTGGATGACTTGACGCGAACGGCTGACGAGGGTCTGCTTCGCCGCAATGCTGAAATTGTTCGGTGCAAGTATTCTCCCGAAAAGACCGCCGAGCACTTGAAGTCGATTTACGAATCGTTGTCACAGGCGCCGATCGACTCGGAAGTTTTCGCGCCGCAGGGTGCAATGCGGGCGGTCGACCGTATCAACCGCTCCCGACCGTTCTATCCATGCCGCACGGAGGTGCTTGATGAATGATCCGGATGAGTGGGCGGCTGCTGTCTTGCAGCACCGTCACGTCATGTCGCCTATCGCAACCGATGTCGTGCCGCAACTCAATCCGCTGGTCGATGTCCAAGCCGTGGTCTTCGACGTCTATGGGACGCTCGTGATCAGCGGAAGTGGCGACGTCGGTTCGGCCGATAAGGCGGACCGGGGATCTCACATCGAAGATGCGCTCGGCGCGGTTGGTCTGCATGAGTTCGATGCAGCGCGCCCTTCGATCGAAATGCTTCACGCTGAGATCGGTCGGTTGAACGACGCCCGACGCAGCGATCATTGCCCGAAACCGGAAGTCGACATTGTCGAGGCGTGGAGGTTCGTGCTGGAGCGATGCGGGATCGACACGCATGGTCGGACCGAACAGACGGTTCGATTAGCCGCTCAATACGAGGCCCGCGCGAATCCGACGTGGCCGATGCCCGGATCGGTGGAACTGCTCAACGCGGTAAACGCTTTGGGCATTCCGATGGGAATTGTCAGCAACGCCCAGACTTTCACGCCGCCACTTGTGCAGGACTTGTTGGCGGGGCAATCAATTGTCGAGGGAGGCTTCGACCTGAATCTTTGTGTTTTTTCGAATCGATTTCGCCAGGCCAAGCCGGGACCGCGACTATTCGACGCTCTTCGTGTTGGGCTTTCAACGCGCGGAATCGCCCCCCATCACGCCGTTTATGTCGGTAATGACATGCTCAACGATGTTTGGGCCGCCTCCCAGGCCGGGCTTCAGACGGCTTGGTTCGCCGGGGACCTGCGGAGTTGCCGACCGCGCCAGGACGATCCTCGATGTCGGTCGTTGCGTCCCGACGTTGTTCTGACGAATCTGGGGCAGTTGCTAGAGTGCCTCGCTATCCAGTAAAAGCCTCTCACATCAAGCGTGCCACGCGCACCCGTTATCGTCGAAGAACCAAAGGTTAAGCCAGCTCCCATGGGCGTTCAGATTGGATTTGTCGGAACTCGATTCGCCGGAACCGACGGCGTGTCGCTCGAAAGTGCGAAGTGGGCGCAGGTGTTGTGGGACCATCGACACGTCAGCCATTGGTATTCAGGAATGAGCGACCGCGACGAAGAAACGTCGATGGTCGTGCCACACGCCTACTTCGGGCACCCCGATATCGAATGGATCAACCGCCGCGCTTTCGGCACAAGGACACGTACCCCGGACGTCACCCAGCGGATCTATGCGCTTGCGGATTACTTGAAAAAGACGTTGTACGAGTTTACTCACCGGTTCAATCTCGACTTGTTGATTGTCCAGAACGCACTCTGCATTCCGATGAACATTCCGTTGGGTGTCGCGCTGACACACTTCATCGCCGAAACCGGGTTTCCGACGATCGCCCACCATCATGATTTTTACTGGGAGCGAGATCGATTCAGTGTATCGGCCGTGACCGATTTGTTATGGATGGCGTTTCCTCCCGCATTGCCGCAGATTCAGAACGTCACAATCAATTCGTTCGCTCAGGAAGATCTTGCGCACCGCCGCGGCGTCTCGTCGATTTTGGTGCCCAACGTTCTGGATTTCGAGAACGAACCGGAGGAAGCAGACGACTATGCGGATGACTTCCGCGAGGACATCGGAATCGCCGACGACGAAATTCTGTTTCTTCAACCAACTCGCGTCGTCCCCCGCAAGGGAATCGAGCACGCGATCTCGCTTGTTTCGGCACTCAGAGACAAAAGATGTAAGCTGGTCATTTCTCACGCCAGTGGTGACGAGGGTGACGAATACCTGCACGCGCTGCAGGAGCACGCTGAATCGCATGGCGTTCAACTTGTGCTGTGCGACAAGCAGGTCGGAGACAAGCGGGGTTTGACCGAGGACGGCGAAAAGATTTACACGCTCGCCGATGCGTATTCGCAAGCGGACTTCATTACCTATCCGAGCATCTACGAGGGGTTTGGCAACGCGCTGTTGGAAGCCTTCTATTATCGCAAGCCGGTCTTGGTCAATCGCTACTCGATCTTCGTCGCCGATATCGAACCCAAGGGTGCGAAAGTGATCGCAATGGACGGGTACCTGACGCGTGACGTCGTAAGTAAAGTCCAGCGAATCATCAACGACAAGGAATACCGCGACGAGATGGTCGACTTTAACTACGAAATCGGTAAAGCTTTCTTCAGCTACAGCGTGCTGCGCCGGAAACTCCGCGCATTGGTCACCAACTTCACCGGCCAGGAAAACCTGTAGGGGCCGGCCTCGGATACCACCGCAAATCTCCGAATGACGAATCTCGATTCCACCACCGCCGGGCTCATTCAGGAAATCTACGGGCGCGTGCCTGAAGTGCTCGCCGATGGCATCGCGGCCCTTGAAGACCATCGCATAGATCGCGGTGAGGCGGATTCACTTTGGTCCCAGCAGGACGTGGTGCTGATCACGTACGCCGACCAGATTCGCGCTCCGGATCGCTCGCCGCTGCAAGCCCACCGTGAATTCCTGCTCGACCATCGGCTTGATCAATTGATCCGATGCGTTCATTTGCTGCCGTTCTGTCCTTACACCAGCGACGATGGTTTTTCGGTGGTTGATTACCTGGCCGTCGATCCGGAAGCGGGCACATGGGACGACATCGCCGAACTCGGCAACTCATTCGACCTGATGTTCGATCTGGTGCTGAACCATGCCTCGCAGAAACACAAGTGGTTTCAGCGATACCTGAGCGGCGATCCCGATTACGCCGATTTCTTCATCGACCAGGATCCGTCCTCGGATCTCTCGCAAGTCGTCCGTCCGCGTAGCCTGCCCTTGTTGACGGAATTTGAATCCCCCGAGGGCGTCAAGCATGTCTGGACGACGTTCAGCGCCGATCAGGTTGACTTGAATTACGGGAACCCGCGCGTGATGTTGGCGATGCTCGAGACGTTGGTTGAGTACGCACGCCGCGGTGCCCGAATCATTCGGCTCGATGCAATCGCGTTTTTGTGGAAAGAAGTCGGCACGAACTGCATTCATCTTCCCCAAACACATGCCGCGGTACGTTTGATGCGACGAGTGCTCGATCGCGTTGCCCCGGGAACGCTTGTGTTGACTGAAACGAATGTGCCGCATGCCGAGAACATCAGTTATTTCGGCAACGGTGATGATGAAGCCCACATGGTTTACCAATTCAGCCTGCCGCCGCTGTTGCTCGATGCCATTCACCATGGCGAGACGTCCATTTTGAGTAAGTGGCTCGAGACACTGCGGCCTCCGACGAAGCAAACGACGTTTTTCAACTTCACGGCTTCTCACGATGGCATCGGCGTGCGGCCACTCGAGGGAATCGTTCCCACCGAGCGGATTGAAAAGCTCGCGGAGGTCGTTCGTTCGCATGGCGGGCGGGTCAGCACGCGTCGTAAGCCTGACGGCAGCGACAGTCCGTATGAGTTGAACATCACGTACCTCGAGGCGGTCGCGGATGCCACGGCGGTTTCTCCCGCCGAACATGCCAGGCGATTCCTGGCGACCCAGGCGATCATGCTTTCGATGCAGGGAGTTCCCGCGGTTTATTTCCATAGCCTCGTGGGTTCGCCCAACGATCAGGCCGGAGTTGAAAGCTCAGGGCAAAACCGACGCATCAATCGGCACAAGTACGACCGGTCGGAATTGGAAGAGGCACTGTCACGACCCCACTCGTTGCAGCGGCGCGTTTTCGATGGATACCAAAGGCTGTTGGAAGTCCGCCGCGCCCAGGCGGCCTTTCATCCCAGTGCGACCCAGACGGTGATGCATCTGCAATGCGATGGTTTGCTCGGTTTCCTCCGGGCGGCTGAGTCGGGCCAGCGACTCGCCGTGATCGCAAATCTTTCGAACGATCCGAAGTGGGTTGACTCATCCCAGGTGGACGAAGAACTGCGTTACGACGAACTTGCCCTCGAGCGGTTATGGAAAGATGATCCGATTCCGATGCGGCCGTTCCAGGTACGCTGGTTGACCGACCAATGACGGTCAATCTTTTTTCGGATCGACACTCTCGAGGTACGCCATCATTTCGAAAATCTCGTCCTTGGTGTACTGATCCATCAACGCTTTGGGCATCATCGACACCGATGATGGGACCATGGCATCGATGTCGTCCTGGGGAATCACCGTCGGCTCTTTCGCTTCGGGATTCGTCATGATCATGACGTTGTCATCGTCTTCCTTGATCAACACTCCAGTGAGGGTTCGGCCGTCGACAGTCAAGATGCGTTGCATCGCATACTTGGCGTCGACCTTGTGCGATGGATCGAGGATTTCGCGGAGCACACCGACTCGATCTCCTTTCCAACGGCTAACCACGTCGGTCAAATCGGGTCCGATGATTCCCCCTTCGCCCGTGACCTTGTGACATCCGGCACAGGAAGCCTCGACGAAGATCTTTTGACCGATTTCGGGCGAACGCCCCCGCAGTCCCGTGTCGAGTTCGTCTTTCAATTCCTCGACGGTCCACGCTTGAACGAACGTGCGGTTGCTGCCGATCGGGTTGGCCGGTTCGACGGGGTTCTTCAGCCACTCGTCGAGATTCTCGGTGACGACCATCACGCCATACATGCGATACCAATGCTGGGGGAAGGTGCAGACGTAGGGGTATTCGCCCGGCTGCGTCGGCGCGGTGAACGTCAAGCGTGTTTGCTTCTCCGCCGCAACCATCTCGGTCGCGTGAAGTACTTTGTCACTCTCCGGGACATAGGCCAAACCTTTCCATCCACCCTCGGGACCGGCGGCCAGCCCGAGTTGCGCCACTTCCTTAAGCGAGCCGGGAGTCGTGATCACGAGGTTGTGCGGCATCAGGTCATGATTCTCCAGGACAATCTGCACCGACTTGCCCGCCTCGACGGCGAAATAGGGTGTGTCGTACCGCATCTCCTCTTCGACCGTCTTGATCCTGACGACTCGCACGGTGACCTCGCTGAGTCGCTGTCGGAATTCCCTCGCTTCGTTCGCAGCAACCTTGGACATCAACTGGTCGGCCAACTGCATCGCGTCGATGAATGCGTCGCTGGTACGGTCTTCCGCGGGAGTATCCTCGGCGTGCGTGACCAGGACATTGAGAATGTCCGCACTCGTTTTTTCGTCCCGTTGTTTCGGCGGAATTTTCAGCAATGTTTTGACGGCGGCGTTGCGCAGCTTATCGTCGGTTACCAAAGGGGCCAGCATTTGGAACGTTTCGTCCTGGGACGTACCGATAAAACCAAGTGATGATATCGCTGCGCGACGGATCGCCGTCGGTTGGCTCGGCGCGGCCAAATCGACGACCTGCTCGCGGAGCACCGATCGTTGCTTCGCATTCGGGACCATTTCAATCGCTGACAGGAATGCCAATTTGCTTTCTCCGCCCTGCTCAAGTTGGTCGATGACACGTTCGATCTGATTCGACGTAATCATCGCGGCCAGCGCGACCGATCGTACCAACGAGTGGTCCGAACTGGATGCTTCAACGAGTGAATCCGTTTCGCTGGTGAGCATCGAATCGGGTTGGCGGAGCAGCATGGCACCAAGTTGTCGGGCGGCGCGCCGCTGGTCGCGGTCTTCGATATCAAACCGCTCGATCGTTTCCAACAGCACGCCGACTGGACTTGAATCAGTGAGTTTCACCAGCGCCGCGATTGCTTCTTCGCGAAATTGGGGTGTCATGCCGACACGGGAAAGGATTGCCTGGAAAACGGGAATGTATTTCTCGTCGTCAGTCTTTCGCTCGACCAACAACAGACGTTGATTATCGAGTCGATTCAATTGGTACTCGACGATCCGAGGACTCTTGTCGAGGAACACCGTGGGTGGGGCGATCTTGGGCGTTGACGCTCCGTGATCTTCGTGGCTGTGTTCTTGCGACACAGCGGGCATGCACCCAAGCGAGATCATCATTATCAGGACAGGCAAACGCATACGTTTTAGTCGGTTGGGATCAAGGTTGCGTGGGCTTCCACATTGCGGCGCCAATCGGCCATGCATGTTTCGCCCATCTCTGATGATGGAACACTTCTTTGCGATTTTTACTGTTCGAGGCGACGCATCGTTTCATCCAGCGTGTATTGAAGGTAGTCATCGACGTCATGCTCCAACACGCCGAGGGCTAATTCGATGGCGTCGTCGCCCCGCAGGAAGCTGACCGCGCGGACTCCTTCGAGGCGTACTCGTGGATGTTCGTCGTGAAGGCACTTCTCGAGCAATTCCTCGTGATTGGGCACCTCGTCGATCCAGAACGAGAGGACTCGCGTGGCGGCGGCTCGCGCGCGATGGTCCTTGGCACTCAGCAGTTTTTCGAGCAGCGGTTGGTTGATCACGTGATGGGTTTGATGCATCCACAATGATTCAAGAAGGTGGTGTTCATAGTCCTCGTGACTCGAGTCGAGCGCGTCGGTCCACGACTTGACTGCCGAGACCACATCATCGCTGTCGCGGGCGGCCAGTTCACGTTTGGCGCGGTAGCGGGTACGGTCCTCAGGTACCTTGAGCAATTCCAAAAGTGCCGGAATCGGTTCGCCGTCAATCTTCGCCGGTTCCAAAAGAGGTCGTGTCTTGTGCGTCACTCGCCAGATACGACCGTGACTATGGTCGCGATTGGGTTCCCGCAAGTTGTGCTGAAGGTGGCCGATCAGTGCGTTGTGCCAGTCGACGATATAAAGCGAACCATCGGGAGCGATTTGCACATCGACAGGCCGGAAGTTCCCGTCGTCGCACGAGACGATCGGATCGACCTCTTTGCCGACGAATCCCGATCCTTCCTCGCGGACTTCGTGATTCAAGACCATTCGGTCACCGATGCAATTGGTGACAAGGAAATTTCCCTGCATCTCGGGCGGAAAATGTCGACTGGAAATCATCGCACAACCGGCCAGAGGACGTGTTCGTTTCGGATAGAACGTCGGGAACCGGTACTTCGGGTCCCCGCCGCTGATCTTTGACACACGACCATGCTGGCTGCCGCCTGGGTGCTTGAGCGGATGATCGATGCGGCCGCTGATCGGTGCCGCCCAGTAACTGTTTCCGGGTGAGGCATCGCCAATGAAATTTTGACCCCATCGATCGAAAACGTGTCCCCAGGGATTGGCGAAGGCGAAGTTAGAAAAGACGCCAAACTTTTCGCTCTTCGGATGGTAGTACCAGATGCCGGCTTCGCTCAGCCGGGTCAGCCCGTACGGGCTCTCAACTTGTGAGAACTTGAATGTGCCTTCCTGGAAGTAGAGATTGCCGCCGGGTCCCCATTCGAATGCCGCGATGCCATGATGCGAATCGGCCGAGTCAAAGCCGAACAGCTTTCGATGACGAAAATCGGCAACATCGTCGCCGTCGGTGTCCTTCAGGAAAATGATATCGGGTTGTTCGGCGACATAGGCGCCGCCGTTACCAATCTCGAAACCGGTTGGTTGATGCAGCCCGCCGGCGAAAACTTTGCACTCGTCGGCCTTCCCGTCCTTGTTGTGGTCTTCGAAGATCAGGACTTTGTCGTCCATCTTCGTTTTCGGTTTCCAGTGCGGATACGACGCCATGGTCGAAACCCACAACCGACCCTTGTTGTCGAAGTTGAGAGCGACAGGGTTGGCCAATTCCGGGAACTCCTCCTCGGATGCGACCAATTGGATCTGGAATCCGTCGTGGACCTTGAACAATTTCTGCTGCTGCTCGGCGTTGAGGTAGTCGAGTGAGCCGAGTTTGCCTCTTTTCGCATTGGGGTCATCGGCTCCGCCCACGTTCGTTTTCGGATTGATGAAAGGGAGCGTGTTGGAATCATCGACATTTGCGGGGACCGATTCACCGCGCGCGACCGCCCAGATCCGCGCATCGCGATTGGCCGCCATTTGATCGAGGATCGCCCGCTCACGTTCCATCACGTCGGTATTGTTGTATGTCCCGTCGCTGCCCGCTTTGCCGCGGCTGCCGTAGATCGAGTATCCATTGACAGCGCGGTATCGATGCCACCAGTGAAAACTCTTGTCATCGACCTCGGCCTTGACCGCGGGATCGACAGTCGCGGGTCCTCCCTCGCCAAACAATGCGTCATTGAGAATCGGTGCCAGTGCGGCGTAGCCGGCATCATTCAGGTGTGACCCATTGTGTGTGAAAAATTGCTCACCCGATTTGTCAAACAGCGATTTCGTGGGCGTAAACAGATCGACAAATCCAACACCCGTTTCTTCGGCGACTTCCGCGATGGCCTCGGTGTACAGGGCAAGGTTGGCGTTGTGCTCTTTCCCGTCAGGCAGGTTTCGGTCCTCGCGGTTTTCGAATGCGATTGGTGAGACCAGTACGATGCGTGGTGCTCCCTTTCCATAATCTTTCGCTTTTGTTTCTTCGACCAACTTTGTCATGTCGGCGGCGAAATTCGCCACACCTTTTTCGCCGGCGAAGGATTCGTTGAAACCGAAGAAATACATGACCACGGAAGCCTCGCTGTGCGCGAGGTGCTTGTCGGGCTCGCCAAAGTTCTCGGAGCGGATTCGCTCGAAAGGTTCGTCACCCGGGAAGCCGAGATTTCGAACGGTCAACTCGAGCTTCGGGAACCGCTGATGCAGCAGAGATTCCCAATAGTTGTGATGCTGCATTCTCTCGCACAACGCGTTGCCGACGAGGCAGACATGGTCGCCCTTTTCGAGTTCCAATTCGGCCGCGGTGGACATCGAAGACAGCGTCGTCGTCAAACAGAGTGCAAGACAGAAAAATCGGATATTCATGTTGGCTTTGAATCTCGAAAGAATTGCGAGAGTGAACGCGGTGATGTCGAGACAGATCGTCGCGACGGCGAAGCCCATTCTAGCAACAGGTTCACAAAGTTGCAGGGTTACGAAAAAACGAATTGACGATTACGTTCCCTCGCGGCCCCGCACACAGTACAGCGTCTTGTCGCTGCGAATCAGGATCTGGTCGCCGACGATCGCGGGCGTCGCATTGAATCGTTCGTCGTCTGTTCCGAGCTTGTTGATCGCCAACTCCCGGTACTTCGGCTCGGCCGCCAGCACGAGCACGCCCGCGTCCCGAGTGGTCAGGAACAGTTTTTCGCCGTCGCCGACGATCGATGCGTAGACGCGGCTTCGCGTCGGCATCCGTTCGCGAAACATCTCTTTGCCGTCACTTGCACGCAGGCACAGAGCGATCGCCTTGTCGTGCGACCAGTAAAGGTAACCGTCATCCAACAGCGGGCTGGTAACGTTAGCGCCGCGTGAGACGTCCCACACGAGGTGGGTGTCGGTCACGTCGCCTTCTCCGCCGGCTTTGACGACGAATGTCATGTTGGTCCGACCGCCGCTGCAATAAATCGTTTCCCCGTCTGCAACCACGCAGGGAACGATGTAGTCCTGAATCGCATCGCACCACCAAAGTTTTGTCCCGGTTCGCGGATCGAGTCCGAGGATCGCGCCCTTTTGGTTGAGGACCATTTCCTTTTCGCCATTGGCGAGAGTCACAATCGTTGGCGTCGTCCACGCGCGGTCGATCTCTTCGGTGCGCCAGCGGATTTCGCCGGTTTTCTTGTCGAGCCCGTAAACCGCGCCGTCCTCGATCGATGCGTTCATGATCACGAGATCTTCAAATTCGATGGGACTCGCCGCGGCGCCAAATCCAGCGGTTTTTGAGCCAACATCTTGCCGCCACAAAAAGTCGCCTTCGTGCGTGAAGGCAACGACTCCCGACGGTCCGAATGACGCGTAGACGTTGTTCTCGTCGGCGCATGGTGTGGGTGATGCGTAGCCGTGATCAGCGATCCGTTTGTTGACCCTTTGCTCGGCCGGCAAGGGATCCACCTGTTTGTCCCAAAGAATGCTGCCGTCCTCGATCGACAGACAAATCACATGCAAGCGGAGTTCGTCGCGATCGCCCGGATCCTCGATACGCATTCCATACCCGCTGTGCGCTGTCAAAAAAATGCGATTGCCTGCCACGATCGGACTGCTTGAACCTTTTCCCGGTAGATCGGTTTTCCATGCCAGGTTTTCGGTGTTGCTCCAAGTTACCGGAACGCCGTGACCGCCGATTCCTTCGGCCGACTGGCCGCGAAAACGTGACCAGTCCTCGCCATGCGCCAGTGAGGTGAGCAGTGAGAGCGCAAGAATCTGCGAAAAAGAACAGGGTTTCAGCATCGGTGCCTCGGAAGAAGATGTCGCTCGACCGGCAGGTGTAGGTCGAGATTGGCGAAAGTCGGGATTATAGTTCAATCGCTTCGAATCCGGCCACGCGCACGTCCCCCACAAACGCGAATTGTCTGCGGCACTTTAGAATGCCGGTTCCCCGGCACTCGGGATTCTGTTCTACCCCCAAGTATTCCACGTTCCGATTCGCGAATCTGCCATGAGCTTTACCACCAAGCCAGTTGACTACAGGAACGATCAGGATGCCGCCGACTTGATTCGGTTGTTGGGTGAATACGCAGAGTCAGAAGCCGGCGAGCAGTCGCCCGATCTGAGCGGGCTGCCCAGTGAGTTGGCCGAATTTCCAACGGCCTTCAGTGTGCTGGCGTATGACGACCAGGATCAACAGTCGGCGGTTGGGTTGATCAATTGTTTCTTCGGTTTTTCAACCTTCGAAAGGCGGCGACTTGTCAATGTCCACGACGTGATCGTGACGGAGCGATGTCGCGGGCAAGGAATCGGCGGCGTGCTGCTTGGTCGTGTTGAGGAAATCGCTCGTGAGCACGATTGTTGTCGATTGACCCTCGAGGTGTATGCCGACAACCCGCGGGCGATACGTGCCTATCTGAAGCACGGTTTTGCGCGCGATCCGGCTCATCCCGACATCGACATCCTCTTTCTTCGGAAGTCTTTGTTGCACAACGATTGACACTTTCAAGTGCCCTCGTGGCCGCTGCGGGGCGCCGCCGTTATAGTCATGCCTTCTCAGCAGTTTTTTTCGAGATGTGAGTTGGAAAACAGATGTATTGTCCCAGTTGCGGCGCGCAGATGCCGCAAGGTGCGTTTGCCTGTCCCGGATGCGGATGGCGAGAAGCAACGACATCGATCGAGAATGATCCGGCGATGCGAATGTTATTGCCGGTGGGCCGCAGCGGACTCGCGATCGCGGCGGGCTACCTTGGTCTGTTCAGCTTGATCGTTTTCCCTGCGCCGTTGGCCCTGATCGTCGGGATATTGGCCCTCCGCGATATCAAGCGACATCCGGAAAAGGGTGGCAAAGGCCGTGCAATCTTTGGCGTCGTGATGGGCGGCATCTTTACCCTGTTGGTGCTGGGCCTTATCTTGAGCGCGGTCGTCGCGTCCTAGAGACGGGATTTTTTAGTGACAGGCGTTCCTCGCAAACAAATGGAGCCAACATGTTTTGTCGTAATTGTGGGACAGAGAATGCCGATGGCGCACCTACGTGCATCTCATGCGGTGCTCCGCTGACGAACCCCAATCCATTCGAACCTGGTGCCGCACCAGGCGGCGGGCCTGTAGCAACCGGCGGCGTCAAGCCTCCGAACTATCTGGTGCAGGCGATCTTGGTCACACTCTGTTGCTGCTTGCCACTGGGAATCGTTTCGATAGTTTACGCGGCCCAGGTCGATTCAAAGTGGAATTCCGGTGACCAACAAGGCGCCTTGGCTGCGTCTGAAAACGCCAAGAAGTGGTGTTGGATCGCATTTGGTCTTGGCGTGGTAGCAAACTTGATCGCGGTTGCGATCCAGGTCGCCGCGGTTGGTGCCGCGGGCGCAGGTGCAGGCGCCGGAGGAGGCGGTTTTTAAAATCGATGGCTGAAAGCGTCCCCACGCAAGTCACCGAGGGTACCTCGGAGCCAGTCACGCGAAAAAAACGAAGGGCTGCGATCTGGATCGCAGTCCTTTCGTTTGCCGTCGCGGGTTTTTTCATCTTGCGACAATTTGATCCGAACGATTCGTCTTTTTATCCGAAGTGCATGTTGTTCCAGTGGACCGGGCTGCATTGTCCCGGGTGTGGAACGACGCGTGCCTTGGGAGCGCTCTCGCACGGACGCTTTTGGGACGCGGTCCGCAACAACCCCCTGCTGATTCTTGGGGGCCCGGCAATCTTCGCGCTGATTGGCTTTCAACGATGGCGCGAACGGGGCGGCCGGCTTGCTTCGCCCCGGCTGGCGTGGACCCTGTTCGCGATCCTGATCCTCTACACGATCGCGCGGAATGTGCCAACACCCGACCGCGGCTGGCTGGCCCCACCGCCGGTTGAGACACAGTCGAACGAAATGCAGAATTCCGACGCGCGAATCTAGAGTATTGGTCCGCGAAACTAGGCACTGTCCCGCAAATGTGAGCCGAACGCGCTAGCGTCGGGCCTTCCGTTGACAACAGTTCAGATTTGCGGCCGCGGCAAGCGTCGTCGGCTCACCAATTCGCCTTCCATCATTTACGGGACAGTGCCTGGCTTACTGGTCCGCGAGTCTAGAGTATTGGTCCGCGAGTCTAGAGTACTGGGCTGAACAATCGGGCGACGGCGGTTCCGGCACGCTCGAACCACCAACGCGTGGGAACGTCCGGCGCGTTACTTTGATTCGCATTGGAAAAGTCCGTCTCCAACATCGCGGCGACCCGCTGGACAAACGCTGGGTGGTCGCTGGCGAGCATCAGCTCAAAATTCAAATAAAGAGAGCGGTTATCGAGGTTGGTTGAACCGATCAAAGCGAGTTCGTCGTCGACAAGAATGCATTTTTGATGCAAAAAAGCGGCTTGGTAGCGATAAACCGGTATGCCGGCTTCGGCGAATTCCTGTTCGTAGTGAAAACCGGCGAGGTAGACGCCCCAATGGTCCGCTTCGGTCGGGATCAGGATTCGGACATCGACTCCACGCGCTATTGCCATGTGCAGCGCGACTTGTGATGGTTCATCGGGAACCAGGTAGGGTGTGCTGATCCAGAGGCGTGATTTTGCTGAGCCGGCGGCGGCCGAAAACATCATGGCCGCACGTGGCCTCAAGTCGGCCGGTCCAGTCGCGCAGATCGCCGCGCTGCCTGCGGCGCCATCGGACACCGGCGGATTGTCCCATTGGGCCTCGGGCAAATCCTGGCGGGCTGCCCAGTAGTAGTCGCCGGCAAAGACCGCCTGAATTTTTCTGGCGATGGGACCGCGAACTTCGACCGCTGTGTCTCGCCAATTCGGCATCCCGGCGGCCGCGCCGAGGTATTCATCGCCGACGTTCAGTCCTCCCACGATCGCCCTATGGCCATCAATCAAAACCAACTTGCGATGGTTTCGGAAGTTGATTTGAAAACGGTTGACCCAACCTTGCCGCGTGTTGAACGCGCGGACATCGACACCGGCCTCCTCGAGTCGTGAGATATACTCGCCGGATAGCCTCAGGCAGCCAACTTCATCGTAGAGCAATCGGACGCAAACGCCTTCGCCGGCTTTCGCGATCAGCGCGTCGGCAATGCGGTCACCAATGTTGTCTGAGCGCATGATATAGAATTCAACGTAGACGTATTTTTCGGCGCTCTGGATCGCCTGCAGCACGGCCTCGAAAAACTCGGTTCCATCAATCAGCAAATCAATGCGATCAACGAGACCGATGTGGGTGTCGAGGATGTCGGCAACCTGCTCCAACGCCGACTGAAGATTCGTGCTGCGCTCGTATTCTTCGGTCATCAGCTCGCGTCGCAGGGCGCGGACCGATTCCTGGTGCCGCTGCTCGACCTCGCGGATCGCTTCTCGATAACCCTCGAACCGGTGTCTGGCGAATACCCAGTACAGCGGCAGCGCGACAATTGGCAGCGTGACCAGTCCGATGGTCCAGGCGACAGCGGCTTGCGACGTCCGGACATGTCGAAGCGAATGAAACGCGGAGTAGATCGCCATCAACTGAAAGATCAGCAAGACGGTTGAGGCGATGGTGATCGCCTGCCATTGGCCAAACGATTCCCAGTTGATACTCCCGGTCAACATCATGCCCACAGGATACTCTGGGGGTGACGGGCCATCGCTGGGCCGTCGAATCAGCTCAAACCCAACGCCGCGATTGAATTCGTTCGCCGCTACAACGCCAGCAACAACCGGCTGGGGGCTTCGAGGTACCCAATCACGTCGTTCAGAAAACGAGCGGCCGTAGCTCCGTCGACAAGGCGATGGTCGTAGGAGAGCGAAAGCGGCATCATCAAACGGGGTCGGATTGAGTCATCGGGCATCACGACTGGTAATTTCCGGCTGCGCCCGACCAACAAGATTGCGACCTCGGGAATGTTCACGATCGGAGTGGAGTATTGTCCGCCGATCGCACCAAGGTTGCTGATCGTGAACGTGCCTCCTCGCAAATCGGCGACATTGAAATTCCCGCCTCGCACCTTCCCCGCCATCTCGGCGAGCGATCGGGTGATTTCGGGAATGCCCATCGTGTCGACATTCTTCATCACGGGCACGACGAGGCCGCGATCTGTATCGACCGCGATCCCGACGCTGACGTAATCGCGGTAGATCACCTGCTCGTTTTGTTCGTCGATGATCGCGTTGATCGTAGGATGGTGACGCAGCGAAGTGGCAACTGCTTTGATCAAGAACGGCATCGTCGTCAGCTTCAGACCTTGAGCCGCGTAGTCTTCCTTGCTCGATTGTCGCAGGTGTTCCAGATCGGTGATGTCGGCATCATCGAAATTGGTAACTCGAGGCACGCTGGACCAGCTCGCGTGCATCTGTTTCGCAATGGTCTTGCGGATCTTGCTCATCCGCTCGACTCGGATCGGACCAAAGTCATCGACGTCCGCCGTCCCGGGCAGCGCATCGGGCGAGCCCTGTGACGTACCCGGCGAAGCGGGCGCCGATGGAGTCGCCGGCGCAGTCGGGGCCGCACGATTTGATTGGTTGACGGTCCTGACCACGGACAAGACATCTTCGCGAGTGATGCGGCCATGCTCGCCGCTGCCGACAACGCGACTCAGATCTACACCGACTTCTCGGGCGAAACGCCGGATCGCCGGCCCGGCGGGAATCACGGCCGAGTGCGCCGTACTCTCCGACGACGGAGTCGAAGCGACCGGCTGTGGCGCGGCTGGCTGTGACGCGGGCGCAGCGGCCGGCGGCGGTGCCGCGACTTCCGGTTGCGGCGGGGCCGGTTGGGGTTCTTCAGCAGCCGGCTGGGGCGCAGCGGGCTTGACTGGTTCAGGAGCCGCCGCCGGCTGTTCGGTTTGTTCAGGTTCCGCCGCGGCCGGTTCCCCGCCACCTTCGACTTCCAGAATCGATCCGCCGATTGGGACGGTGTCACCTTCGCTGACCAAAATCTTGGTCACTTTGCCGCCAACCGATGCCGGCACGGGCACCGTGGCCTTGTCGGTTTCCATTTCGACGATGTCCTGACCTTCGCTGATCACGTCGCCGACGGAGACAAAGATCTCCAGCACATCGCCTGATTCAATGCCGTCACCGAGTTCGGGAAGTTTTACTTCGGTAGCCATTCAAATTGCAGTCTGTCGTTAACGGGAATGTGGGAACAGTAAGGCGGTATTAGCAATCGCGTGATTGAACCAGCGATTTAAGCAAAGTACGGGTCCGGTTTTTCAGCATCGTAGCCGAGTTCGCTGATCGCGTCTTGCACGTCCTTTGCCGTGAGGACGCCCGACTTGGACAAGCGGCTGAGCGTAGCGATGGTGATTGATTCCGCATCGACCTCGAAATGCCGGCGCAGGGCTTCGCGTGTTTCGCTGCGACCCATGCCATCGGTGCCCAGCACGTAATAGTCACCTGGTATCCACGGCGTCAATTGTTCGCCGAGGGCTCGGACATAGTCGCTGGCGGAGATGAACGGCCCCTCAATACCCTCAAGGGACTCTTCGAGGTAACTCTTGCGCGGCGTCAACGTCGGGTGCAACATGTTCCATCGCTGGCACGCCGCTGCGTCGCGACGCAACTGCGTGTAACTTGTGACGCTCCAAACGTCGCTGGCAATCTGGTATTTCTCGGCGAGCAATTCCTGGGCGGCCAGGGCACAGTTCAAGATGGCGCCGCTGCCGAACAATTGGACTCGCGCCCGCGGGGAGTCCACGTCACGGCTGCGATAGCGATACATGCCCTTGACGATCCCTTCCTCGCATCCCTCCGGCATTTCCGGATGATCGTACGGGTCGTTCTCGGCCATCAGGTAATAAATGCACTCCTCGCCCTCCTGGTACATCCGCTTGAGGCCTTCGGTGATGATCACCACCGCTTCGTAAGCAAACGCCGGATCGTAGGCCCGCACCGTCGGGAATGCGATCGCATTGAGCAGACTGTGGCCATCCTGGTGCTGCAGCCCTTCTCCGTTAAGAGTCGTTCGTCCCGCGGTGGCGCCGATCAGAAATCCCTTGGCGCGCATGTCGGCCGCAGCCCAAATCAGGTCGCCAATCCGCTGGAATCCGAACATGCTGTAATAGATGTAAAACGGAATCATGTTGATCCCATGCATGCTGTACGCGGTTCCCGCAGCGTTAAAACTGCTCATCGAACCAGCTTCGGTGATTCCCTCTTCGAGAATCTGGCCGTCTTTCGCTTCCTTGTAGTAGGTCACCAACTCGGAATCGACCGGCTCGTACAATTGCCCCGTGTGCGCGTAAATGCCGAATTGGCGAAACATCCCTTCCATGCCGAAAGTTCGTGATTCGTCGGGAACGATTGGCACGACGTACTTGCCGATTTTCTTGTCACGGCACAATGCGATCAGCGTCTGGACGACGGCAAAAGTCGTGCTGATATTCTTGTTCTCAAGTTTCTTGATGACCTTGCGGTATTCCTCGAGGGTCGGGACTTCCAACGTCGGATGCTCGGTTGGCCGACTGGGGATCGGTCCGCCGAGTGACGCGCGCCGCTCGCGCAAGTATTTGATTTCCTGGCTGTTCTCCGGCGGCTTGTAGAACGGCGCCTTGCCGACTTCCTCGTCGCTGATCGGGATTCCGAAACGGGTACGGAACTCGAGCAGTTCCTCTTCGTTCATCTTTTTCTGGTTGTGGGCAACGTTACGGCCCTCGCCGGCCTCGCCGAGCCCGTAGCCCTTGACGGTTTTGGCGAGGACGACCGTTGGCTTTCCGTTCTTCAGCTCGGTCGCCATCTTGTAAGCGGCGAAAACTTTTTCGGGATCGTGTCCGCCTCGACGCATTTTCTCCAGCTTTTCATCGCTGTAGTTTTCAACCAGCTTGAGCAGCTCGGGATACTTGCCGAAGAAGTGTTCGCGGATGTAGCTGCCCGGCATACCAGTGTATTTCTGGTACTGGCCGTCGACGACTTCGTTCATCCGCTTGGAGAGCAAGCCGGTTGTGTCTTTGGCGAGCAAGTGGTCCCAGTCGTCACCCCAGACCACCTTGATCACGTTCCAACCCGCACCGCGGAAAATCGATTCGAGTTCCTGGATGATCTTGCCGTTACCGCGCACCGGTCCGTCAAGTCGTTGCAGGTTGCAATTGATCACGAAGATCAGGTTGTCAAGTTTCTCGCGCGCGGCCAGCCCGATTGCGCCGAGAGTTTCTGGTTCGTCGCATTCGCCATCACCGAGAAACGCCCACACGCGTTGGCCCGAAGTATCTTTCAGGCCCCGATCGCGCAGGTATTCGTTAAACCTGGCCTGGTAGATCGCCATGATCGGTCCGAGCCCCATCGACACGGTGGGGTATTCCCAGAAATCGGGCATCAACCAGGGGTGCGGGTAGCTGGAAAGCCCGCCGCCGGGTGAAAGTTCGCGGCGAAAATTCTCGAGATTCTCTTCGCTGAGCCGGCCTTCCAGGAACGCTCGGCTGTACATGCCGGGTGAAGCGTGTCCCTGGAAATAGATCGTGTCGCCGGAATAACCATCCTCGCCACGTCCGCGGAAAAAATGGTTGTATCCGATTTCATACAGCGTCGCGCTCGAGGCGAATGTGCTGATGTGTCCGCCTACACCGCCGCCTCGCTTGTTCGCCCGAACCACCATTGCCATCGCGTTCCAGCGGACGATCGATTTGATTCGGCGTTCAATTTCTCGGTTTCCGGGAAACGCCGGCTGGTCCTTGACCGGAATCGAGTTGACGTACGGCGTGCTGGTATCTTCGGGCGATTGGATTCCCTCTTCCGCGGCCCGATCGCGAAGCTGTTCAATCAAGAACCGTACGCGGTCGGGGCCTTTGCTTTTGAGCACGTAGTCGAGCGAAGCGAGCCATTCTTTGGTTTCGGCGACATCGACATCGATGTCGGCTTCCCGTTTTTCAAGCTCTCCGAGCTGCTGTTCGACTTCCGCCTTGGCGACGGTTCTTGATTCTGACATGCGTTTTGATTTCCCTCGTTGCAATCGGGACCGCGGTCATTTCGCGTTAGCGTCGAGCTGGAACGAATCCCAGGAACGGTTCCTACCGTAATTCTCGCCCTGTTGAAGAGTAGCCGCCCCCGGTCAAAACCGGCAAGGGTAAGCCCTCTGGGGGTGATTATCGCCTAAAACACGCTCTTTGTGTTACGCAGCGATGCGATCGGGCACCACGGGCGTGTTCAAGTGTGCGCCGGTCCGAAGCGGCGTGAGTTTGCCCCGATTCACCCAGTCGCCCAGTCGGAACTCTGATAGCGAGGTTGGGACGAGTGTCGTAAGCTTCCAGCTTGCGGGGCTCCCGCGAGCATTTCGTCCCGCAGCCGGCCCTGAGACAATCACCTGCCGGTGCCAATTTCATCTCGATGCATCACTTCAAAAGTTTTCCATGAGCGACCAAGAAAAAAACCAGTCCATTATCGAGGAACTGACCCGCGCCTATTGGATGGAGCTCGAAACAGTTCTCAATTACCTGGCCAACAGCGTGAACCTCGATGGCGTGCGCGCTGAAGAGATCAAGAAATCGCTGGCGGCCGATGTAACCGAAGAACTCAACCATGCCTCCCAGTTGGCCAATCGAATCAAGACGATCGACGGCGTGATTCCCGGGAGCGAACACTTTGTGGCTTCCCAGAAGACGCTGCAGCCGCCGGCCGATACGACCGATGTGGTCACCGTGATCAAGGGAGTCATCGACGCCGAAGAGGCGGCGATCGCCCAATACGAAAAAATCATTCGACTATGTGACGGCTTTGATTTTGTTTCACAAGACCTTTGCATCACATTGTTGGCAGACGAGCAGCAGCACCGTCGAGAATTCGTCGGGTTCTTGAAAGAATACGAAAAGAATTAGCGCGCGAGAGAGGTATCTTTCGGCGCCGCAGAGTTCATCCCTATCGTGGATCAAGTGACACAAGCGTTTCTTCACACCTCGGCAGTCGTCACTGGCGCCTCGAGCGGCATCGGTCGCGCGGTCGCGCTCGCATTGGCCGGCGCGGGTGTGAACCGATTGCTGGTCCATTACCGCAACAACGCGTCGGGCGCCCAGCAGACCGTTGATGACTCGGCCGATCTTGGCTGTGAGGCGTCAACGGTGTCGGCGGATCTAGGCGAGGCGGCTGATCGCAGACGCCTCGTCGAGACTGCGTTCGACCGACTCGGGCACGTGCAGACCTGGGTCAACAATGCGGGAGCTGATGTGTTGACAGGCGACGCGGCATCGCTGGACTTTGACGCAAAGATCCGACGGCTCTTTGATGTTGATGTGCTGGGAACGATCGACGTCTCGCAGCGGGTTGCCGAGCGATTGCTGGACCAGGAATCGGTGCTGCCGCCTTCGATGGTCTTCATTGGCTGGGATCAGGCACCCTTTGGGATGGATGGCGAAGCGGGACAAATGTTCGGACCGGTGAAAGCCGCCGTGATGGCTTACGCTGCCAGCCTGGCTCAAACAGTTGCCCCCGACATCCGCGTGAACACAATTGCGCCGGGGTGGATCAGGACATCATGGGGCGAATCGGCCAGCGAATACTGGGACCAGCGCGCGAAGGGCCAATCGCTGATGGACCGCTGGGGTGCGCCCGAGGATGTCGCGCGAGCGGTGTTGTACGTCGCCGATCCGGCCAACACGTTTCTGACGGCCCAAACCATTGAAGTCAACGGTGGCTGGGATCGCCGTTTTCGCCAATCGTAGGCGGCAAGGGATGCGAGGTCCGCGTTTTATGAATTGGATCGACCGACCCGCTGGATCGTCATTTCGATGGCAGCGATCAGGGCCCGCGCCTTGTTGAGCGTTTCCTCGTATTCGGCGGCCGGGTCGCTGTCCGCCACCACACCGCAGCCGGCTTGCACGTGCACAACACCGTCCTTGACCACCATCGTGCGCAGCGCGATGCAAGTGTCCATGTTGCCCCGGTAGTCGACATAGCCCACGGCGCCGCCGTAGGGCCCGCGGCGATGGGGCTCGATCGAATCGATGATCTCCATGGCTCGGACCTTCGGGGCGCCCGATACGGTCCCCGCAGGCAACGAGGCTTTGAGCGCGTCAAATGCATCAAGCCCTTCGCGCAGCTTTCCCTGGACCTCGCTACTGATATGCATGACATGACTGTAGCGTTCGACGACCATCACCTCGGTCAATTCGATCGTGCCAAATTCTGCCACTCGCCCGACGTCGTTTCGACCGAGATCGACCAGCATCACGTGTTCGGCACGCTCCTTGGGATCGGCCAGTAATTCCTGTTCGAGAGCCTTGTCGAGCTTGGGCGTTTCGCCGCGCCGGCGGGTACCGGCCAGCGGACGCACCGTGACAATCCGGTTCTCAACGCGGCACATGATTTCGGGAGAGCAGCCAACCAGTTCGCAATCCGGTGTGCGCACGTAGAACATGAAGGGGCTGGGGTTAACCACCCGCAGCGAGCGATAGATCTCGAACGGATCGACATCGGTGCGAACTGATAGCCGTTGGCTCGGCACGACCTGGAAGATGTCGCCGGCGCGGATGTACTCGACACAGTCCCGGACCGCTTGCTCAAATGATTCACGCGTAAAGTTCGACGTAACCTCGAGCTTGTTGGCATCGCCGTTGTCGCGCCAATGATCGGGACTCCACTCCGTTGACCCGATGCCGTGTTCGGACGTCGCGGAAAGTCGGGCAACGGTTTCATCGACACGATCGCACGCGGATCGGTACGCGGCGTCGGCGTCATCGGGTCCCGAAACGTCACGGCAATCGGCCAAGGAAACGATGGCGATCGTTTTTTCCACGTGATCAAAAATGCAAAGCGTGTGGTAGAACGCAAAATCAAGATCCGGAAGCGCCCGATCGTCTTGCGGCGCATTGGGAAGATTCTCGACGTATCGCACAACGTCGTACCCGGCATATCCGATGGCGCCCCCGACAAAGGGCGGCAGTGAGTCGAGCTGGGCAACACGGTAGTGGACGTGCGAGCGGAATTCGTCCAGCGGATCGGCCGCTCGGCTTTTCTCCGTTTGGCCCCCAGGCAGCTGCGTGATTTCGATTTCCTCACGCGTGGCTGCGAATCGGCAAATCGGTTGCGCGGCCAGAAAGCTGTATCGACCGACCTTTTCGCCGCCGATCACACTCTCAAAAAGGCACGCCGGACCACCATCGTCGAGCAACCGAAATGCAGTCACCGGTGTCAACGTGTCACTGAGCAAGCGACGATACACCGGCACAAAATCGTGCTCTGCCGCGAGAGAGGAAAAAACATTGGCAGCAGGCGTGTGCATCGAGATCAGAACTTTTCGGAGACGTCGTCAGTGGATTCGGCGGTGTTGCCCATAGTTTCAACCCTGGACCGGACACCGTGTAGGGGACAGTCGGCAACTCCGCTCCGGTGGGGAACCGCTTGGCGAATGCAAAGGCCTCCGCCGCCTCAGAATCGACAGCGCCAGCTTACCGGGGCGACCTCGTGGCGTTACGTTGACACTGTAACCCCCAGCGATAGAATCCCTTTGCGGGAACGCTTACTCCTTCGAGTGATTGGATTTAGGGCGCCGGCGGTGATGGGAACGAACCATGAAATGCCAATACTGTGAAAAGCCGGCTACCTTTCATATCACTGAATTGACCGAACCGACCGGCCCTCAAGTGATGCATTTATGCGAAGAACACGCGCGCGGGTTCCTGCAAAAAGAGTCTGCTAATCCCGCTGCCTCGATCGCCGGTGCCCTGGCCAAGCAGTTGAATCTGGGCCAAACGAAGCAGGAGTTGGCGGAACTTGACCAGAAGGAGTGTCCCGTCTGCGGGATCAGCTTCTTTGAGTTTCGTAACACCGGCCGGCTGGGGTGTCCTTACGACTACACTCACTTTGCCGATGATCTGATGCCGCTGCTGACGAATATCCATGATTCGGTTGAGCATCGCGGAAAGCGCCCGCGGCGGGCGGCTGCTTCGGCCGATTCTCAGGCCCAGATGATTCAGCTGCGACGCGAGATGGAAGAAGCGGTTGATCGCGAGGACTATGAACGCGCCAGTGAGATTCGCGATGAACTGCGCGTGATCGAGGAATCGGGCGGCGCTGGCGATGCGGCTGATGCCGACTCGTCAAACAGCGAGAAGGATGCGACCGACGAGCCCAAAGACGGAGATAAGGCAGAGTGATACGAGACTCGGACTTTAATGAGTTGGCCCGCAAGTCGGGTGAGTGGCTGCGCGGAACCGGACCGGAATCGGATATCGTGATCAGCAGTCGGATTCGTCTCGCCCGAAACCTTGCCGACTTTCCGTTCATTCGGCGCTGCAGCGATGAGGACCGTGTCAGCATCGAGCGCACCGTTCGCGCTAAGATGGAATCGATCGAGGAATGGAAGAACATTCGTTACATCGATATCGAGCAGCTGTCCGAGATCGATCGCCAATTCCTGGTTGAACGCCAATTGATCAGCCGCGAAATCGCCGACGCAGACGGATCGCGCGCCGTGGCGATCGACCCCAGCGAACAATACAGCGTGATGATCAACGAGGAAGACCATTTGCGCATCCAGGTCATGCACAGTGGCCTCGATCTGCAAGCAGCGTGGCGGAGAATCGACGCGCTGGATGACAAGCTTGAGGGGGCAATCCTTTATGCGTTTCATCAACAATTTGGATACCTGACCGCCTGCCCCACGAACGTCGGCACCGGTTTGCGGGTCAGCGTGATGCTGCACTTGCCGGCGCTGGTGATCACCCGCCAGATCGAGAAAGTCTTTCGCTCGATGCAGCGGATCAATGTGACCGTTCGAGGGCTTTACGGCGAGGGATCACAGTACACCGGCGATTTCTACCAGGTCAGCAATCAGATCACGCTCGGCCACCGCGAAGAGGATCTCGTTGCCCTGGTCGGCGACAATGTTGTTCCACGGATCATTGAATATGAACGAAAGGCGCGAGATTTCCTGATCGAGCAGGGCCAGAAAGATTTGCATGATGATGTCAGCCGGGCTCTCGGTATCCTCAGCACCGCGAAAAAGATCAGCAGCGAAGAGACAATGCACTATCTCTCGAAGGTTCGCATGGGAGTCAATCTCGGCCTGATCGATGACGTGCCCGTCGGAACGATCAACAAACTGTTCATCCACACGCAACCAGCCCATCTACAGAAATTGCAGGGTCGAGTGCTGGGTTCTTCCGACCGCAACGTCGAGCGGGCGACCTACCTGCAGCGGCACCTCAGCGGAAATCGGGGTGACGGCGAACTGAACTGACGAAGCACCGACGGCCGGCCCGCGTGCTTTGGCGGTCCGTTTCGACCAACTTCGCGGCGTCCCGATGCCCGCAATATTCTCACCCGGGGCCGCAATGATAGACTGTGATTGGCTGCCACCCCGCCCGCTCCCAGGGGCTCGCCCCGTTGCAGCCCGTACTTTGAAAGACCTCGTGTGAGCGAAGAGACGCAGCTAATCGACCTCGCCCTGCAGGGTGATCGCGCCGCGTTCACTGAATTGGTCAAGGTGAACCAGGATCGATTGTTTGCTTCGATGCTGCAGGTCACCGGATCGCCTGATGAAGCCGAGGAAGTGGTCCAGGAAGCGTTCATCCGCGCGTTCATGAAACTCGACACATTTCAACGCAACAGCCAGTTTTTCACCTGGCTGTACCGGATTGCCTTTAACAGTGCGTTGACACGGCGGCGGCGCAAGCGGGCTCGCATCTCGCTTGACCAGTACCGCGAGAGTGATGGTCTCGAAGTGGCCGATCGGGGCGATGCGGTTGACGAACCGTTGCTGCGCCGCGAACGGATCAACATGGTTCGTCAGGCGATCGAGACGCTCTCGGACGACCACCGCGCAATTCTTGTCTTGCGCGAAATGCAGGATCACTCGTACGAAGACATTGCCGAAATCCTCGAGATATCGATCGGCACGGTGCGAAGCAGGTTGAGCCGGGCACGGCGCCAATTGAAGTTGGCACTCGAAACGATGCAGCGAACCGAAGAACCCAAAGGCTGAATCGAAGCACCAAATGTATCCGCGCGGCATGGTGGTCGATCACAATCATGCCGTCGACGTTCGTCTCTTTTCATCGGACCCTATGGGGCCGGTTTTCGTCCGGCGTCGAGAAAGGCAATGAGATCGCGAATTTCTCGGTCGGTCATCAAGTCAATCATTCCGTCGGGCATCATCGACGTATGCAGCTCTTTTCGCTGGACGATGTCCGCGGTCTTGAAAACCCGTTCACGTCCTGAATTGTCACGATAAAACTCCTTGCCGCCGCCGCCGTCACGTAGCATGATTCCGGTGAAAACCTCGCCATCCTCCGTGACGAGCATTCTCGGAAAGTATTGCGGGTCGACCTCGCGGCTTGGTTGTAGAAGCGATCGCAATAGCCGATTGGGATCACCGGCATTTGTGGCAGCCGTCAAGTCGGGCCCCACAGCGCTGCCGCGACCGGAATGCCGATGACACTTGACGCACGTTCCAACGGTTGCGTGGTGAAACACTCGCCACCCTGCATGCAAGTCGATGTCTTGACGAATCTCGGCGAGTCGTTGTTGCCAGCCGCCGGTGTCATCGACCTTTGGACGACCAACCTTGACACTCTCCGGATCGATGGCTGCCGCGGCAAGATCAGCCGATTGAGGAAATCGTTTCGCCACCTGCTCCACGGTTCGGCGTTGACCGGCGGTAAGATCGGTGAACCGGAGTGATCTCAAGGATTCGTCTCGAATCGTCCGCTCGGATGATTCGGTCAATTGCACGAGCAGCGAGATGGTTGAATCCCCGGATGCAGAAAGTCCAGCAATTGCGTCTCCGCGTGTTTCAACGCCAATCGACTCATCCGCCGCAACTTGGGCGAGAAATGCCTTCGCGCGGGGTGTTCCACGCTGGGCCAGGGCGCGGATCAATTCGCTGACCAGCAACGGGTCTCCGCTATCGAACAATTCGCTCCAGAGCTCATGTTCAAATTGAGCGTGTTGCGGGTCGAGCAATCGCAATGCAAACGCGCGGGTTCGTGGCGACGCTTGTGCATCGGTGACGCGAGCGATCAGCATCTTGGCGTCCAGGACTCCCTTCTCCGGATTCCCGGCAAGTGTGTTCAGCGTTGCCAGCGCCGCTTCATAAATCCGGTAATCGATTCGGGAATCGGCCAGGATCGATTGCACCTCGGGCAAGAACGAATCCAACCTGGAATCGGCGATCCAGCGGAGCGTTTCAAATTGGATCTCCGCATCGTCTGACGCCATAAAAAATTCTGCCCAGGTGATGTTTCGCGGGTCCGATCGGCGGATGGCGAGAAGCAGCGTGAGCCGATCGTCCCGATCAAGTTTTTCCGCGTCAGGAACAGAAAATGAATTCACGCGGCGTGACAGGGCGTGGATCGCAGCAACTCGTATGAAAGGATCGTCCGAGTGGGCGTGCGTGAAAATCTGCGCATCGCTGAACGATGGATCGCCGTCGCGCAGCCGTTCGGCAATGATTGCCGCGTCGGTGGGTGCAGGCAGATTCGTTTCGTTCAACCAAGTTGCGTTGGCCGGATCGATTTCGAGTTTCCAGATGCGACCACGCTTGTGGATTTCGTACGACCCGAATACCCAATCGGTCAGGTAGAAGACGTTGGCCGACGCCTGTGTGATACAGACGGGTCGGAAGTGATCGCCGCCTTGAACCAGCGTGACGCGTTTGGTCGTAAAGCTGGCGCCCTCAGGAGCCAAAGGGTAGAAATCAATTCGGTGATCAGTCCAAGAGGGGACGACGAGCCCGTTTGCCAACGGTGCGATTCCACACGGTGCTTCGCCGACGCTGTGTAACATCGGTAACGTCCCCCGCAGTTCACCGTTCCAGCAGACGAACGGATGGAACGGTGCATTCCCATAATGACGTTGGTAACCGTAGTCGCCGCCTTCGACGACGTGTAACAGACGACACGGCGGACGCGCCCCCGGGTCGTTCTCGGATGCGAAGATCGTCCCGTCCTCTCGAACGCAGATGCCAAAAGGATTCCAGAAACCTCGCGCGATGCGCCGAAGCGAGGATCCGTCCGAGTTGCATCGGAACACTCCGCCCTCGCCGGTTCCGGTGGCGACCACGCCGTCACGGCCTGTCATTGTCCACGGCTGAGAGTAGTTTTCGCCCAACGCGAAGATCAGATCACCACTGGGATGCCACGCCAGCCCACACATTCCGTTGTGCGGATAGTCGGCTTCGGTTTTCAGTACGGCGAGATCTTCCTGGTCATCGCCGCGACCGTCTCCGTCGCGATCACGAACACGGAGGATTCGATCCCGCTCTGCGAGGTACACCCAACCGCCGTCTTGAAAGCCCGGCTCGAGTTCCAGATCCATCGTCGCATCGGTCTGATTGAAAAAGACCGTCCGCGATCCGTCACTGCCAAGCACGATCACCTCGTCATGCTCGGGCCCGTCGTAATCGTCGGGGCGGAAGTGCGTGTGGCTCAAAACCGCCCACACCCTTCCGCTGCTGTCCACATCGATGCCGGTCGGTGTGACGACCTCGGGATGCTCGGCCAGTAATGTCAACTCGACACCTTTTTGTGCAATCTGCAGCCGGGGTGCCAGCTCGGCCGGGGGTGCCGCCGGACTCCGGTGACAGTATCCCAGGACCAGAAGAAAGAGCGTAAAAAAAGCGAATCGTTGGTTCACGTCAAAGCCTGCCTTTGTTGCACATCGAATCGGCGAGCTGCCGGTATTTTTGGGTCAATCATAACTTGGCGACAGATCATTCGAGGCGGTTGAGCCGCCGAGAGCGATTCGACGGTAAACTGATCAAGTTGGAATTCCCGGGGATTCGGTTTCCCCCCCTTCGCACTCGATGGTTGCCCCTTCGCACTCGATGGTTGCCCCTTCGCACTCGATGGTTGCAGGTCCACCGAAAAAAATGTCTCGATTCCGGTGGATAATCGTCCTCGTTGGCTTGGTCAACATCAACGGCTGCAACAAATCGACGCCCGACGTTGAATCGGTGACCGAGCCGACGGTCGAAATGGCCGCGGACCCCGTCGCAGCAGCACGCGAGCTGATGAATCGGCGTGATTTTGCGGGTGCAGGTGAACGGATCCAGGCTCTGCTCATCGACCAGCCGACAAATCCGGCTGTCCTCGAGTTGGCCGCGGATCTGTCGATTCAGCGCGGCCACACCGACCGGGCGATCGAATTCCTGCGGCTTGCAATTGACTCGTCGGATAAGCCTTCGTCGTCGACCCTCGACAAACTCGGCCAGCAATTCATGAATGCCGGCAAGCCGTTTGATGCGCTCGACGCTGCTGTACTCTCCGTCGAACACTCCCCACAGGATCCCGTCTTGCGACAGAAATTGGTGGGTCTTCAGGCTTCCCTTGGGATGCAGCGCGACAGCGCGGACCACCTTCGATGGCTGGTTCAACGTGGAAGTGGAAATGTCAATCTGTTGATCATCTTGTCGGACCTGAACCGGCCGCAAACGGTGGAAGCGACTTGCCAGTACGCATTGAAGAAGAACCCGGATGATCTTCGACCTCAGTACTCACTTGCATGCTTGCCGGCATATCACGGCAAGTGGTCGGAAGTCACCGAGAAGTTAGCCTCCGTCATCGACCAACATCCGCAGTTTGTTCCGGCCCAGGCACTTTACGGGCGAGGTGTGGTTGAGCTCGGCGATGTCGAGGCGATCGAGAAGTGGTTCGCCTCGCTGAGGGGTGACGTTCAGCAGGATCCTCAGTACTGGATGGCCGCGGGTATCCTGGCCGATCAACAGAATCAACCGGAACGTGCCGCGCATGCGTTTTGGCGCGCCGCGTTACTCAATGAGGACGATGCCGAGGCGTTGAGCCGGTTGTCGGTGAATCTGGCACGGATTGGGCGCACCGACGAATCGAAACTTGCGGCCCAGCGTGCCGGCAAGTTGACGGTGCTTCGCGATCAGGTCGATTCATTGCTCGCACTGAGAAACAACTCACAGAGCGCGGCGCTGCGGATCGCGATCACGTTGAAGGAATTGGGACGCCTTTGGGAAGCGACCACGTGGTTGCAGGCTGCGTTCGCAATGACACAGAATGTTGCCCCCAACCTGACTGAAACCTACAAATCAATCCGATCGGAATTGACCGCTGAAACACCCTGGCAATCACCTGACAAGCTCGTTGCGATGAACTTGGATCTTTCGGATTTGCCGGGCATCGATGCGCCTTTGGAAATTGTCCGGACGCAGAGTTCCTCCAACGACCAATCCAGTGTCGGATTTCGATTTGCTGACGAAGCCGCGCGAAGGAATTTGCGGCACGTGTGCGCGATTGGGAAACCGTCCGGTGAGGAAGCCGATCTGGCGATTTATCAGTCGGGAGCCGGCGGCGCTGGAGTGATCGATTTCGATTTGGATGGTTGGCCCGACGTCTACTTGACGGTAATCGACGGTGAACCCAAAGCAATCAACTCGCGCCCGAATCGTTTTTTTCGCAACATCGAAGGCCAGTTTGTCGAACTCACCTCGCAGGTCGGCGTCGGTGACAGAGGATTCAGCCAGGGAATCGCAGTCGGTGATTACAACTCCGACGGGCTTCCTGATCTGTGGGTTGCCAACATCGGTGCCAACCGACTTTACCGGAACAACGGCGATGGAACTTTCACTGACGCCACCACCCAGGCGGGATTGCGGGGCAACCAATGGACAACATCCGGCGCGATCGCCGATCTCGACGGCGATGGGCATGCCGATCTGTTCGAGGTCCAGTACTGCGCCGGCGACAAGCCGCTTACGCAACAATGCATGGATCAAAAACTGAATCAAGCCCGATCTTGTTCGCCACTGGCCTTCGACGCTGAGCGCGACCGTGTTTGGCGTGGAGTCGGTGACGGCTCGTTCACGGAAGCCACCGATGCGTGGTTCGATCGCCACGAAGGTGGACGCGGTTTCGGTTTGATCGTGGGACAGCTCGACGGCGAGAGTGGACTTGATGTTTATGTCGCCAACGACATGACGGGGAACCATTATTGGTCACGCCACGAAGATCACGAGAATGCTTTCCGCCTTTCGGACCAGGCGACCATACGCGGCTTGGCAGTCAATGCCCGATCGTTGTCCCAGGCTTCGATGGGAATGGCCGCCGGAGACGCCGATGGTGACGGGGACGTCGACTTTCTGTTGACGCACTTTTCGGGTGACCACAACACGTATTACGAGCAGGTCAGTCCGGGGATGTGGGCCGATCGATCACAGCAGGTTGGCCTGGCCGCGCCGTCGGACCGTATGCTCGGATATGGAACACAGTGGATCGATGCGGAAAACGACGGATCTCCCGAATTATTCATAGCCAACGGCGATATCGATGATTTCACGCATGAGAATCGACGTTTTCGACAGCCCGTACAGTTTTTTGATCGCGCCGGCGATGGTCGCTGGGTGGAGGTCCGTCGTGATTTGATGGGAGAATACTTTACGCGCGACCATCTCGCGCGGAGCGTCGTCACTCTCGACGCGGATCGTGACGGTCGCTCCGACTTGCTGGTCACGCACCTGTTCGATCCTGTGGCACTTCTGATCAACCAGACAAAAACCGATTTGCATCAGGTCCGCTTTTTCCTCAAGGCGACGCGCAGTCATCGCGACGCGATCGGGGCGAAGATTGAACTTCAAGCCGATGGACGGCGGCTGGTCGGCCAGCTGTTTGCCGGTGACGGGTTCCAGTGCAGCAATGAACGATGCGTGACCTTTGGCACTGGCGCGAGTCGGCAGTTCAACGACGTTAAGATTACGTGGCCCGATGGGACTGTTGAAAAGCTCGGTTCACTTGACGCTGGTAACGACTACCTCGTAATCCAAGGCGCGGAGGATGGTTTTGCATTGGAGCGGTAAACGTAACGGGTTCCTCCGCGGCTTCTGCACCGCCACGTGGGTCGTTTGCGCGATCGTCCTCGGAGGATGTTTCAGGGGAAGCGACGACGCGGACAAATCTGCAAGCGGGCCTGCTCTGTCGGTACCGGCACCATCGAAATTGGAAGCAGCCACAAAGATGCACGAGCAGGGTGACTCCGCCGGCGCGTTAAAGCTTGTTCAGGAGATTTTGATTTCATCCCCCGATGATTTCGAGGCAAACCTGCTTGCGCTCGATATCCATGACGCGTTGGGCCAGTACTGCGAAGTGGCCCAACTTGCCACCGCGATTGCGGACCATCCGAATGCGAAGGGCGCGGAGCTTTTGTTTCATGCATTCGACCGCTTTCTTCGTTGCGGCGACCACGCGGCGGCCGAGGCCAGTTTGCGTCGCGCTGTCGAAGTTGCACCCCGTCTGCCCGGAGGCCACCGTTTGCTGGCTCAACTGCTCAACGCCCAGGGGCGTCGGTATGAGGCCAGCGAACACGTTCGCGAATTGATTCGGATGAAGGTCGTGCAGCCCAACGAACTACTGAGTCTCATTGATTTGCAAGGACCATTTTCGCTGGCCTCGTTCGACCAGCTGATTGACCCGTCGGAGATCACACTGTTCACATTGGGCCAGGCGCGCCACCTGTACGTGGGCACCAATGCCGATCCCGGTAAGACGATCGATCTGCTCGACCGGGTGACTGAGAAGTTCCCCGAGAACACTGCGGCATCCGCTTTCCTGGGACGAGTCCTCGCCGAATCCAATCGCTACGAGCGTTTCGACAAGTGGCGTGAGAACCTGCCGCCTGGGATCGAGAAGCAACCGGAATACTGGCACGCCCTCGGGCTTTGGCTCGCGCACGACGATCGCCACGATGAAGCGATTCGCGCCTTTGGTGAAGCCGTGCACCGCGACCCCACCGATCGCGGCTCGCTGCGCGAGATCATTCGATCGTTGGGCATTCTTGGCGAAGAGGAGCAGGTTTCCAAGCTGCGTGAACGTCTCGCCGATCTCGACATGATTTTTCGGATCGCAAAGGATGCCGATGCTCAGCAGGCGATTTTTATTTCGAATGCCTTCCAACAATTCGTGCGTCCCTGGGAATCGGCCGCATGGCGGATGTATGCGGCACAGCTCAACGGCGAATTGCAGCAGCGAATCCCGGAATTGAACCAACGCGCGGCGGCGATTGCTGCCTGGGAGAAAGACGCGACGGCGGAGCAGATTCGCAATGCGAGAACGGAGCGGATGTTGGGGTTTAAGGTTGAACGTTGGCCGATGCCGGACCTCGAGTCCGCCATTGCATCCGCGCCAATCGCACCCATCGTTGGCCAGGAAACGGGGCTTCGGTTGGACGACGTCGCGTCAACGGCCGGGCTGGTCGCACAATTCGAAAGCGGATTTCCACTCGACGGAAGCGAGTTTTATCCTTACCAGGCCAACGGCGGCGGATTGGCAGCGTTCGACTTCGACCTCGATGGCCGGTGTGACATTTACGTAATGCAATCCGGCGGAAAACCAAATGATCCAAGTGGGTCGGCGCCGAATCAACTCTTTCGACTTCTGCCGGGACAACAGTACGCCGATGTCGGCCGTCTGAGCCAGAGCGACGATCGCAGTTTTGGTCAGGGTGTGTGCGCGGGTGACGTCAACCAGGATGGGTTTCCCGATTTGCTGGTCGCGAACATCGGCGCGAACGTTGTTTACATCAACCAGGGTGACGGCACCTTTCGCGAAGCGAGCGAATTGATTCAAAACAATCCCGATGAATGGACGTCGATGCTCGGCCTTGGTGATTTGGATGGGGACCATCTTCCCGAAATCGTCGAAGTCAATTACATCGACGACCCGCAGGCTTACATATTGACGTGCCAGCGAAACTATCTGGAATGCCAACCACAGCAATTTCGCAAAGCGGCGGATCGATTGCATCACGGAAACGTTGACGGCACGTTTTCCACTTGGGAATCGGTTCCGGAGATTCGCGACGATCCGAAACTTGGCTTTGGCCTCGTCATCGCCAATTTTGATCGTGAGTTCGGGAACGATTTCTTCGTCCCCAATGACGGAGACTTCAACCATTACTGGATGAGCGTTGCCGCGAGTGACTCGAATGCCGGAAAGTACTCTTTGGTTCAAGCCGCAGGATTGCGAGGCTGCAGCGTGGGGCGGAATGGTCGAAGTCAGGCCTGTATGGGAGTCGCTTCCGGCGATTTTAATCGTGATGGCACGCTCGACATGCACATCACGAATTTCCGCCAACAGCCCGTCAATCTCTTCATGCAGACACGATCCGGTTTCTTTACCGACGAAGCATCGAAGTACGGATTGGCCGAACCGTCATTTGGTGTGCTTGGTTTTGGCACACAAGCAGCCGACTTTGATAACGACGGGTGGTTGGATCTGGCAGTAACCAACGGGCATGTCTTCGACGCCAGGTTCGAAGACATTCCCTTTGCGATGCCGCCGCAGCTGTTCCGGGGCAACTCGCGGGGGTTCACTTCCCAGTCGTCCGAGTCGGCCGGCCGCTATTGGCAGCAAAGCTACGTCGGTCGCGCCATGGCGATGCTCGATTGGAATCGCGACGGACGTGTTGATTTGGTAACGAATCATCTGGATCGTCCGGTTGCCCTGTTGCAGAACGACTCACCGGCTCAGAATTGGATCGAATTCGAACTGGTGGGCGTCACCAGCGAGCGTGATGCGATCGGCGCCGAGGTGCGCGTAACCGCCGGCGAAGATCAATGGACCGCGTGGCAAACCGGCGGCGACGGTTACATGTGCACTAACGAACAAATTGTTCACGTTGGTGTGGGACAGATCCAGACGATCGATCGGGTGGAAGTGCGCTGGCCTGGCGGTCAGACGCAGACATTTTCAGACCTTGCGATCAACCGTCGGGTTCTAATCGTGGAGAGCGACCCCGAGCTATTTCCCCGGGACTGAATTCCGCTCAAAGGCGTCGCTGCTGCCTTCGACGATCAGATAACGCTGATTCGTCGGCAGGTTCGTGAATTCCTGGGATGCACCGCTGGGCCACGTGACAACAACGCGGTCGGCCTTCACAGCGGCGCCGATGCCGAAGTCCACCACTGCTTCGTTGCTGCACAGGAACCCGTCTCCACCGGCGACCA
>JAHELS010000390.1 GCA_024644085.1 Rhodopirellula sp.
TTGCCGAGAATTCCCGATCCATTGCCCTCCACCGTCCCGAGTACGTCGATTCCATCATGAAACGCATCGGGCTGCGTTTCGACGATCGAGTAGGTGCCTGCGGGCAGATCTGCAAACCGGTAAAAACCCTGGTTGTCGGTCATCGTCTCGCGCTCGACCGTTTCGCCGCCCAGCGTCGTTCCGGTTAAAGCAACCGTCACCGACGGAATTGTCAGTTCCCCGACGTTCAGCGATCCGTCTGCGTTCGAATCGACCCAAACGCGGCCCCGGATCTCTGCGTCCATCGAGTCATCGACAACCGTTACGGTGTGGGTCGTAATGTTCCCAAGCGTCACGGCGGGGAGGCTTCCCGAAGCCAATTCGATCCCCAGGACAATCGTTTCGGCGTTTTCCGAGATGCCGTCATCGTTCAGCGTCAATTGAATCGTTTGTGTCTGGCCGTCAACGCTATCGGCGGGGAATGTGACTGAGGTTGTGGTGAGTATGAAGTCGTCGTTGGACGCCGTTCCCTCTGGTCGCGCGAAAACGTTGACGACGACCGGTTCGCTAAGCGATCCCCCACCGGCGACGTCCAATCGAACCGTGACTTCGTGTTCTCCATCGATCTCAAGTGCAGTGCTCGATTCGCTGACCAGCGAGATCGTCGCCGTGTCATCGTTTGAGATCGTCGCGCCGACCGGATCGGTCTGCACACTCAGCAGATTCTCCAAGCCGCCGCTGAGCCCCGAAATCTGCCCCAATTGGACCTGGAACAATTCGTCGTTTTCGACGCGAGCATCCTGGTTCACCAGCACGCGAATCGTTTGCGTTTGGCCATTGGCGCCGCTGAACATCAGCGAACCGGAATTGGCAACGAAATCATTGTCCGCGATCGTGGCTGTCCCTTCGATGGTATCGAAAGCGACATCGAATCCAGATGCGATTGCACCGTTAAGCGTCACGGTAAAGTCAAAAGGCGTTGTTCCGGTGCCCGTTCCTTCGTTCACCATTCCGGGGCCGGTTATCACGAGCGAAGCGGTGTCATCGTTGGTAATCGTTGCCGTGATCGGGGTACCGCTAAGCGTAATCCGGTCCGCAACTGACGCATCGAGTCCACTCAACGCACCGAGCGCCACTTCGAGAGTTTCGTCGAGTTCGGCAATTTCGTCGCCGACAATCTGTACGCTGATCGTGCGAATCTCATTGACCGTTCCGTCAAAGTTGAGCACGCCATCGTTATCCAGATAGTCGCCGTCGCTGAGCGTTGCGGTCACATCGCTGGTCATGTAATCCAGCTGAAACCCACCTTGGACCGGGGCCGAAAGCGTGGCATCGAATCGCAGAGTCGTCGTGCCGGAATCGCCTTCGGCAATCACGGTCGAGGGCGCGCTGAACGTCACTGTGGCTGTATCGTCGTCCTCGATGATTGCCGTCAGTGATGCAGTTTCGACTTGTACGGTTTGTCCGGCGGCCAGCCCCTGGAGCTCGCCAATGTTGACGGTGAATGTTTCGTCGGCCTCCACCACGAGATCATGGTTAACAAATACCGATATGGTTTGGGTCTCACCCGCGATGCCGTTGAACTGCAGCATCACGTCATTGTCCTGGTAATCGCCTCCGGCCACGGTGGCGGTTGCGTCATCGATGGTCACGGGAACCATGAACCCGTCCGGATCGTCGACGTCGTCGGTCAGCATCAATGTGAATTGGTACTCGGTCGTGCCGTTGCTGTTGGATCCTTCCACCGTCGAGACAGTCGTGTCAGAAAGCAACAGTCTCGGGAAATCGTCGTTGGCAATGGTGGCGACTGCCGTTGCGTCGAGCACGAAGACATCGTCCGCGGCACTTGGCGGCAACCCGCTGATCGCTCCGAGTGAAACCGAGAATGTTTCATCCGGCTCAACGCGATCATCGGCGGCGACGCGGACGGTGACCGTACGGGTTTCGCCCGCACCGCCCTGGAAGACCAGCGCGCCGTTGTTCGCCTGGAAGTCACCATCAGCAACGGTTGCCGTCCCATCGACCGTTTGATAGGCGATCATCAAACCACCTTGGACTGAGTTGGACAGTTCAACGGAAAAGACGAAATCGGTCGGTCCGGTCCCAGTCCCCTCGTCGACCGATCCTGGTCCGACGATCGTCAATGTCGCTGTGTCATCGTTGAGAATCGTTCCCTCGGCCTGGGAGGATCCAATCGTGACATCGTCCTCGAGACCGGCAAGCAGATCAGCGATCTGTCCCAGCATGATTCGTAATGTTTCATCGGCTTCAACGGTGCTGTCGGCGTTGACTGCGACACGTATCGATTGTGTTTCCGCATCGGTTCCGGAAAAGTCGAGCACAGCATCGTTGTCAACGTAATCGTCGACTGCGCTGGCCGTCCCATTGACGGTTTGATAGCCGATGCTGAATCCACCCTGGACGGGGGCCGACAGCGTCACATCGAATACTAACTCGTTTTCATCGGTTCCCGTCCCTTCATTCACCGCCGCCGGTGGCGTCAACGTGATCGTTGCCGAATCATCGTTGAGAATGGTCACTTCGACCGCGTCGCCGATCGTGATGGCGCTCGCGGCCGCAGCGGGCAAACCGGCGAGTGTTCCCAGTGCGGCCGAAAACATTTCGTCCAGTTCGACTTTCAGGTCCTGTTGAGATTGCACCGAGAACATTTGCATTTCGTTCGCGCTTCCGGTGAATATCAAAGCACTATCGAGCGCCATGAAGTCGCCGTCGGAATCTTGCGCCGATCCGTCGACCGTTGCGTAGCCGACTGTGAATCCGTCTTGCACCTCTGCCGAAAGCGTGGCGATGAAATCAAACGTCGAGCCTTCGCTCAGGCTTGCCATGGTCGCTGCAAGTGTCAAGGTTGCGGCATCGTCATTGCCAATCGTCGATTGCAGCAAATTGACGGGCACGATCACCGTTTGACTTGCATCGAGACCGATCAAATCCCCCAGCGTGACAGAGAATGTTTCGTTGCCTTCCACAACGGCATCATGGTTGACAAAAACGGAAATCACTTTCGTCTCGCCCGCGGACCCGTCGAATTGAAGCGATCCGTCGTTATCGACATAGTCACCACCGGCCACGGTTGCGGTTCCGTCATCGATCGTAAAGGGAACCTCGAACCCGCTCGGATCGTCGACCGCATCGGTCAGCATGACCTGGAACTGAAACTGGGTTGTCGATCCACCGGTGCCCTCGACCGCGTTGGCGGTGATGTCGGTCAGCAGCAACTGCGGGAAATCGTCATTGATGATCGTGGCCGACACCGGTGCGGTTTGTACCGTGATATCGTCCGCCGCGGTGGCCGGCAGACCTGAGATAGAACCGAGTGTCACATTGAACGTTTCGTCGGGTTCCACACGGTCGTCGGCGCGAACGTCGACTTGGATGATCTGCATTTCATTCGCAGTCCCAACAAAACTCAATGCGCCGTCATTGTCGACGTAGTCGCCGTCGGCAAGCTGGGCCGATTCGTCGTTGGTGCTATAGTCAATCGTGAACCCGCCTTGGACGGGATTGGAAAGCTGGACTGTGAAAGTGAACGGGGTGTCGGCGACGTCCGTGCCTTCCGCCGCTGGCACCGGTCCGACGATCGTTAATTCGGAGGTATCGTCGTTGGTGATCGTGCCGAGTGTGGGTCCAGAGGGCAAGATGATGCGCTGGGCCAATTCATTCGCAATCCCTGACACGTTGCTGAGCGTGACTTCGAAGGTCTCGTCGGCTTCGACAACGTTGTCATGCAGGACGCGAATGGTGATTGTCTGTGTTTCGTTCTGGTTCCCCGCGAAATTCAGCGTTCCGCTGCTGGCAACATAGTCACCGTCTGCCGCGACCGCGCTACCGTCGGCGCTGGCAAAGTCAACACTCAGTGGCGCGGCAACGTCCGCCGACAACACAACGTCGAACACAAACAGCGTTTCGGTGCCGCCGGTTCCTTCCAAAGTGGCGACAGGCGTGATGCTTAGCGTGGCGGTGTCATTGTCGAGGTTGGTGACGCCGACATCCGCCGGGTCGATTCCTG
>JAHELS010000391.1 GCA_024644085.1 Rhodopirellula sp.
CGGAGGAGTGGTCGCGCAGGGACCAGAGTGGAATCATGCTTTTTCAACTTGGTACGCAAGAGATCCGCATGCCGGCGCGGGATTGCTTTTGCGGGATGAAGATTCACGTGCGATCGTTCATCGATTGAATCCCGATGCGAAGGATTCACCGGACGAGTTCGACGCCGTGCTTCGGCAACAGTGCATCAGTTGCCATGCTACGGTCGAACCGGGCCAACATGAACAGACCGGTCTGCTGGATGATTCGGTCCTCGCCGAGGGCGTCTCTTGCGAATCGTGCCACGGTGCCGCGGCGACCTGGATCGAGTCACACGTTCAATCGGGATTCGCCGGCGCTGCGCGAGTGGAGTCGGGAATGCTTGATACCGAGTCGATCGTGGGGCGGGCCGAAACATGCGTTCGCTGTCATGTTGGTTCACGTTCCGCGGATGCTCTGGTTCGTGACATGAATCACGACTTGATCGCGGCCGGCCATCCGGCACTGCGATTCGACTTGCTCTTGTATCACGAGAATCTTCCAAAACACTGGTCGAGCGGGAGCGAAGCGGAGAGCGAGTTCCAGAAATCCTCGATTCGCGTCCGCGGCGTGGGCAGGGCAATCAATCTTGCCGCCGCTGCGTCACTCGCTCGCGAGCGTGCAACCGCCCACCTGAAAGATCCCGCCGTGCCGTGGCCCGAATTGGCAGAGTACGACTGTTTCGCCTGTCATCAATCGCTTTCGATGTCCGAGTATTTATTGCCGCCCGATGTGAAGTCCCGTCGGCGGTCGCCGCTGCGAATCAGCGACGGGCTTCCGATCTGGAATTCGTGGCATACCGTCGGCCAGAAAGAATTGACGAGGCAACAACTCGAGGTGTTGTCGCCCGCCCGAGCCGATCCGCAACTTGTGGCTGCGGGGGCAGCAAGGCTCGCCAATGATTATCGGGCGATAGCCGCGGCCCGCGCGAAACAGATCGAAGATCCACTTGCGGAACTGAATCGACTGCGCGACGACTTGGTGAAGTCGCCACCACGCGACTGGCACCAGGCTGCGAGTCAGTATCTGAAAATCGATGCAGCCGTTGGAGACTTGGCAAAACGCAACCCGGATATTCCGCTGGTGCCTCAGTGGCGTGAGTCGCTTCGTCAAATGGAACGTACACTCAGGTTCGATCCTGATCGCTCCCCAGAGCACCGGGCGAAATTCAAATCTCCGGCGCGATTCGATCCGGTACAGTTTCGCGCCGGTGCCCTGAATCCGTTCGATTCTCCCGCGGCCAATCCAGAGGGCCGCTCGGGCCAACCGACCAATCAACCTCAAAACGACGCAACATGATCATTCCGGCGCTTTACGAACGACAGAAACGCCGCGGTGGCTACCTGACCGACGCGGACATGAAGGCCGTCGCGGAAGATCTTGGTGTTCCGCTGCATCGAGTCAACGCGGTCGTGACATTCTTTCCGCATTTCAATCTCGAACCGCCGCCCAAAGTCGAGTTGCACATTTGTCGCGACATGAGCTGTCATCTCAATGGTTCGGTACCGTTGACCGAGCGGCTCAAGCGATGGGCTGCGGAGGAACATGGCGAAGCGGTCGAGGTCTGCGGCGTTTCCTGTCTCGGCCGTTGCGATCGCGCTCCGGCCGCAATGATCAACGAACGACTGGTAGCGAGCGGCGATGAGGCCCGGCTCAAGGAAGCAGTTACCGCGATCATCGATGACCGGGAACCGATGGTCGATTCCGACTGGGATCTTGCGAAACAGAAAGTTGGAAAGTGGGACATGGACATCTACAGCGGCGTCGGCCGTTACGAGATCGTCCGTGATTATGTCACCTCGCGCGGTGATCCCGAAAAAGTGCTGGCCGCTCTTGAGCGCGCGGGGTTGCTTGGGATGGGCGGCGCCGGCGGTCGTGCGTACCTGAAATGGGGCGACGTGATGCGCGCCGAGGGAACGACCGGCGAAAAGTTCATCGTTTGCAACGCCGACGAAAGCGAACCCGGTACGTTCAAGGACCGCGAGATCCTGCTGGCCGCCCCACATCTGACCATCGAAGGGATGATCGTCGCGGCGCTGGTGACCCACGCAACTCGCGGATGGGTCTACATTCGACACGAGTACCCCGAGCAAATCGCGAAATGTCGCGACGAGATTCGCCGCGCGGTGAAGATGGGTGCCTGCGGCCGAAACATCTTTGGCTCAACACGATCCTTCGAGTTGGACGTCTACGTCAGCCCGGGCGGCTACATTTGCGGTGAGCAAACGGCGCTGATCGAAGCCATGGAAGACAAACGCGCCGAGCCCCGTAACCGTCCACCTGAGCTAATGACCAATGGACTTTACGACCAGCCCACCTTGCTGTCGAACGTCGAAACGTTTGCCTGGGCACCGGCGATCTTGCGTGACGGCGGAGACTGGTTTGCCAATCAGGGAATCAAGGAAGGTCCGCTGACCGTGGGCTCCAGCGATCGAATGACGGGGAAACGCCTGTTTTCGATCAGCGGCGATCTCAACAAGCCCGGAGTCTACGAAGTCCCCACCGGAATTACCCTCGGTGAATTGATCGATCAACATTGCGAAGGGATGAAAGGAGGCAAGAAAATTGTCGCGGTCGCTTTGAGTGGTCCATCGGGCGGATTGTTGCCCGCGCGAATTCCTGTTGAACAACTCAACGCGCGGTTCGTGGAAAAAAACGTTCCCAAAAGCACAACTGAGATCGATGTACGCGATCTGCCTTTGGACATTAACGTCTCGCGCACCGTCGGGTACATGGTTGGTGCCGGCATTGTCGTCTACGGCGAAGGGTGCGACGTGTTGGCCGAAGTGGTTGCCAACAGCCGTTTCTACCGAAACGAATCGTGCGGCAAGTGCGTCCCCTGTCGGATCGGTTCTCAAAAGATCACAGAGATGGCCACTCGATTGTCCGAGGGATCAGTAAGTGCCGAGGAGTTTCAATCGTTTGAACCGATCGCTATGCAGCTCAGTGGCGTGATGCAGGCAACAAGCATTTGCGGTCTCGGACAGGTTGCCAGCGCGCCGCTGCAATCATTTCTGACCTACTTTCCCGACCAGGCTCGTCAGGCGTGCCGAAAACAACCGCCTGGAGAAAACGCATCATGAGTTCCGGATCTAACCGCAACGACTCGGACAACCGCGCCGCAGCCTCCGATCAGAAATCGGTCAGCTTCGACGTCGTCGATCTCGTCGAAGAAGTTCGGCCCGACGAGGAAGGATTGTTTGCGCGCGACGTCGATGGCCAATTGATCCGCGTGGAAAAGGCAACAGCTTCGGAATTGGACGAAGACGTGACGCTGACCATCGACGGCCGTGAAGTGACGGTGAAAAAAGCGGTTGCCACCCGCGACAGCCAGGGAAACGTGATCCGAGACGATGACGGTGCGCCGATCCCTCGACCCACCACCATCTATGACGCGACGAGCCAGGCGTTCGTGCTCAAACCGGGCGATCCGCATCCCATCCCCGCCCTTTGTCACAAAGAACACTTGCCACCGGTTGGCGTTTGCCGGGTCTGTGTCGTCGAAGCGGCCGAGGAAACGCGACGCGGGCTCCGCAAAGCTCTCGTCCCTTCCTGTGTCCAGCGTGTCACCGATGGGATGGTCGTCAATACCATCAACAGCCAGGCGGATCCCGACGCGGCAAAGCGAGTCAAAGCGGCAAGCCAAACAGTCGTTGAACTGCTTGTCGCCGATCATCTTCCCGATTCTCAACAGCAAGCGCCCGGGAACGATCTCGCCGCCATCGCTCACCGGATGGGAATCGAACATTCTCGATTTGGGCCGCGCACGATGCCCCGGGGACAGGACAACAGCAGCACGATGATCATGGTCGATCACGACCAATGCATTCTTTGTGGCCGATGCCAGCGTGGTTGCAACTGGGTGAAACGCAACAACGTCATCGGCCGTAGCGAGAAAGGTTACGAATCGCGGATCGCATTTGATCTGGATGATCCGATGGGACAAAGCACGTGTGTTTCCTGTGGTGA
>JAHELS010000392.1 GCA_024644085.1 Rhodopirellula sp.
ATGCTCGAAGAACAGCCATTGCTGTTGAAGTTTCATCCGAAAAACACCGCCGCGCGGCTGTTCTCACCTCAGCTGGGCGCCGCGAACCGGCCATCATTGCATTCATACACAACTGGACACAGTTCCATGAAGACAGCAAGGAGAATGGTTAGACGAATTGTGCTGCTGCTTTCTCTGACGTTTGCCATCGCGGCAACGCCGGACGTTGGCCGCGCCGAAGAAGAGAAGGTCATCCGCTTGGGCATGATAGGACTCGATACGTCCCACGTGATTGCCTTTACGAGCTACCTGAACAACCCCAAGAACAAAACTGGATGTCGTGTTGTGGCGGGATATCCAGGTGGGTCGCCCGACTTTCCGGCCTCCGCAAACCGCGTCGAGAAATTCACTGAGCAACTGCGCGAAACACACGGCCTCGAAATCGTCGACAGTATCGAGGCTCTTTGTGAGAAGGTCGACGGCATCCTGCTGGAAAGCGTGGACGGCAGGCCGCATCTGGAGCAGGCCAGGATTGTCATCGCAGCGGGTCTACCGTTATTCGTCGACAAGCCTGTGGCCGATGACCTTGCCGACGTGATCGAACTCTTTCGGCTGGCCAAAGAGAAGAATGTACCGTGCTGGTCCAGCTCCGCAATGCGTTTCGGTGAAGGAATTGCCGGTGCCCGCAACAACGAAGCGCTGGGGCAGGTCGTCGCCTGCGATGTGTTCGGTTCCAGTTCGTGGGCGGAACATCACCCATCGCTTTACCTATATGGTATCCACGCCGTCGAACCGCTGTTCACGGTCATGGGCACGGGCTGTGAAACCGTCCGACGCATCAAGACGGATCATGGCGACATGGCAGTAGGTGTATGGAAGGGCGGTCGGATCGGCACCTTTCGAGACCTTCGTGAAGGCAAGACCGACTTCACAACGATTATCTACGGCAGCGAGAGCATGTCGACCGGCAAGTCGTCTGGCTATTCCCCGCTTCTCGTAGAGATCGTCAAATTCTTCAAGACCGGAAAACCTCCGGTTCCCTCTGAAGAGACGATTGAGATCTACGCGTTCATGAGTGCCGCGGACGAGTCAGAGGCGCAAGGCGGCGCAGCGATTTCGATTTCGGAAGTGATCAACAGGGCACAAGGCAAGTAACGGCTTAGGACCATCTGCAACAAGCACTCAGTAACCGTTCTCGGAAAGGGAGCCCAAAGTGACGTCAAATCGCATCGACAAGAACAGCAGACAGATCGGGAGCAGCCGACTTAATCGGAGACGGTTCGTAGCAGCAGCGGGAGCAGCAGTTGTCGCTCCGACGATCGTCCCAAGCTCTGTATTGGGCGCGAATTCTCCGAGCAACCGTATCAATGTGGCGCTGATCGGCTGTGGGAATCAGAGCCGAGGGGATCTGCCGAGCATGTTGCGACAGCGCGATGCTCAGGTCGTCGCTGTCTGTGACGTGAATAAAGGCAGCGACGGCTATGCACGTCCAGAGCATTTCCTGGGACGTGAACCGGCGCAGAAGAAGGTCAACGACTACTACGCCGGAAAGACCCGCTCGGGCCAATTCAAGGGTTGTGACGCCTACGCCGACTTTCGCGACGTACTGGCACGCGGTGATGTGGATGCGGTCATGATCGTGCTGCCCGATCATTGGCACGCATTGGCCACCGTCAAAGCCTGTGAAGCCGGCAAGGACGTCTATTGCCAAAAACCGATGTCGCTGACCATTCACGATGGCCAGCAGATGATCAAAGCGGTCCGCGACCACGGGCGCATTCTGCAGACCGGCAGCCAATACCGCTCCAATTCGGTTGTCCGCCGTATGTGTGAACTGGTTCGCAACGGTCGGATCGGCGAAGTCAAGCGAGCTGTTTCCATCATCAACGGGAGCGGTGCTGGACCGGGACCGGGCTGGAAAGAGATGCCCGTCCCCGACGGATTCGACTATGACATGTGGCTGGGGCCCGCTCCCTCGGCTCCCTATCACGTCGACCGCTGCCTTTACCGATTCCGTTTTCATCGGGATTACTCGGGCGGCCAAGTCACCAATACCGGCGCGCACGCAACTGACATCGTCCAATGGGCCCTCGGCAAGGACGGTACCGGTCCGGTTGAATATGAAGACCAGGAAGGAATCGTCTGGCCACCCGAGGGGCATCTCTACACGACCGCCATGAAGTCCCACTTCCGAGCTCGCTACGCTGACGGAATTGAACTTGTCTGCCGCACGCAGGAGCCTGGTTTCGGAGCCCGCTTTGAAGGGACTGAAGGATGGGTTCAGTACACTGTCAAAAACATGAAAGAGATCGAGGCATCCTCTGATGCCATCAAGAACTCAGCCATCGGCCCCGACGAGATCCATCTACCGGTCAGCAGCGACCACTATCGCAACTTCCTTGAGTCCGTGAAGTCACGTGAGGACCCGATCGAGCCTGTCGAAGCCGGGCATCGCACGGCCAGCGTTTGTCACCTCGGCAACATTGCCATGCGACTGCAGCGAAAGCTGCGGTGGGATCCCAAGAAGGAAATCTTCGTCGACGACCAAGAAGCGAACCAAATGCTGCGGCGTCCTTATCGCAAGCCGTGGCAGATATGAACGCGGACAAGACGGCGTGTACCGAGCCTACTTTCGCGGACATCGAGGCGTTGTGCGGTATGTCCACACAGTCACGTCACCCGACTTCGTACACTGGTCCAAACCGGTGTATTTGAAGTTCACGACCGACGTGAGCAGACTATCGGGCAAACCGATTCGACTGAGGTTTGTGCTAAGGGACGCCGACCTGTACTCGTTTCGGTTTTTGACAGATGAGTCGCGATAACAGGAGCACTCGATGATACTGGTGCCACGTACGGTGATGATGGCAGCGAATTTGTAGGCGGCTTTGGAGACCAAGATGAAGGATTTGCAAATGCTCAAGATCCCACGGCGTGATTTACTTGTTGGCGCAATCGGAGCGCCTGCGTGTGCGATGGCGATTCCAGCGTTTGGCGATGTGAGTGCGCAAAAGGATCTTCATCTACTCTCGACGCAAGGGTGCGGGCGCGCGACAGGATATGCCGAAGCCAACCGGATCATCACGCGCAACGGGAAAACGCATGTGGCCTGGCTCGACTCGCCGACGGAAGGATTCCGCGTGCGGATCGCGACGCTTGACCGCAAATCAGGCCAGTGGTCGCCGACATACACCGTCGGCGAGGCCAAGGACAATCATGGCGGGCCGGCATTGACGATCGATTCCGAGGGCCACCTGCACATGACTTACTTCACGCATCACGATCCGTTTCGCTACCGACGATCCAAGCGGCCAAACGATGCGTCCGAGTGGGAGGACGAAGTTCAGTTCGGTGAACGACTGACTTATCCCACAATGATCTGCGGCCCGGACGACACGCTCTACTTCTCGGCTCGTCGGAGCTTCGGAGATCGGCCGTGGATCGTTGAGTTGTGGGAGAAGAAGCCGGGCCGCGATTGGAGTCGCGTCGGACCAATCATGTCTTCACGTCACAAGGGCTACGCACATTTTCAGGAATCACTTGCTTGGGAACCAGGTCACCGCACCGTCCATCTTTGCTGCCGATTTCATGAAAAGTCTGACAAAAACAGCTACGGCCGACTGCAAACTGTGGCCTACATGAAGAGCGACGACTTGGGCCGCACGTGGAGAAGGTCCGATGGTTCGAGGATCAAGGGCCCGATTACGCCGGACAACATCGAAGTGCTGGACAAAGGCGGCGAAGACTTCGAGCGGGGGCTGCGTGCGGGCTGTCTTGCCGTTTCGCCCTCCGGGCAGCCACACTTGATGTACAGCGTCGTCGCCAAGCTCAGAGGTGAGAGCTGGCTAACGAGGCCAGACGGAGCGGGCCAGTGGAAGCGGACCCGCCTTAACGATCATCTGCCGCGGGAGTGGAAAGCGTTCAATCTGATCATGGCGGGCGGCCTGGCGTTTGATCAGGCCGGTCGGCTTCACGGCGCCGCGCAACTG
>JAHELS010000146.1 GCA_024644085.1 Rhodopirellula sp.
ATTAATCAGATCGCTCAATTGCAATCGGTCGACGCGGCGGCACACGACTTGTTAGCCCGTCGCCCTGATCGCGACGTATCCATTGATCAGCTGCGAGACGATGAATCGTTTCGCGAGTTGGACAATGCCTTTCGCCGCGGCGCGAATCTTGGTTGGATCTTGATGGATGACGCACGGCTTGTGGTTGCGTCGAGTGCGCCAGAGCTTATCGGTGAAACGCTTGCGATCCCCGACGACACTTGGAGACGTCTGCGGGGTCGCAGCGTCACAGTGAGCCGGCCGTTTCATTTGCCGCGACCAATCCTCCACCCGCGAGACTCTCGGGATACTTCGGCAGCCATGTGCGCGATCGCGCCGATCAATTCCGGAGGCCGCATGGCGGGAGGGCTGGCGACGGTGATCGATCCGTCCGACCAGTTCACGCAGTTCATGTTGCTCACGCGGCGCGGTCACAGCGGTGAAACGTACGCACTGGATCGAAACGGAACGCTGTTGTCGCAAAGCCGATTTGAGGACCAATTGCGCGCGGCCGGGATGCTCGGCACCGAACCGACGGTGGCAAGCCCATTGAACGTTTCGATTCGTGACCCCGGCGTCGACATCACCTCAGGAAAGATGGTTTCGGATTCGGACAACTCGCGGCCACTGACGTTGATGGCGGACCAGGCCACGCGCGGTGCGACGGGAAATGACATCGACGGCTACACAGGGTACCTGGGCACTCCCGTCGTTGGCGCGTGGCGATGGTTACCTGAGTATGGTTTCGGTGTCGCTACCGAAATGAGTGTTTCCGAAGCTTACTATCCATTGCGATTGTTGATGGGCGCGTTCTTTGGTTTGTTGGGGGCATCGGTTTTGGCCGCCATCGCATTGTTCGGCGTCGCAACCGTTTCGCGGGGGCGTGATTCTCGCACGGACGGTGGTGCTCAGCGCCGCCTGGGTCAGTACAACCTCGGCGAATTGGTTGGCCGCGGCGGAATGGGTGCCGTCTATCGCGGGACGCACGAGCTGCTGCGCCGCGAAGTAGCCATCAAGGTACTCGAGGGCGGTGAAGTGAATGACCAGTCGGTTTCCCGGTTCGAGCGAGAAGTTCAAATGACCGCCAGGCTGCGTCATCCCAACACGGTAGACATCTACGACTACGGGCATGCCGACGACGATACATTCTTTTATGTGATGGAGTTCATCGACGGGATCACACTTCAGGAGTTGGTCGACGGTTACGACCGGCAACCGCCGGCGCGAGTGATTCACTTGTTACTGCAGATATGCGGTTCACTATCCGAAGCTCACCAGTTGGGTATGATTCATCGTGACGTGAAACCTTCGAATATTCTTTTAACGGCCGGTGCGGGGCTCTACGACATGATCAAAGTGCTCGACTTCGGATTGGTCAAGGAGGTCGATCGCGAGACGGTGAACCTGACGCAATCCGATGGGATTACCGGCACCCCGATGTACATGTCCCCCGAGTCGGTTCGTGACGCTGCGACCGCGAACCAGCAAAGTGACCTGTATTCCGTCGGTGCGGTCGGTTACACATTGCTGACTGGATTGCCTACATTCGATGGAGAATCTTCCGTTGATGTTTGCTGGAAACAGTTGAACGAAGATCCGGTCCGGCCCTGCGACCGGATCGATGCAGAGTTGCCGGATGATTTACAAAACGTGTTGATGAGCTGCCTGAGAAAGGATCCGCGGGACCGACCGATGTCGATCGAAGATCTCGAAGCCGCACTGCGACAATGCGACGACGCGGGCACCTGGTCCGCCGCCGACGCGTTACGTTGGTGGGAAATCGAATTCCAGGCCGCCAATGATGCGTTGTTGTCGGTCGAGGACAAGGATGGCACACTCGCAGGCCGGGAGGGCTCGGGCACGACCGCGAGTTAATCATGTTCGGATCACGTCGAATCAAGGAAAGCGAAAGCGTCGATTGGCCCAGCCTGCAGTCGTTGTTGGAGGATGACGATCGTCGCGCCGCGATCGAGCGGACCTACCCCAACGAGGGACGCGAAAGTTTCCTCACCTCGCTGCGGCGGCTCAGCCCTCAGGTCGCCTCGGAAACAATCGCCTCGGGGCGGCAGCTGCATACCGCGGAAAAGCTGATCGATTGGCCGGTCGTAGCGATCGCCGGAATGCTCAACAGCGGCAAGACAAGTTTGGTTGCCACGTTCCTCAGCGAATCGGGCCGCGCACGTACGCTGCGCGGTACCAACAACGACCAGGGTACGCACCGATTTGTCCTCTGGCTGCCCCAAGCGTGGGAGACCAACGCGGAATTGTGGGGACTGTTGATGAGCCGCATCGGCGACGTCGTTGGTCATCCCCCGGAAATGCTCGCCGATTCGCCGGCCGAGGCTCATCGCCAATACAACAACGAAGGAGGCGACGAGCATTCACTTGGCGTACCTTTGGTAGCTACCGATCCCGAGCTTGATTCCATCGGCATCGGTCTGCTTGATTGCCCGGACATCGTGTCGGACGAAGCGTTCGGTCTGGGATCGCCGGCCGTGCGACGCGAACTGCTCGGCCGGGCCGCAACACTTTGCTCGGCGTTTCTTGTGGTCACGGCCGCGGAATCTTCGCGAGACAACACCCTCGGTGACCTGTTGCGAATTGCGTCCGACTTGATGCCGGGCGTTCCTCGATTGTTGGCGGTCAACAAAATTCGGCCGCGGCAAACGCCTGACCAGGTCTTCGAAACTTTTCATCCATTGGCAAAGTCGCACGGGATCGAAACGATTTTCGCCGCCTACGATTTCGACGTGCCTGCTAGCAGCCCGTACATTCCGGTTGACGATGAATCGGCCGGCGCAATGGCGCCCGATACCGATGCGCTTCCCGTTTTCTTTTCGCTGTCCGATGATGCGGACGACAACCCGCCGGCGGCGATTTCGGAGGACCGGTTACTTGGAGCGCTCCCGTCCCGATTGGACCGCGGCCAACTGTTCGAGAAGTTTCGCGTGGCCCTGCAGGAGAGTTTGCGCAACTCGGTTTGGGAGGATGCGTTTCCGTTGGTGGATCGTGATGCGGACGAATCGCAGAGGGCAACGCAAAAGGCTCAGAAGTGCTTGCTCGAGGCCGCGTTGGATTTCTTTGCCCACCGTGAAATCGGTGGCGAGGTCGCTGAGTTGCGGCTGCACCAGAGCGAGCGCATCCTGCGCCAACTTTCCGATTCGTTTGCGGCGACCGCGCCGTGGTACGCCCGCTGGGGAGTACGGCTCAACACGCGAGTTCGCCGGATTTTTGGGGGTGCAGGCGATTTCGTGCGGCAATTGACTCCCTCGGCAATCGCTCGACGCACCGCGGGTGAAATCAAGGACAAGTTTCGCCGAGGTGAATTCGGCGGATTGATCACGCCACAGCGTTTGACTCACGCCATCGATCGTCACGGTGGCACGACCTCGCTGCGGCATTGGATCGACGACGCGGATCAATTCAGCGTGGCACGATGGAACGACGCGTCGGAAACGGCGATCACCCGATTCGAACGCGACGACTTTACATCGCTCGATCCGACGCGGTTGGACGAGGCCGTTCGACAAATGTGGAGCGAGGTGCCGACGCACAAGAAATTGGCTGCGGGGCTGACACCGTTGGCCGCGATGCTTGCGACGTTCGGCGGCGTGATGATGATCCCGATCGATTTTGGCACGACACACTTGATCGCATCGGCGTCGATACCCGAATTGTTTGCTGCCGCGGGTTTGACCACCCTTTCGACCCTCTGGGCCGGTGGCCAGAACACTCGGAACGTCGGGCACCAGGCGGCGCGGCAACAATTGGCCGATTTCCATGCCGTCCTTTGCGATACTTTCGGTGTCGCGCGCGTCGCCGAGCGACCGACGATTCGCATCGCCGGTTCGGATGAAACGATCGTACCCGCCAAGATTGTCGTTCGCGAACCGGTCGGCCCCGCCATGCCCGTCTACCGCGTGCGCGATGAATTTCGCCAGGAATTGCAGCGTCTCGTGTCTCGAAACGGACCCGCCATCTCGTGATGATCGAAAACACCTCAACAAGAGATCGCAACGACTCGACGTCCGCCGATGCGCTCGGCGCACCCGGTAGAGAATTTCTCAGCCGTGTTCGTCGCGCGGCGGCCAACGTTTTGGGTGACAGCCCCACCGGACGCGAAGTGCTCGAGTTGTGTGACGATCATGCCGAAGCTCGGCGGATGATTCTCGATGATCGAAGCAGCGGTGTGGTCGTGGTGGCGGTGGTCGGAGCGACCGGCCAGGGAAAGTCGTGGTTGATCCGACAACTCGTTCACGGCGTCTCCGCGCGGGCTGCGATTCGCAGCGGCAACAACGCTGACGAAGCGACCGAAAAATTGATGTGGGTCGGTCCTTCGCCGCCGGCCGACCTCGACGCGGTGCACGAAAAATATGTGCACTGCAAAGCATCCGACATGCAATCGATCGGCACACCCTACTTGTTGGTTGACGCACCGGGATTGACCGATGATCGTCGCGCGATCGCGTCGGTCGCCGCGCGTGCCCTGTCTCTGGCCTCGGTTCTTGTGCCGGTTGTCCGGCGCGATCAGATTCGTAGCGAGGCGGTTTCGATGCTGACCGAGGCGAGCGAAGGAACCATTTTGATTCCCGTTGTCAACGCCGTACGCAAGCGAGATGACACCTTGGACGCGGATGTGGACTCACTCGTCGCCCGGATGCGTCACGCGGCACCTACGAGCATCATTTCCTCCGCGGTGATTGTTGATGATTTCGACGTCGACTCTCGCGACGAAAATGAAGTTGGAAAAAAGGCCGCCGTCGCGGTCGCCGATCAATTGCAGACCGAACTGGGCAGCTCGTGGGAAGGCGATCGCCGCCGGAGTGCACGGTTGGCGGCGCTCGACGGAAGGTTTCGCAGTGCCCTGCATTCGGTTCTCAGCGATCAATTACCCGGTGTTACCGCTGCGGTACGTCGATTGAATGATGAGGCGAAGGCGCTGCCCATGGAGATCGCCGAGTCGCTGGTCGGCAGCGGGGGTCCGCTCCGCGCCGCCGTTCGTTCACGGCTGCGCTTGTCGCTGCTAACGGACACGGCGGCGATCTGGTTTCCCTATCGTTCGATTCTCGGCCTGTTGAACTTGACCCACGGAGCATGGGACCGGTTGCTGATGTCGCTCTCGGGGTCTTTGCCGTCGCTGGTCAGCGCGGTTTGGAGTTCGACGAAGAACCTCTCGGCCGAGCGGGGTGCGGCAAGCGACATTCGCGACGGACTGCAGCGACGCAGTGCCGCCGCGGTGGCGGACCGGCTCGGTCCCTTGGCGGTTCGTTTCCGGGAGGAATTGTCAGAATTGCGCCAGCAGCGGTCGATGCCGACTCAATCCTTGATCGCCGCTGAGTCTCGCTCGCAAGTTGCCTACCTTTCCGGCATCGACACACTCCAGGAGAGGTCTCAACGGATCTTCGACGAACAGGTTGAACATGTCTCGCTTTCCCGAGCCACAGCATTGTTGTGCGGGCTGGTCGGCACGATCATTTTTTGGTTTCTGATGGCGGGTCCCATCGTCGCACTCTATCGGGGATACTTCGACGCGAGCTACGTGACGTTGCGAGATTTCGCCGGTGATCTCGATCGATTCCCCCGCCCTGACTTTTCGATGATGCTGACAAGTTTTCTGCTGTCCCTGCTGCCGACCGCATTGTTTTCGATGGTCGTGTTGACGCTGGCGCAAAGCCGAGGCCGCGTGAATCGCGCCGAAGCTCGGATTCGAAACATGCATCATGACACGATCGAACAATTGCAACGTGAAGGTGTGTTGCAGTTGCGATGGGACGAGCCGCTATTGGCGGATGCCGAGTTTCTGTTGTCGGCCGGCGCGGGGGAATCGCCGTCGTGATCCATCGAGTCGATCTGATCGCACAGACTTTGGTAGCACAGACGCTGGTCGCACAGGGCGGCTCCGAGACCGCGGACGAAGCTGGTTTCTTTGATATTCTGCTCAGCGGTGGGATCGTCGGTCTGATCATCCTGTTGGTTCTGTTTGGGCTCAGCGTGGCGGCCGCCTACTTGCTGTTTGACCAGGTGATGACGCTTCGGCGCAGCGAGATATTGCCCGAAGGCGTCAGCGATTCCGTCCGGCAAGCCTTGTTGACCGGCCGGCCAGCGGAAGCAGACGCCGCATGCCGCCGGGCGCCGAGCGTACTCAGCGTGGTGTTGTTGTCCGGCTTATCGGAATTGGAATTCGGATGGCGCGAAGTCGAAAAAGCTGTCGAAGATTCGTTGGCCCAGCAAGCCGCCCGGTTGATGCGCCGCATCGAATACCTTTCGGTGATCGGAAACATCGCGCCGATGGTTGGATTGCTCGGCACCGTCACCGGAATGATTTTCGCCTTCCAACAGGTTGCCACGACTCGTGGTGCCGCGGGCGCTGGCGACCTGGCCGAGGGTATCTACCAGGCATTGGTGACGACCGTGGGCGGGTTGATCGTTGCGATCCCCGCATTGGCGATCTATGCCGTTTGTCGCAATCGAGTCGACTCGTTGATCGCCGAGGTCGCACACCAAAGCCAACATGCCCTGGCACCGATCAAGCGGCGGCCGACAACTCGCAGAGCGCCTGCGAACCCGTCGCCGGTGAGCCCGTCGTCCGCGCCACCATCACCCGCACCGTCCCAGCCGCCCACTCAGTCGCCTGGTCGCCCGTCACCGCCGAAAGAGAAGTAACCTCTCGTGCTTCCTGGTATCAAACTTTTCGACTTGAGCGATCGCGTTGCCATTGTCACTGGCGGATCAAAGGGTCTCGGCAAGGCGATGGCGGCCGGACTTGCATCGGCCGGGGCACGAACCGTGCTGGTCAGTCGTAATCAAGCCGAGGCCGACGCCGCGGCCGAGGAGATCACATCCGATCACGCGACCGAAGCGATCGCCATCGAGGCCGACGTTGCCGACCAGCCTCAGATGGAGGCGCTGGTGCGGTCAGTGATCGATCGTTTCGGACGAATTGACATTCTGATCAATAACGCGGGCATCAATATTCGCGGTGCGATCGACGAATTAACGCTCGATCAGTTCCGGGAAGTCCAGCAAATCAACGTCGACGGAATCTGGATTGCCAGCCGTGCGGTGACACCACGTATGAAAGAGCAGGGGAGTGGCCGAATCATCAATCTCGCCAGCACGCTGGGGTTGGTGGGATTAGCGAATCGTACTCCCTACGCAACCAGCAAAGGAGCGGTCGTTCAAATGACGCGGGCGCTGGCACTCGAATTGGCCGAGTGGAACATCACCGTCAATGCGATCTGTCCGGGGCCATTCCTGACTCCAATGAACGAACCGATCGCCGATACCGAAGAGGCAAAGAAATTCATCGTGGGCGCTGTCGCGATGAACCGCTGGGGGCGTTTGGAGGAGATCCAGGGCGCCGCGATCTATTTGGCCGGGGACGCAGCGAGTTATACAACCGGAAGCATGTTGGTCGTCGACGGCGGCTGGACCGCGAGGTAAGCGGCGTCACCGGTCGAGTGACGCGTGATAAAACGTTGGTAGGAGTGCGCTACCGACTCCACGCCAGCCATTTCTCGAATAGAGATTTCACGGTCGGTGTGAGCCGGGTGCGATTATAAAGGTCGCCCGCTTTTCGGATCGCTTCGGCCTGGGTTGGATAGGGATGAATCGAGTTTGCGATTTTTCCTAAACCGATGCCGTTGGTCATGGCGATCGAAAGTGAACCAATCATGTCGCCGGCATTCTCAGCGACGATCGTTGCGCCGACAATTTTGTCGGATCCCTTTTTAACGTGAATCTTGACGAATCCTTCGGTCTGCCCATCAAGAATCGCACGATCAACCCCGCTCATCTCCTGGGTAAACGTTTCGATTTCGATACCCTCTTTTTTTGCCGTTGCCTCGGTGACGCCGACGTGTGCGAGTTCCGGCGAAGTGTACGTACACCACGGAATCGTCAGGCTGCTCATCTTCCGCCGACCCATGAACAACGCGTTTTGAATCACGATCCGCGCCATGAAATCCGCAGCGTGTGTGAATTTGAATTGCGAACAAATGTCGCCGGCCGCGAAAACACGTGAATTCGTCGTCTGCAATCGGTCGTTGACGGTGACACCCTTGCGCGAATCATACTCGACCCCAACGAGGTCAAGGTTGAGTCCTTCGACGTTCGGTTGGCGTCCGATACCGACAAGTATTTCATCGGCCGCAATCACATGCTCCTGTCCGCCGCCGCGGATGTGGACCGACTTTTCATTCTCATGTCTGGAAATCTCGAAGGTCTCGCTACTGAGGCGGATGTCGACGCCATCGCGGATCATGGCTGATTGCACGATCTTTGCCGCGTCCTCGTCCTCGCGGTTGAGAACGTGGGGTCCCTTTTCGATCAATACGACTTCGGACCCCAATCGCGCGAACGTTTGGGCCATTTCGCTGCCGATCGGTCCACCACCGATCACGGCGAGCCGGCGCGGCAACTCGGTCAGCGAAAAGATGGTTTCATTGGTGAGCACGCCCGCTTCACGTAATCCGGGGATCGGCAATTCGGCGGCTCGGGCGCCCGTTGCAAGGACCGCTTTGTTGAACTTCAAACTTTGGCCGCCGACGTCGATCGTGTCTCCTCCGCTGAAACTTGCATCGCCAATGAAAACATCGACACCGAGATCGCGAAACCGAGCCGCCGAGTCGTGGTGGCTGATGCCTGCCCGCAATCGCCGCATCCGCTGCATGACTGCGGCGAAATCGACTTGCGGTGGTTGCCCCACGCGGACACCAAATTCGTCGGCGGCACGCACAGCCGCCGCCGCACGCGCGGCGCTGATGATTCCCTTGGACGGGACACAGCCAACGTTCAAGCAGTCGCCGCCCATCAAGGCGCGTTCGATCAGCGCGACCTTGGCTCCCAACCCAGCCGCACCGACCGCGGCGACCAGTCCCGCCGTTCCAGCCCCGATGACGACCATGTTGTAGCGACCATCGGGTACGGGATTCTTCCAATCGGTCGGATGGACGTTACTTTCGAGCGTTCGATTGAATTCGTCGTAGGGTTCGAGTTGCTCGAGCATCGGCGGGCTCCACTGCAATCAAAGGGGTTCTATTGGTTTGTCGCTGGGCGAAAATAATTCAACAACCATTTCGTCGCTAACGGAAACACACCGAGCAAAACAAACGCGATCGTGATTTGAATCAGCTGAGATGGTGTGAAAACAGCTTCAATCCCTTTTTCTTCGAGTGACTGCAGATTTGGAACGCGCGAACCGGCGTAGAGATAGACAACGGTCCCCGGAAACATTCCCAATTGGCTGACCCACCAGAAAGTCGAGGTGCGAATTCTGGTCAATCCCATCACCGCGTTGATGACGAAAAAGGGGACAACCGGAATCAAACGGAGCGTGAAAAGATAAAACGCGCCCTCCCGCTCGAGCGATTCATCGAACGAAGTCAAACGGTCGCCGAAACGGCGCGACATCGCGTCACGGAAAAAGTAGCGGCTCAAAAGAAAAGCGACCGTCGCACCGGTCGTCGACGCAAAGCTGACCAAAACCAAACCAACCCAAAAGCCGAAGAACCAACCGATCACCAACGACAGTAACGCAGCCCCGGGTAGCGACAAACCCGTCACCGTGACGTAGATCAAGAACGCCGCTCCGATGACCAATACCGGTGAATCTTCCTGAAGCGCTTGCAGCTCGGCTTCGCGCTCGGCGAGATACTCGATCGAAATGAGATGACCAAATCGCCAATACAACAGCCCCACGCCCGCGACTAAAATCGCCAGCAAGATCATTCGTTTTCGAATTCCGGGGTTACCGGCCGATTCGGCGCTTGGCTCACTCATGATGCTGCTCGGCGGAAGGAGAAGCGAATCGAAGAACGTCCTTCCAATGACCTTCTTCGTTCAAGCTCCGCCAACATCATTCCAGACTCGAGGACATCTCGCGAGCCCGCTGGTCGCCGGACTGTGCCAGGATGAGTTTCAGACGCGCAGAGACGTTCGACGCCCCCGGGTTCGCCACAAGCTAGGCGCTGAACGGGCTGCGATTGAACTTTTGGAACGGCAGCCGGATGCCGGCGACCGTGTAGGAATCGACTCGGATTGCCTGCGGCGGCGCGAAACCGTCCTGACCCGCGACGGTCACAACGTCATCCTGGTCAACACCGTCGCCACTGACACCGAATCCGCCGATCAATTCGGTCGAGTGCTCATTCAAGTACAGCGGAGTGCTGCCCGGGAAGAAAACGATGCCATTCTGGTTCGCCAGTGGCTCGGACGTTGCCGTCCCCTGGATCACCACGCCGGCGTCACCGGGATCACGAAAGTTGCGGCTCTGGTTGAATGCGTCGAACGCCAACACGCTGAACGTGTTGCGACCCTGCGGATCATCGCCGGGTCCGAATTGATAGACCTCGACCGCCAACGGATTGCTGTCGACAAGGTTCTCGCCTGTGACCGGATTGATTCCCGGCATTCGCAAAATGCTCTGCGGTGCGACTTGCAGACAGAGAACTGGCTTCTGGTCACAAAGGTTCAAGTCGGGATCGTTCACAAGCCCGACTGCCGCACTCGGATTGATTTCGATTCCCGTCGGGTAACGCGGTTCGACCACAAAGCGGAAGGACCGGTTCGTCAACGCGGTCCCCAGCGGCAACGTGTCACCGGTCGAGTCGGTCAGCGACTGAGAAATGTTCTCGAATTGTCCATCGATGTCAAAGTCGAGCCGGTCTTCGTCTTGCAGCACTCCAGGCGTCGGGTCGGCGTAGTAAGCCGTGTTACGAGCTTTGGCAATTGAGACATCGATCGAGAATATCGTCGCATCGGGCATTCGGTAGACGCCCAACAGATCACCGTTGGTGTCGGCAACCGACAGCACCATCCCGGTGCGGGCCCCCGGTCGGAATCCTCCGTCGATGTCCAAGCGGATCGCGGCGCGAGTACGTTGGGCTTCGACGACTCCGTTGGCAATGATCTTGTCGACCGCGTCCGCCGTCAGTCCCGAGACTTGCGAATCTCGCGGCGCAACCAACCATCCTTCGGGTACCGGTTGACCGGCCTGCAGCAGATCGCCGGAGCCGTTGATGGGTCGCAGATTCCCGGAAATGAACGGAGTGCCACCAAAGTTCTCACGCCCGACGTGAATCAAACGATCAATGCCGGGGAAGGGAAACTCACGCGTCGGATTGGGACCGAAGATCTCGAGCGTGATCCCGACCAGGTCGATGCGGCCGGTTGGAAGCACAAAGTTCGGCAAGGCGGGCAGGTTGTTGTTGAATTCGCTCAGGTCACGCACGAACGCCGATTGGAACGGATTGAAAAGCCCGCCGCCGGCTGATGCGATCACCGCCGCAAACTCCGCCTCGAGCACTTTGTCCGCGTTGGTCCGTGCACGCTCGCTCTGGTTCACGCCGTGTTGGAAATCCTGCTCGAAGGTCGCGTATCCGTCCTCGCCGGGAAAGAAAACACCAATGCCGCCGACCAGATTGATTTGTTCGCTCAGAGGCGTGCCGGCGGGAAGCGGCTGACCACCATTTTCCGTCACCAGTTTGTAAAGCGGAACACCGCCGGGAAGGGTCGCGATACCGCGCGATTGCGCATCGAGATAGTCGCCGGTCTGGATTCCGTAAGCTTCGGGCCAGGTCTGGAAGAATCGTTCAGCCGTGCTGGGAACCTGGGCCGGGTCGGCGTTGAACCGTGTTCGCAGGTAGAAATCGTCCACGTTGCCCTTGATTTGATCGGGCCCGGCGTGACGCTGGCTGTCGCGACTTTGGTGTTCAATCGCGAACAGGTCGACTTGCGGAGTGAAATCGACTTCGGGTGGGAATTTTCCGCCCACGCCGATCGGCGCCACGAATCCTGGTCCGACATAGCGAGGATCGTTGGCGACCGGAGACGATTCAACGACGCGCTGGATCATCGTTGATTGGCTCAACGAACGGATCGTGCGACTCGTGATCGGTGCCTGGTTGTTGCTGAAGAACGCGGCCGTTCGCGCCTTGGCGACGGCACCGTCGATTGCGAATGCCAAACGCTCGTCGGTAAGGTTGCTGCTGACGCCGTCTTCGACTCGGACACCCAGGATCGTTCCATTACGATCGACCACGGTGATGATGGCGTCGTCGCTGCGAGTCGCCGCCGAAGCGCGACTTAGCAAGGTGTCGACGTCGCCCGCCGTCAACTGGTTCAACGCGCCGTCGCGTCGAAATGCGCGATTGAATACCGAGGCGTACTCAAATCCAGGGTTCGCGGGATCAAGCGTCTTGAAATTTTCCTGAATACTGAAGGGCGCCGCTGGATCATTGAAGTCGACGCCAGGATTCGAGAGGTCCACGCCGCCGACAAACCCGTCATCGTCGACCGACGTTCCCTTCGCGAACAAAGTGAAGTCGAGTGGTGGCGGCAGCGGTGAATTGGGCGGATTGATTTCACCCTCGAACTTCAATGCGTTGATCACCATCAACGCGTCCAGGGCGGTGACGTAACCGTTGTTGTTCACGTCGACCATCTTGGAGGGCGAAGCCGCCGAACTCGGCGTGATCTCTCCTTCGCCGTCAGCGTACTTTTCGGCGGTCAGGTAATTCACGACCCCCAACGCGTCGATCGCGCTGGTTTGCCCGTCGCCATTGACATCAGTGGGTTGATCGCTGTTGTGCAATCCAAAACCGATATCGCCGGCCAACAACTGGCGTTGCTCCAAACGCTCGGCGCGCAATCGTCGACGGCGCTTGTGATGGTGCAGGGATGAATTTCGGCGTCGGCTCATTCGCGTTGGAATGCCCTGTCAAATGAAATCAAAGGATTGCTGGCAAACGTTGAAAGCTGCTTGGGAACAGAACGGTATCGTCCTCCCATGCTACTCCGCTTACCTGATTTGACGAGGGACATCTCCGAATGTGACAACCGGACCGGAAAAACCGGAAAAGTTTATCTGTTCGGAACCAGCAGCATTCGTTTCCCAGCCGATACAGACCGATGCCTCTGGACCAGCGTGCGCGCGTGCGCGGTCCGGGCTTACTGCCCCGAATCGGCGATATCGACCGAAATCAATCTGCCTGATGCAATCCCACTGGATTCCCCGTACCGTACTTTACCTGGCCGCCACGGCGTCGATGGCGGGCAATCTCTCCGCGCAAACACCCAATTTTCAAGAGCTCTTACAAGACGGGCCTCTCGTCGACCCCTTCAAGGATGACGTCGACGCTTCGGACGACGGCTGGATCCAATTCAGCGACTCTCCCGAATTGTCGGCTCCGTCGCAAAGCAGTCCATCGGATCGCCCCCCCAACGACACAGTGGCCGAGGACACACCGCGTGGTAACTCGATGTCCGATGTGCGGCCGGAGGAAAACGACGAAGGAGAATCGATTCGTCCAAAGGTCTTGCGCGACGCCGACGAACCGGCCGATCGTTTGCCTGCGATTGCCCCGGGCGAGGATCACACCTATCCGCTAATGCGGCTGCGACGCGATACGCCCTACGGGTTCACCGGTCCGAGTGGCATCTTGCCAACGGAAAAGCAAACGAGCAGCCATTTCATTCCCGTCGAGGATCGATGGCGGCTCGGGTTGGCCGATTCCGACCGCTACGGCAAAGGTCATCCGATCATGGACGACTATCCGGGTGTGAAAGGCGCATGGTGGGACCCCTACAACCAAAACGTCTTGAAGGGTGATTTTCCGATCATCGGCCAGCATACGTTTCTGAACATCACCGGCATCAACTTGACGCTCTTCGAGGCCCGGCAATTGCCGACGCCAACAACACCGTTCGAGGCGACACGCAATCCCGGTTCCGCAGCGTTCTTTGGTGATCCCGATTCATTCACGTTTGTGAATCAGACACAGTTGGCTGTGGACCTGTTTCACGGCAATACGTTTTTCAAGCCCGTTGATTGGCGTTTCAAATTCGATCTTATCTTCAACGTCAATGACTTCGTCGCGGACGAGTTGGGGATCGTCAGCCCGAATGTACGCGACGGCACGAGCCGTTTTCGCAAAGACCTCGCGTTCGAGGAATGGTTCGTCGAAGCGAAACTCTCGGATCTCAGTCCTCACTACGACTTTGCCTCGGTTCGTGCTGGCAGCCAATTGTTTGTCAGCGATTTTCGAGGATTGATTTTTAACGACATCAACCGCGGCGTGCGGTTGTTCGGGACGCGGCACAGCAACCGCGATCAATTCAACGTGATCTGGTTCGACCAAACAGAGAAAGACACCAACAGTCTGCTGAATCGATTGAATGAGGACCGGCACCAGAACACCTGGATCGTGAACTACTATCGCCAGGATTTTCTGTTCCCCGGTTACGACGTGAACTTTTCGTTTCACGCCAACCACGATCGAGCCTCGTTCGAATTTGACAAGAACAACTTTCTGGTTCGCCCCGACCCCGTTGGCATCGCACAGCCGCACGATGTCCGCTCTTACTATTTTGGCACGGCAAGTAATGGACACATCGAGCGGTACAACATCAGCAGTGCGTTTTACTACGTGTTCGGCCGCGACGATTTGAATCCGATTGCCGGCCGGCGGGTCGACATCAGCGCTTACCTGGCCGCTCTCGAATTGTCGTATGACCGCGACTGGGTCCGGTTCCGCACCTCGTACTTCTACAACTCGGGCGACAATGATCCGAACGACAAGAAGGCGAGCGGATTTGATGCGATCATGCCGAACCCGAACTTCGCGGGCCAGGAATTCAGTTATTGGGGACGCCAGGGGATTCGATTGTTCGGCGTCGAACTGACCAACCGGGAAAGCCTCGGCGCGAGCTTGAGAAACACGAAATTTCAGGGACAGACCAATTTTGTGAACCCGGGGCTGCATCTGTTCAATCTCGGTCTGGATGCCGATATCACGCCACGTTTGAAGACGATCAACAATGTCAACTTTCTGTGGTTCGACGAAACCGAGGTTCTCGAAACCTACCTCTTTGTCGGAAAGGTTCGCAACTACATCGGCACCGACATGAGTACCGGTTTGGAATACCGGCCGCTGCACAACAACAACATTCTTGTGCTCGGTGGTTTGTCGACCTTGATCGCCGGCGAAGCGTTCGAGGATCTGTACCAGAACCTCAATGGTGACACCCGCGACCATGTGGCGGGATTCCTCGAATTGGTATTGGAATACTAATGGTCACGATCGATCGCACGCACATGCGAAGTGCCCATCGACTTGCCAATGCAATCATGAATGGACTGATGAGAAGAATCACCCGATTGGCTCTGTTGATCGCTATCTGCGTGGTGTCGTCGCCGACGCATGCGCAATCTCCGCGAGAGCGTATCGCAACGTTGCGCGAGCTGTTAAAAACAGCACAGCGGAGCGAAAACGGACATGTCGTCACCGCCTCGGCGACCGAAGCGATCGGGAAATCCGAACTGGCCGAGCGACCGCAAAGCCGCGATGTCGAGTTGGATGCCCCGATCCGGCTCAGCCTTTCCGATCAACTCTCTCCCGCGCCGCTTCCCGAAGGCGCGATGCAAGGTAACCGACGTGACGAACCGCAAGTGCGCGTTGCCCACGCGCCGCCTGAGCCGGCGCTGCCCCACGGCGCTGAGGTTCCCGAGAAAAAGATCCCCCTTCCACGCACCTACCACGGCCGCACTGGAGCCAATGAACCCGGAGTCGGTCGTCGCGGGGATGATCCATGGGATTTGGCGCGTCGCCTCGGGATCGCTGACAATTCGTCCTATCCGATTCCGGAAAAGATGCGGCATGATGATTTGATGCGGCAAACCGAGGGTGATGCTTTTGCCAAGAGTGAAAGCTGCATTCATTGCCACACGGACGTTGGACATATGCATCCGGTCGACAGCATTCAAATTGGATGCACCGACTGCCACGGTGGCGATGCCACCCGGTTTGACATCAAAGGATCGCACGTGTGGCCACGGTACGCCGCGGCTTGGAAGGACAGCGCCAACCCGGTTCGCAGCTACACGCTGTTGAACCACGAATCGCCCGACTTCATCCGCTTCATGAACCCAGGTGACCTTCGAGTTGCCCACATTGCGTGCGGACAATGCCACGCCAATGAAGTTTTGCAGCTGCGTAAAAGCATGATGACCCACGGGTGCATGCTGTGGGGAGCCGCTC
>JAHELS010000393.1 GCA_024644085.1 Rhodopirellula sp.
CGCGGGCGGCTGGGGACCGGGGTGTTGTCGATCACCCAGTCGTAGAGCTCGCGGTTGTTCTCGAACTCGAGGGTGCACAGCGAGTGGGTGATGTGCTCGATGGCGTCGGACAGGCAGTGGGTGAAGTCGTACATCGGGTAGATCGGCCACTCGTCGCCGCGGCGGTAGTGGTGCGAGCCGCGGCGGATGCGGTAGAGGATCGGGTCGCGCATCAGCATGTTGTTGGCCGCGAGGTCGATCTTCGCCCGCAGCACGTGCTCGCCGTCGGCGAACTCGCGACCACGCCGCCGCGCCAGACGAACACGCTTCCCTTCTCGCAGACAAATTCAGTCCCCTGTTTCTTGCTTTCGATGCCAGGGATTTGTCGGCAATTCATTGTCACACCGTTGGCATATTTGTACTGGATCACCGTTCGGTCCGGCGTCTCGTACCATCCCTTGGGATGAAAAACAGCGGTTCCTTCCACGCTGAGCGGACCACTGTCGTCCATGCCCAGGCCCCACTGCGCAGTATCGAGATGGTGAGCGCCGAAGTTCGTCTGTTGGCCGCCGCTGTAATCCCAGAAGAATCGGAACAAGTAGTGAACACGATTCTTGTTGTAAGGACGCAGAGGAGCCGGGCCGAGCCAGCGGTCGAAATCGAGTTCGCTCGGCGGAGCGCTATCAGCGACGGGTTCTTTTGCTCGATCGATCCAGTTTGGTCCCGGCAGCGTGACATTCACTTCTTTCACTTTGCCGAGGGCACCGGATAGCACCAGATTCGTTACAAGCTTGAATTCAAGTCCACTACGTTGCATTGAACCGGTCTGCACCACGCGATTGTGTTTGCGGGCCGCGTCGATCATCGGCCGGCCTTCCCCGATTACCAGCGTCAGGGGTTTTTCGCAGTAAACATCTTTTCCCGCCTGGCATGCTTCGATCGTCATCAGGGCATGCCATTGGTCTGGCACCGTGACGACAACGGCATCCAGATCCTTCGCATCCAGGAGCCGTCGGTAATCGTCGGTCATCGTCGCAGACCGGCCAGCCTGCTCTTGAAGGAAGTCTCCTGATTCGGCGAGATAGTTGGCATCCACGTCACACAACGCTTCGATGTTGTTCAGGAAATATTTCATGTTGTTGCGCGGGCCACCCTGATTGCCGACGCCAATCATTCCAATGCGAACACGCTCGCTGGGTGCTTCGGCGCCGAAGGAAGCGCGGAAACTCTTCGCCGAAATCCCGCTAAAAACTCCTGCGAAGACAGACTTCTTGACAAACCAGCGACGTGAAAACTTTGACATTTCAATAACTCCTGATGCGGCGGCAAAAACCGTCAACGACATTGGACGAGATTCTGCACGATTTAACTGAGGCACCGCATGACGTGATCTCGCCAGGATTCGGTCGACAAAGAAGCGGATCGTCAAAACTGTAGTATCCCCGACAGGATTCGAACCTGTAACCTTCGGCTCCGGAGGCCGACGCGCTGTCCAGTTGTGCCACGGGGACGCAGGGTGGTAAATCACGACTGATTATGACGGGAAGCGACACCTAACATCAAGAAGCCGTTTCCATGAGGTTTGCGACGATTTCGGATTGCTGCCCAAGTTGCGACGTTTGACGGCATGACCTGAAAACCGGTTTCGAGTTGCGCCAAACTCATACAGTCCAAAACACAGTTCGATCAGAAGGCCGCGGTTCTAGATCAGTTGTTGGCGGATGCTGCAATCCGCAAAGCACCGTTTTCCGCCGCGAGCGGCACGCGCGTCGCGTGTGCTTGGTGGATCTCGACACGCAACGAGCGACGGGCAATCGCTCGATTAACGGCCGTCGCTCGTCCATTGGTTCCTAATCGCGTCTTCACATCGGATTCTTCATCGACGATGGCGATCCGAATGCTCAGGCTGAACTTTTGTTCAAAAAGACTTCGGCGTTTGATGGAAGAAAAGCGGTAAAATGCGGGCTGCAAACGAAGCTGTCTCTCAGTTCGACTTGGGTGATTCGAAGTTGGACGCGAGAGGTATTCGCAACCTGGTCACTACACCTTGACATAGGATGATCACCATGCGCCGATCCAGTTCGCGCCGAGCTGTCATGCGCCGCCGGAACTTACTCGCTGAAAAACTTGAACGGCGAGATCTGCTTGCCGGCAATCTTCCCTTCCAGAATCCGATCCAGCGATTCGATGTTGATCAAGACCTGGGTATCGGTGCCTTTGATGCGCTGCTGATCATTAATTACCTTGGTCGCAACCGTGACGGTACGCTACCGGAGTGCAATCAGATTGGACGGTTCTTTGACGTCGACGGCAGCGGGTCCGCCAGCGCGCTCGATGCCCTTCAAGTCATCAACCGCATCGGTTTGACTGGCACACCAACGTTGAGCGGACGTCTCGTGGCTGATACCGCTCCGGGTGGCGAAGCCAATACCGACCTGATCACCAGTAGTTACAGTGTCGAGTTTGGCATAACCAACGGTGCTGCCAACGAAGAGATTGAAGCCAGAATCAACGGTATCGCCAGCGACCCGTTCGTCAACATCATGACGTTAGTCGATCCCGGGACGCTGCGACTTGGTGAATCCGCGATCGATCAGATCGCAGGTGGTTCGCTCAGTGACGGTGACAACCGGTTCGAGGTCCGCGTGGTGGCACAACCTGAGGTCCAGGACTTTGTGGTCACGGTCGATCGCGTCGCACCCGATGTAAGGGTTGGTGTCGCCGATACGGTACGTCAGACGTTTCGGTCGTTTAACGTGCGCTCGGACGAGCAGTTCGGAACTGATGTGACTACCGCCGATCTGTTTGAGCTGACCGTTTCGGGCGGGCCAAACGACGGCACCGTGGTCCCGATCGCTTCGGTGATCGAGGACCCGCTTTTCAGCGCGGCTCAAGTCAACCTGACGCAGACACTTGCTGACCAGGATTATCGTTTCAAAGTCAATTCGCCGATCAGCGATGTAGCCGGGAACGAAACCAATGTCCCCGATACGTTTTTTACCGTTGCCGATCCGACAGGAATTGGTGAAATTTCACCCGCCCCGGGCGAGAAACTGGTCAGCGTCAATCGTGAAACGATTGTTCGCTTTGACGAAAAGGTTGATCCGGCTACGATCACCGGTGGCGGGAATTCGCTCGTGGTAAGCGGTGCGCCGGTTGGAGCCACAGGCGCGCCACCGATCCGCGTGATCGCGAATGGCGAGCGGCTGGGTGGTCGGCTGGTTGTCTCCAGCACCGAGCGTTTCGCGACCTTCTACTACGACAACCCGTTACCATCATCGACGGAAATTCGCGTGGTCGTCGACGGTGAGCGAATTGTTGGGCGCGATGGGTTATTGCTCGACGCGGATGGCAACGATGAGCCGGGCGGTGTGCGGATGGCCGACTTCCGAACGTTGCCGATCGCCCCGGTTGCCGGCACCGGGGTCTTTGGTTTTGTCAAAGATTCGACAACGGACGAACCGATCGTAGGTGCGACGATCCGTGTCGACAATCTGCCGAGCAAGAACGTCGTCACAGACGCCAATGGGCGGTTTGAACTGGTGGATCTGCCGGCACCGGAGGTGTTTGTCCACATCGATGGAACGACAGCCACGAATTTACCAACCGGGTTCGTCTACCCCAATGTTGGCAAGCCGTTTCATACCACAGCGGGACAAAGCGTCCAGCTGAACATGAATGACGAGCCGTTCGACATATTTCTGCCTCGGCTGAAAGAAACCGACATTCAAGCCCTGTCGCCGACCGAGATGACGGACGTGGGACTTGGCGCTGATGGTAAGCAGCGGTTGGCCGAGATCTTTCCGAATGTCGATCCTTCGATGTTCGATCTGTTCAACCTCAGCATTGAGCCGGGGGGCGCGGTCGATGACCTCGGCAATCCGGCCACGCAAGCGGCGATCATTCCGGTTGAACCCGATCGGATTCCGGCGCCGTTGCCGTCGTTCCTTGATCCGGAGTTGGTGGTTTCGATAC
>JAHELS010000394.1 GCA_024644085.1 Rhodopirellula sp.
CGTGCCGGGTTGGGATAAAACCGTCTTGAGACTCTTTGCCATCCTCGCTGTAGCGAATCTCGCGGTGGGCTCACTGGACGTCGGTCGCTGGCAGCTTTCTGATTCCGTACCGCAACTTCTGCAGGCGATGGGGCTGGTAGGGATCGCGGCCGGAATGGCAGTGATCACGTGGTGCATGGTGGTCAACACTTTCTTTGCCAAGGTCGTTCGCATTCAGGAGGATCGCGGCCATCAAGTCATTGACTCCGGGCCCTATCAATACGTCCGTCATCCCGGCTATGTCGGTTGGGTGATCCTGTGGATTTCATTCAATCTGGCGCTGGGATCATGGCTGGCCGTCGGCGGCTCTTTCCTCGTGAATGCCGTGATGGTTGTACGGACATCGCTTGAGGACCGCTTCCTTATCGAGAATCTCACCGGATACGATGAATACGCCAAACGAGTGAAATCGCGGCTGCTGCCTGGAATCTGGTAACGGTGATCAGGCTGTCGGATTCTCTGCATAACCACGCTTCGTCTGCCGCGCGTCTCTTCACCCGTCGCAATCGCGTGCTCGATCGTCTTCTTGCCTGATGTGGAATGACATGGAAATGATCTCTCTTCAAAGGTAGGCTCACGCGCGCCCACCGCCCGCACAGAAGAAGTGTTTTCACGGACCCGCGAGAAAAAAACTGCCTGCAAGGCATCCACGAATTGGATCTTCCATCGGTGAACCTCAGAATTCGGCTGAATCAGTGCTCCTCTGGTTCCGGATCTGCTTTGGTTCACCGATGTTTGCAGCGACCACTCTTGTCATGGTGCTTTGCCCAGCCCTCGTAACTCAACGACCACAAGAATCGCTGCAATCCTTTCCAACCAAGCGGCACAATCCGACCGCTCATCAAATTTCAATGACTAGAATTACAGATCGCGTACGAACAAAGTTCACGGAGCACCATGATGGAAACGATGTTACTCGCCGGCGATGCCGAGTTCGACCTGGACTACCTGTGCAGCTTACTGCCGGAAGATTTAGCGCCGGAAGTACAAGACAAGGTTGCCGGGACCCGTCATCTCGTACTCAAGGGCATCACACCGACCGACGAAGAGCTTGCTGACACCGATAACAGCATCATGTGGGTCGATTGGATTCGTGTTTACAAGGCTGTCGAAGAAGGTACCGACGAAATACAGAACTCGCGTGAGCCTGGTCGCACATCACCAAAATCCGCCAAATAACCACGAAATGCACCGGAGATCGCGAGTGGCCGTTGGGTGATGGTCAGTCCACGGCGCGATCCCGGTGATTTCAAACGTTACGCGATGAACTCATGATCTGGCCGTTTAAGCGCAAACCCTCGTCTGATCTTCGCACGGTCTCTACGCCGCGTCCCATCGCTATCGAATCAACGCCGGACTCTCCGGTTCCATTCGGTTACAAAACGGTCTGGTGGGCGATTCGTGGCTCCGACCTGAGTGCCGTGTCCGACGCGATACGTCTCCACGATCCCCAACCTTGCAACTGGACGTCCGGCGTCCGATTGTCATATAGCGGCGGGCTATTTGTGACGTCTGCAATCGACAATTGGATTCTGATTTGCGGGCGTGATCTACCGCCGAACTCGGAAGCCGCTGCGGAGCAGATCGAAGAACGTCTATGCATCCTAAGTCAACAGTTTGGTGAAGCCCAAACTTTTGCCACTCATCGAATCGTCGATTTTCACGTATGGGCGCGTGCTCGCGCTGGCGTACTTACACGCGGTTTTGGGTATCTCGGTGAATCGGGCGTCACTTTCTGGGACGAGGGATTTGACGACGACGAAGACGAATTGGGATTCGATTTCGCCGACATCAACGATGATCTAACCGAAGACGAACTTGACGCTGCCAATTTTCCATCCGAGGATAATGTCATGGATATCGCGCGCGTCTGGTCGATCTGTCCCGTCGACTTTGGCGATCACTTGTCGCCTGGAGTGGGATTGACCGGCGGTGACGCCACGTTTTTCCTCGACGCATAGGACGCGTAACCATGCCATCCACCGGAGGACGGCATGGGGCTTTTACAAATGGAAAATCGAAAAGCCGTCCCCGATGACGTCGGCCGTTACCCAGCAAACCAATCCGAAGGTCTCTCAGTATGAAACCAACATTGATTCTTGCGACGCTCTGCGGCTTTTTGCTCGCAACGCCCCAATCCGATTCCGCAGGCGAATCCCGTGTAAGCTCGACGCCGACCGTCAATGTCGATAAAGGCGAAACCCTTGCTGATGCGGTGGTTCGCGTGAACTCCGAAGTCGAAAAAGACTACGGTATCCTGTCGCCAACGCCACTCACCGTAACAAAACTAAAATCGGCCATAGAGTTGGCGGCCAACCAGATCGCGGACAGCGATTTCCCGGGCCGGAATTCGTATGTAAAAACATTGACCCAGATTGTGGCGACTGGTCGCATCCCGGACTCAGTCCATTTCTGCTTTACACCGATCACTACTCCGACCAGCCAGAAGCAAAAGAAAGAACATCGCGATGGTCGTCATCTGGGCATCAGCCTCAACTATACGTTGTTGGTGCCGTCAGACCATGGCAATCGGTTGATCGGGTTGACACAAATTGTCGAGATATTTCAGGTCATCAAACCGACTGAACAGCGCGTGCCGTTTGAACCGCCGGCGCTCCAAACCGCTGGCGACCTGAAAGCTGGATAACATCCATATAGCCTTCGCAGTCAAGTAGTGCTGAAGTGCTCCCCAATCCTGTGGCGTGCTCCCCATTTTCTGATCCAAGTGTTATGAAAGTCTAGCGGCCGATGAGCCGCTCCCATTTTCTGATACACGGTGAGTGAGAAAATCCAATGGCTTCATCTGGCCAGGCTAGCCTGGCCAGATGAAGCGAACTCTCTGGGGGCCAGGTTGCCCAGAGCGCTATGTGGTCGGTGATCGTTGTAGTCAACTCGCCAAGCTTCAATCTTCTCCTGTGCGTCCTCTAAGGACAAGAACCAGTTTTCATTGAGGCACTCAGCACGGGCGCTTCCATTGAACGATTCAATGAACGCGTTATCCGTTGGTTTTCCAGGCCGACTGAAGTCTAGCACGACTTGATTTTCGTACGCCCAGCGGTCAACGACTTTCGATGTGAATTCCGTCCCGTTGTCGACGCGTATCGTTTTTGGAAGCCCTCGTTCAGCGCCGAGACGCTCGAGAACTTCGACGACGTGCGTTGCGCGAAAGCGTTGGCGGACAACTATCGCTAAACTCTCACGAGTAAAGAGATCGACTATCGTCAACAACCGAATTCGGCGGCCATCGAACAGCTCGTCGTACATGAAATCCATGGCCCAGCAGTCGTCGACGCAAGTCGCCTCAGGCCGATCGACACGCTTTCGACAGCTCACGCGGCGTTTCGGTGTCTTCGATCGTAAACTCAGGTTTTCCTCGTGGTAAAGTCGATAAATGCGCTTCGCATTCACCTTCCAACCTTCACGTCGAAGCAGAATGTGCAATCGACGATAGCCGAAGCGAACCCGAGTCGCAGCCAGTTCTTTCAAACGCATACGTAGTGCTGCCTGCTCATCTTTAACGGATTTGTAACGGCATGTCGAAAGTGCCAATTTCAAGACGTTGCAGGCTCGTCGCTGACTAACGCCGTAGGCTTCTCCGACACGCCCAACTTCCGTACGAAGACGAGCAGGCTTTAGGGCTTTTTTGACAACACGTCCTGCAAGATCTGCTTGTCGAGACTCAAATCGGCAACCAATGCCTTGAGTCGCTTGTTCTCCTCTTCCAAAGACTTCAAGCGACGAAGTTCCTCAACACCCATCCCATCGAACTTCTTCTTCCATCGATAGAATGTTGGTTGACTGACGCCAATCTTCCGGCAGACCTCTTCAACAGGTACACCGGACTCAGCCTGCTTGAGCGCAAAGGCGATCTGCTCGTTGGTAAATCGAGACTTC
>JAHELS010000395.1 GCA_024644085.1 Rhodopirellula sp.
TGCATCGTCTTGAATGGCAACTTCGTGCGAGAAACAACAAGCGATGCATCGGCCCGAAGCGACTCTCGTTCATGGTCGAGCAATTCCTTCAGTACGCTGATCTCGTGGGTAGTGGCGGGGCGAGCCACGGCCAAATGCATGGCGTATGCGAGCCGCGATCGATCGTCGCTCGAGGGCGACTGGTGAAGGATACGATCGGCCATCGCGAGTGCCATTTCGGAGTAGGCGGGATCATTCAACAATGTCAACGCTTGAAGCGGTGTATTGCTGCGGCCGCGGTCAACGGTGCAACTGCCGCGATCGGGTGCGTCAAAGTTGATGAAACTTGGATAGGGTGCTGCCCTTTTCCAAACCACGTAGACACCGCGGCGAAATCGATCTTCGTTCTCGGCAGCCACCCACTTCGGCTGGTTGCGTCCAACGCTGCGCCAAATATCGTTGGGTTGGTAGGGCATGATCGGCGGCCCTCCCATTTTGTCCGAGAGCAACCCGCTGATCGCCAAAGCATTGTCGCGGACCAATTCGGCTGACAAGCGAAACCGCGGACCGCGGCTGAGATAACGATTCTCCGGATCGGCTTCGAGCAGCGCAGCATCCACTCGCGACGACCGTTGAAACGCGTGTGACATCACGATCAACTTGTGAATGTGCTTCATCGACCAGCCCGATTCCATCAATTCGGCGGCCAACCAATCGAGTAGTTCGGGATGGCTTGGGTCATCACCTTGAGTTCCGAAATCTTCAGGCGTGCTGACCAGTCCTCGGCCAAAAAACTGGGACCACCATCGGTTGACCGTCACACGCGACAGCAACGGGTTCTCGCGCGAAGTCAACCAATGAGCGAACTCGAGCCGGTTGCGAATTGGTTGATCCGATCGCGGCAGGACGGCCGGCGTTGACGGCTCGACAAATTCACCGAGGTTTTCGTAGTCACCGCGGATCATCACGAAGGTTTCCCGCGGCGTTTCCATCTCCTGCATCACCAGCGTCGTGTCTGGCTTGAGAGCATCGAGCTGTTTTGTGATGCGCGTGATCTTTCGGTCGATTGTTCGAAGCTGTGGATTGTGCTTGTCAAATTCTTTGCGAAGCTTTTTTCGCTCGGCATTGGTGAGCTTTTCTTTGGCCGCCATGGCGCGAACCGACGGGTCAAGATTCAAGTAGGTTGTGTCCCCGGAGTAGATCGAGATCCGCGATTTTCCGATGACGCGACCGCGACCAAAAAATTGGCCGAGCGTGATTCGCAGCCGATGCGACGCAGAGTCGAATTCGAGCGGCTGGGTCAACGAAAAGGTTGCCCAGTGAGGCTTCCCGAACTGCGGCGCGATGGCCCATCCGGTTTTGCGATTGCCGTCGATTGCTCCGGCGACATCCCACTTGGCTTGCGAATAATCGGCGGCCGCGTCTTCGAGCTCGAGCGCACGCGAATCTTTTCCGTCGAGAAGCTCACAGGTGATCTCGCTGAGGATGATGTTCGTGCGCAACGCGTCACCGCGCCCCGGTCCCTTTCCGGGGATAGCATCGTCGGTCAGCACGTCGAGTTTGATTGCCGTGATTGGTTTTGAACCGAGCTGTCCATGCTGCGGCGACAGGGTGAATATGTGCTCGACCGTATCGGGAACGCTGCCGGTCAACAGCACAGCACCGTCATCCTGGATTTCATAATCTTCATTGCCGGTGGACTCGAACCTTTCGGGAACGACGGAGACCCACTGGGCATCACTGCTGTGGCGAAAGCCCGCGAGCCAGGCATCGAATTCATCTTCGCTCGCAGTTGTCGCTGTTTTTCGCGAGGCCTGCAGCGTGGCGAGTTCGCTTTCAAGACCCCCTCGCTCGCTCGCGCGCTGATCGCTGATCGGAAGGTCCATGGTGGGTCCGAAAAAGTCCCATGTAACGCCCGACGTGTTCTTGACTTCCAGTGGCGTGTTGTTGAAGTACGCGAACAGACCGTAATAGTCGTCTTGAGTGAACGGATCGTATTTATGGTCGTGGCATTGAGCACACTCGAGTGTGGTGCCAAGAAATACGGTTGCGGTTGTATTGACTCGATCGACAACCTGGTTCACGCGATTTGCCTCGGGGTGCACCCCTGCCTCGACGTTGCACGTTGTCATGCGATGAAAGCCGGTCGCGATTCGTTGATCTACCGTCGCGTTATCTCGCAGATCGCCGGCGATCTGGTCCATCACAAACTGGTCGAAAGGCAATCCGTCGTTGATTGCGCGAATCACCCAATCGCGGTAGGCCCAGTTGTCGCGGATCTGGTCCGCTTGAAACCCGTTGCTGTCGGCGTATCGCGCCAAGTCGAGCCAGGGTACCGCCCAACGCTCACCGTAACGCGGTGATTGCAATAATCGATCGACGACTTTTTCGTACGCGTCGACGTCCTTGTCCTCGACGAACTCACGCACCTCGCGCGGGCTCGGTGGCAATCCAGTCAGCGCCAACGAGACGCGCCGAATCAGTCGGGGCCGGTCGAGAATCTGGCCCGGCTCGAGTTCTCGCTGAATCAACCGTCGCCGAATGAAATAGTCGATCGGCGAATCGAGTGCGGTGATTGATGGCACCGGCGGTCGCGTTACCAACTGGTAAGCCCAGTGATTCGCTTCGGCGAGCGCGTCAGGCCATGTCGCTCCCTGGTTGATCCAACTTTTTAATGTACGAATCTCCCGCTCCGAGAGTGGCTCTCCGTCGAGCGGCATAATGTCCCCCTCGTCTTCATCGACCAGTCGACGGATCAACAGGCTCGCGTCCGCGTCATGTTTGATGATGACTCTCTCGCCCGAATCCGCTTCACCCAGCACAGCGGCACGCAGATTCAGCTGCAAACCGGATTCCTGGTTTTTCGACCCGTGGCACCGGTAACAATGCCGGCGCAGGATCGGTTGTACCTGGTCGGCAAAATCGACGGCGGCTTCCGCTGCATCGAGATGCTCGCGCGAACCGAAACAGGAAACAATCGTGAGGATCGCGCACAGGGATCGAAGGAGAGTCATGCCAAGATGGGATCGAAGTGTCGAAAGGCAGGGATGATGCGTGCCGCAATTCATTGTATCCGACGAAAAAGCGAACGAAGCACAAGAAACGCTATTGGATCGAGTTCGCAGTTTGGGTGCGGATCGAGGCGGTGTATCGAAAACTGGCTCTCAGTCCAACTTGCTGTCGAATACGCGTACCTCGGCCCAGTGGTCTTTGTTCGCTTCGATAAAATCGAGATGTCTCGGGGCCGTCTGGTAGGCGTCGTGCGCCGCGCGATCCTGGAAAATGCAGTGCAGCGAGACATCAAAATCCTGGTTGACCTCCCGCGCCAATTCGCGATCGCGCCGACCGACCGAAAAACCGACAAGCCCGTCGTGATTGTCGAGATAATGTCTGCATTGGTCGAGCATTGCGGAAATCGCTTCGTCGCTGCGGTCGTTCAATGTGAAAAAGACATGGTGAGCCAATCGAGCCATGGAATCGTTCTCTGAGAATGGAAAATACGGATAGGGGCAATCAAGTCCATAGCTTCGTAAAGTCTGCCGCCGATATCAACTCCGGGAAAGCGAGAGGCCTCGTAAAGGACTGATGGAAGCGCGATTGAGGCCACGAATACTGACTCCACTCTCCTTCGGGAGAGTCGAGCGACAGCGAGGAGAGGGATCGCCCGCCTGGACGGGATCGTCCCCGCCCAACTCACCCGCGCGCGGGAAGGGTAATGCAATTCTTCCGTTCGTTCATGATCGCCGCCGCGATCTAAAGCCCGAAGGGATTTGCACTGTCATCGATGGGATCAAGCGGCCTATCGTCGTCTTTGCTTTCCGGCGTCGGGCGGATCGATTTCCCAGCCGACTCTTGCCGCCGCAGTTCGAGGTAGGATCCCGACATCAATCGATCCTCTTTGCCCTCGCCCGCTTCGATGATGATTGCCGATTCGTCCAGC
>JAHELS010000147.1:0-6523 GCA_024644085.1 Rhodopirellula sp.
GCTGAGTTATCAGGTCGTGTCGGTAATCGGTGTGTGCAAAGTATCGGTTCGCGATCGATTGAAACCTTGCCTCGCTGCAATTGCCATCGTTCCAGATCAACATTTCGATCAGGTGGACAAATTCGTGCTCCGCAACGCGCTGCATCGCCTCCAAGCGATCACGGCACTGTCGCCCAGTGACTTCGACCGTTCGACCGGCATCTTCGAATGTTTGGAACAACAACGTCGACGACAACACCAATTCAAATTGTCGTTGGCCGTCGTGATCTCCGTCGGGGTAGTGCGTGACGAGCTTTCCCGCCACGCGTGTCATCCGTGACGACAATGCGAACGACAATCCTTCAGCCTCGGCAACCGGCAAGACCCTTCCGCCAAAGAACTTGTCATCGTACAGGCGGATCATTCGTACCAGGTCGTCGCGTCCAACCTTGGTAAAGTTGGGACGGTCGATACTGCGGCTCAGTGAAAGCGTTTGCTCGTGTATCTCACGTTGCCATCGTTCGATCTGCTCTCGATCGAACGTGCGCAGGGCGACCTCTCCGGCCAATTGGCTCAGGACGTTTGAATCGCGGGGTTTAATACTGGCCGTCTGCGATCCAAAGAGCGGTGACGACCGCCGTTTACTACGACTCCCGCGTGCTCGGTTCGATGGTTGCGACCTTGACATTCCCTGCCTTGATTCCCTGTTTCGTTTTTTAGCGTTGTATCGGGAACTGCAGCGTATGTTGTTTGCCTTCGCGAATCACGACGGCGGAAACTTTGTCGCCGACTTCCCGATGATTGATCGCGTAGTGCATCCAATCCTGCTCGGAATCGAAATCATCTCTTCCGTCAAGGCTTAACAGGACGTCACCCTGGCGAAAGCCGCCGCGCTTCGCCGCTGCATGTGGCCCGTATCGACCCACATGCTTGGCACGCAAGGCCATCGAACGGGATGTCAAACCGAGTTGCTTCCGCTCGGAGGCATCGAGCGCCTCGAGCACCATGCCGCCATTGACCATTCGCCGAAGTCCCCACGTCGACGCGCGCCATGACAAGTCACCGGCTCGACGCCAACCTGGCTCTAGCTTCATCATCAATTGTTTTTGCTCGTTGCCCCGGACGATGTCGAAAGCAACCTCGCCCCCGCTTGCGTCAACCTGATGCAACACCCATTGGACGTCGGCGATCGAAAGAGGAGGTTGTCCCTGGATGGAGACAATTCGGTCGCCGGGGCGAAGGCCGGCGTCTTGTGCGACAGACCCCTGCTCGATTGTCTTGACGCTGGCACGTTTGTCGGGATCGAGAATCAAGCCGAGTGACTTCGGGTGAGGGTAGGGGAACATCACCCGCTCTGGAATCGGTCTTCCGGATGACCAATAAAATTCACGTTGCGCTTCGCCGATTTGGTGACAATGAATGCAGCTCTTGGCAACTTCGCCCTGGTAATTGAGCGTGGCGGTGTATTTTTCTTTCAGATTAGGAAATTGCTCCGGCGTCGCGACCTCCGGTTTTCCGCCGCGTTTTCCAGCTAATGCTTGGCGATTGCCGGAATCATTGTGATGAAGTAGCAGTGCACCTTTGAGTGCTTCGGCGAGCCCTTCGAGCGACACGTCGGTCAACCACTCGGTGCGATGAGAACGTGTTCCGAAACGCCCATAGATGGTCTTGTCCGCGTTGAGCATGAAGGCCGCGAAGGACTGGTCCGTGTCGTACTGGAACAACTCGAGATCGAGTCCGTTGGTCGACACCTGCCGAACGCACACGAATTTTTCGAGCAGCGGACGGATCACCGGGTGTTTGTCGACCAGGTCGTCGTCCAGCTTGACACACTCGTGACAGGGGATGCAGCGAAGAACAACCAGAATCGGTTTGCCGGTCAGTTCGGCTTCGCGGAACGCTTTGTCGAGATCGTTGTAAATCCAGAAACCGTCTTCGGTCACCTTGCGACGGTCTTCATGGACCATTTCGTCACGCGTTTGAGCAGGAACAAGCTGCGTGGCGACGAGTAACAGCGAAAGAGATGCGATCGTACGTAGCATTGAAATACTCGTTCGGTTTGACACGACGAAAGGAATCACCACTGGGACATCATACGGGTTTTCACATCTGGCGGCGTCATTGGAGATCAAAGACCGCTTTGATGCAGCCGTCCTTGCGATTGGAAAAGACATCGTACGCGTCGCGCGCCCGATCGATTGCGAATCGGTGGGTGACACACCACGACAGGTCGATCGGTGCATCGAGCAACGACGGGGCAATCACGGACATGTAATGTCGGGCCGGGCAGCGTCCCGTACGATAAGTCAGGTTCTTGTCGTAGGCGTCCGACGGTGCGAAAGCGAAGCGGTCGCCGCAGTGACACCCGATCACCGACAGAGTGCCCCCCGGACGAATCAATTTGTACGCGAGTTTCTGGGCGGCCGGCAGACCGACCAATTCCATCACCGCATCGGCGCCGCGCCCCTCGGTAAGGTCGCCGATTGCCGAGGTTGCCTCTTCGGGATCGGCGAAGGTCTCGGCGCCGAGATGCTTTGCCATGTCGAGCCGGGACTCGGAAGGATCGATCGCAACGATGTGGGGCGCACCCATCCGGATCGCTGCGGCGATCGCCAACAGTCCCACGGTGCCACACCCGACGACCGCGTAAACACCGTCGCGCCGAATTTCCGCCATCTCGGCGGCGTAGAACGCCGTGCTGAGGTTGTCGCCCAGCAGCAGTGCCGTTTCGTCCGAGATTCCCGGCGGGATCGGCATCAGTGTCCCATCAGCCAGCGGGACGCGGATCCGCTCGGCCTGGGCACCATGCAAACCGTTTCCCGCTTCACGCCAACCGAAAAGTTGTCCCTTTTCGCAGCGAGAAGTCAGTCCAGCGCGACAGTAGAAACACTCGCCGCAATTGGTTGTGAACGGGGCGCACACCCGATCGCCGACCTTGATCGTGGAGACCTCGGAACCGATCGCGACCACTTCGCCGACGAATTCGTGGCCCATCACCGTACCGGCTTCGATGCCGATTTCACGACCGAAAAACGGGTGCAAGTCGCTTCCGCACAAACCCGCCATGGTGACCCGCACGATGGCGTCGCGTGGGTCCTCGATCACCGGGTCGTCAAGCTCATGCAAGCCGACACAGCGTACCTGTTCGAAGCAAACAGCTTTCACTTGCGGACTAGTTTTCGAAAGGCTTCGTTCAACTGGTTCGTCATCGGCCCTGGCTTGCCGTTTCCGATCACGCGATCGTCGAGCTTGACCGCGGCGATCACTTCGGCCGCGCTGCCGGTCAAAAAACACTCATCGGCGGTGTAGATATCATGCCGTGTCAAGGGTGCCTCGACCGTCTCGATCCCGGCCTCACGGGCGAGTTCCAACACGGCGTTACGCGTGATGCCTTCCAGGATGCCGGCATCGATCGGCGGCGTGATCAGCTTGCCATGCTTGACGATGAAGATATTGTCACCGGTGCACTCCGCGACTTCGCCCTTATGGTTCATCATCAACGCTTCGACACAACCGGCTTTCAACCCCTCGACCTTGGCCATGATATTGTTCAGGTAATTGAGCGACTTGATCCGCGGGCTCAGCGCCGCGGGATGATTCCGAATCGTTGCCGCTGTCACGAGGTCCAGTCCGTTCTCGTAGAGTTCCGCTGGATAGAGTGTGATCCGGTCGACAATGATGATGATCTGCGGATTGCTGCAGCGGTGAGGATCGAGTCCCAGCGCGCCGCTGCCGCGCGTGACCACCATGCGAATGTAGCCTTCGTCGATTTCGTTGCGGGCCACGCAATCGTTCGTGTCCTTGGTGAGCTGTTCGATTGTGATCGGGATTTGCAAACCGATTGACGACGCGGATTCCCAAAGCCGGATCAAATGTTCGCGCAGTCGGAACACCTTGCCGCCGTAGATCCGCAAGCCCTCGAAGACGCCGTCGCCGTACAGCAATCCGTGGTCGTACACACTGATCTTCGCGTTCTCTTTCGAGAAATATTCGCCGTTGATGTAAATCTGCTGGTTCATGGGACAGATTAAATTAGAAAGTTGGACAACGTGGAAATCAAAACACGATGGGGCCGGTTTCAGTCAACATCGGCGGACGTGACCGCCGAAACAACGGAGGCATCAAAATAATTGATGGACATGCCGGCATCGACCACGATCGATTGTGCAGTGATGCCGCTGCTGCGAGGACTGAGCAGGAAGACCGCCGTGTTTGCAACTTCGTCGGTCTCGACGGCACGGCGGCGCGGGATCACTTTTTCGGCGTATAGATACGAGTCGACATATCCGGGAATTCCGGCCGACGCACTCGTCTTCAATAATCCGGCCGCAACCGCATTGAATCGAACTTCGCTGAACCGGCTGAATGACTTGGTCAGAAAAGCGAGGGACGATTCGAGCGCCGCCTTGATCGGGGCCATGAATCCGTAACTCTCGCTCGCCATCCGTGTCGTGCTGATGCCGATGGTAACCACCGAAGCATCGCGGGCGAGACAATCTTTCAATGCGTTGCAGACATTGGTCAACGAAAAGGCGGAGATATCAACCGCCTGCAGGAACTGGCTGCGCGTCGTCTCGTGAAAGGGGCGAATGCCGTCCGGGTAATCAGCGAAGGCAATCGAATGCACCAATCCGGCGAGCGTTACATTCTCGGCGGCAAGGGTTTGAGAAAGCGACTTGATAGCGTCTTGATCTTCGACGTCGCAAACCAACACGCGGCGATCGCGCAGCAACTTTGCGAGGCTCTCTTTTCGCGACTCGCTGCGCACGCTGTAGATCACTTTTCCACCCGCCTGCTCGACCAGGCTTGCGATTCGGTAGGCGACGCTTTTCTTGTTGGCGACACCCATCACCAGAAACGTCTTGCCGCTCAGACCCAGAAAGTCGAATTCGGGTTCGCTCGTCACGACGACCTTCCCCCGGCCTGAGCCCCTGTATTCTGGTTTGGGTTGGCGACGCTGCAGGCAAAGTCCAAGCGGGCGGTCAGCTTGCCATCGAGCGTCATTTTGCCCGTCAAATAGAACGCGTTGCTGACCTGTTCGTTCAAGGTGGCGTGGATTTCCACCGTGTCCCCCGGCCGGACCATTCGCTTGAACCTGACCGAATCCATTCTCGTGGCGACCGGCACGCTGCCCGGTTGACCCTTCGACTGCTCGGCCAGGAGGATCGCGCCCGCCTGGAGACAGCATTCACACTGGATGATGCCGGGCACGATCGGATTCTCCGGGAAGTGCCCCTGGACGAAAAAATCATCGGCGCCGAACGTCTTGCGACAAACGATCTCGGTGTCCGATCTCGACACGATCTCGTCGATCAATCGCATCGGCGGGCGATGAGGAATCAGTTGTTCAATTTCCTTGGCACTCATGCGATCATCAGACGACAAATCGGGGACCGAAGTCAAGCGGGTGCCGATTTCACTCGAGCGCCGATCTGCTAATCTACCGAGAGAGGCTTGACACGATCGATGGACGAAAACACCGATGACGACCTATTACGCTCGCGGCAGTGAGACCACGTCGTTAACGTTGGACGACTTGCGCGAAGGGCTCCAGCAGACGTTCGACGCAATCGGTGTTCGCAAACGCGTGCTGTTGTTGCCGCCCGATGCGACCCGCTTGTTCAGCCGTGCCGGCGATTTGACGATTCTGTGCCGGGAATTGCTCGGCGACCGTGTTACCGACATCATGCCGGCGCTCGGAACGCATTCGCCGATGAAGCCCGATCAACTCGATCATATGTTTCCCGGTGTCCCGCATGATCTTTTTCGCCCGCACCGTTGGCGAGATGACGTGGTCACGCTCGGCGAGGTTCCCGCGTCGTTCGTGTCCGAGGTCACCGGTGGATTGTACGACCGGCCCTGGAAGGCCCAGGTGAACAAGATGCTTCGCGACGGCGGCCACGATCTGATTTTTTCACTCGGCCAAGTCGTTCCACACGAAGTCATCGGGATGGCCAACTACAACAAGAATGTCTTTGTCGGCACCGGCGGCGTGGAAGGAATCAATGAAAGCCACTATCTCAGCGCCGTGTACGGGATCGAACAGACACTCGGACGCGCCAATACGCCGCTGCGCCAGATTCTCAACTACGCCCAGGATCACTTTTGCCAGAATCTGCCGCTGCTGTACGCCTTGACGGTCGTTCAGCAGATGCCCGACGGAACGCTTCACACCCGCGGTCTTTATATCGGCGACGATCACGACACGTTCTTCCAGGCTGCCGAGCTGGCGGGCAAGGTGAACATCACGCATCTCTCACGCGCTCCGCAGCACATCGTGGCGTATCTCGAACCTTCCGAGTTCAAGAGCACGTGGTTGGGAAACAAATCGATTTACCGGACGCGATTGGCGATCGCGACTGGCGGACGATTGACGGTGCTCGGGCCGGCCGTTGAAGAATTCGGCGAGGACGCAGAGATCGACCGCCTGATCCGCAAATACGGATATCGAACCAAGTCCGAGATTATCGAACTGGTGGCTCAGAACGAGGACCTTGCCGCGAATCCATCCGCTGCGGCGCACCTGGTCCACGGCTCACACGAA
>JAHELS010000147.1:6533-15859 GCA_024644085.1 Rhodopirellula sp.
TCGCTTCGAGGTGGTCTACGCGGCCGGTAAGCTTTCATCTGAAGAAATCGCCGCGGTCAATTACACTCCCGGAGATCTCGACGAATTGATGAAGCGCTACGATGTCGATTCGCTCTGCGACGGCTGGCACACCGACGTCGACGGCAGCGAGTTCTACTTCATCCAGAACCCCGCCCTCGGTTTGTGGCAAGCGAAACTCGAGTAACAAAGGGGTCAGGCCTCTTTGTTGGCTTGCTTTGGAAACCGAACCCGCGGTCGACCTCTGGGACGCATGGTTGATTCGAGGTTCAGACGGCGTGCGATCGATTCGACCCAGCCCTCATCGCCCCATGGGCGACCCCGCTGAGCACAACGACGGACCGCTTCCAACTCACGCTCGGAAAGCGGTTGATTGACTCGGTCGCTCCACCCGGGAAGACGAGCGATCGGCCAGGGTGACAGCAGCTTTGGGGCGGGCTCCGGTTTTTGTAGCCACCGCCATAAGGAACCCCACCGCCAATCCTCCGCTCGCTTGATCAGGCCGGCGCGGAGGGCGTTGCGTTCGACGTATCGGCAGACAACCAGAAAATGTTCGTCGTCCTGGATGGGAAAGCTTTTGAAACGTTGCTGATAAACATGCCCCTGGCCACTGGTGTGGTAGTGGGCGTGGTAACGCATCGTGTGAGTGCCGCCGACCCAACCCATGAATTGACTCATCTCGCCATCGACCAGAGGTCGCAGGACAAGATGGTAGTGATTGGGCATCAGCTGGTAGCCGTACAACGCAACCTGATAGAGCTGCAGTCCCTCATGCAGGATTTTCTCGAAGGCAGCAAAGTCACCTTCTTTGTGAAAGATGGTGGCCCTCATGTTGGCACGGTTCAGGACGTGGTAGAGGCCGCCCGCTTCGTCAGCACGTGGTGGTCGAGGCATCCCAAGAGTTTAGAGAAGGACACTGAATCAGAAAAGAGGCCTGACCCCTTTACTGTTCTCTAAAAGAGGCCTGACCCCTTTACTGTTCTGACCCCTTTACTGTTGACCCCTTTACTGTTCTCGTCGCTACGACCCGTCGGCATGTTTCGTGACGAACCGCACCAACAGAGCGAATGCCGGATCGGCCATCTGTCCGTGGTCATGGCCGTCAAGTTCGTAGATGGTTGTCGCACCGTGACCGGCAACCTGCATCATCCGCCACATGTAGGCGTTCTCTTCGTACCGACCGAGCATTTCCAGTTCGCGATCACCGGTGATCAACAACAGCGGCGGAGCATCGCTGCGAACATGGAACAGAGGCGCCATTTCGTCGACCAACGGTTGCGTCTTTTGCATGCCCCTTTCTTTGCGTACTGTGAAGTGCGTGATCGTGTGTCCGCTGAATGGCACGAGTCCCGCCAGAAGGTCGGAATCGATATCGTGTTTCTTCAGCCAGGACTTGTCCAATCCGATCATGCTTGTCAGATAACCGCCCGCTGAGTGGCCGCTGACAAAGATCTTGCTCGGCGAACCACCATATTTTGAAATGTTTGCAAAGGTCCATGCGACTGCGGCGGCAGCGTCGTCAATGCACTGGGTGACCTTCACCTGCGGGCTGAGTCGATAGTCGACGGTAACGACGACGATCCCTTTTTCGGTCAGTGGCTGGGGAAGCTTGCGATTTCCTCCCGTCAAACCGCCGCCATGAAACCAGACAACCGTCGGCAGGTCCGTTTTTCCCACCGGATGATGCACGTCGAGCCGGCACATTTCTTGAACGTATGGATCACTGGATTCTCGATACGCAATCCCAGTCTCGGTTTTGTACGACGTGGAAGCCGTCTCGTCGGCGATCGCCGACGGTATCGAGACAAGCAACGTGAATCCAGTGCAAAGCAAGTGGATGCGGGACATCTCAGCGTCCTGGAGGGTGGAGGAACCGAATCAGCAGCGGCCCGCAGTCTAATTCAATTCGTCGATGCGCCAGGAGAGTTGGCCAGCAGTTGCGTACAAAAAAACCCCGGACGAAATTCGTCCGGGGCCGTTGGATTAGCTGCTGAAATCTATGTGATCAGCTGCATCCCATGCTGTTACCGCAATTGTGGCAAAGGTAGCAGTTACCGTTGCGAACGGTGATGCTGCCGCAATTATCACAGCTCGGCGCGTCGATTTGGAATCGGGCAAATTGATCAACCTGGCCCGCTTCCTTGGGTTGGTGGCCGTGTCCATTTCCATTGCCCTTGGTTTCGTTGAAATTCGACATCATCGCGTTGCGTTCAGCGAATGCGACGGTCGCACCGGCGTCCTTTTTCAACTGATCGACGACGGGGGTGACAGAAGTCGATCGTGCTCCGACGTCGTTGCCTTTGTTGGTCTGCTCAACTTTTTTAGGGACTTCGTCGTTGCCGCTGAGGAACGTCAGACCGAGCCATCGAGCGATGTAATCGACGACACTCTTAGCGATCCGGATGTCCTTGTTCGAGGTATGACCCATCGGTTCAAACCGCGTGTGGCTGAACTTGTTGACCAGCACTTCGAGTGGAACTCCGTACTGGAGTGCGATCGAAAGAGCCGTCCCAAAGCTGTCCATGATGCCGCCGATGGTGGACCCTTCTTTGGCCATCGTGATGAAGATCTCACCCGGGCGCCCGTCCGGGTAGAGTCCGACACAAAGGTAACCTTCGTGACCTGCGATGGTGAACTTATGCGTGATGCTCTGTCGCGTGTCGGGCAAGCGTTCTCGGCGCGGTTTGTAGACGATTTTTTCGAGCGCCTCGGCTGACTCGGCCTTTGCCCCGGTCTTGCCTTCGTCGCTGCTGGTGTTCAGCGGCTGTGACTGCTTGCTGCCGTCGCGATAGATCGCGATCGCCTTGAGGCCCAGTTCCCAGCCCCAGTAGTAGGCGTTGGCGATGTCCTCGGGTGTCGTGTCTTTGGGCATGTTGACCGTTTTGCTGATCGCACCCGACAGGAAAGGCTGGGCCGCCGCCATCATCGTGACGTGAGCTTGCCACGCAATGCTGCGAACGCCGTTGGCTGGCTGGAACGCGCAATCAAACACCGGCAAATGCTCGACAGCCAAATCGGGGGCTCCCTCGATCGTGTCGTTTTCGTCGATGTACTTCAGGATGTTGACGATTTGCGACTCGTTGTAGCCGAGCTTCTCCAGTCCGAGCCGGACGGTTTGGTTGACGATCTTCAGCATTCCGCCGCCGGCGAGCTGCTTGTACTTGACCAACGCGATGTCCGGTTCGATGCCCGTGGTGTCGCAATCCATCATGAAGCTGATCGTGCCGGTCGGCGCCAGAACGGTCGCCTGGGCATTTCGGAATCCGAACTTCTCGCCGATCCTCAGAACTTCGTCCCACAGCTGCTGAGCCGCCTGTTTCAATTCAGCTGGACCGTCGTCGTCAATCGAGTCGCATGCCTCGCGATGCATCTGCATGACGTTGAGCATCGGCTTTTCGTTCTCGCTGTAGGCATCGAACGGACCGACTACGCCGGCCAGCTCCGCGCTGGTGCGGTTGGCTTCGCCGTGCAGCAGTGCGGTGAGAGAACCGCACAAACCGCGGGCGGCCGTCGAGTCGTACGGCAACCCGTCGGTCATGACCACACTGCCGAGATTCGAGTAACCGAGTCCGAGCGGGCGGAATCGATGGCTGTTGCGAGAAATCGGTTCGGTCGGATAGCTGGCGTGATCCACCAGGATTTCCTGGGCAATGAAGAACAGCCTCGAGGCAGCCCGGAATCGTTCCACGTCAAAGGAGCCGTCGGGACGAACGAACTTCATCAAATTGATCGACGCCAGGTTGCAAGCCGTGTCGTCGAGGAACATGTACTCGCTGCAAGGATTCGATGCGTTGATCGCACCGCTGTTGGGACATGTGTGCCAGCGGTTGATCGTCGTATCGTATTGCACGCCCGGGTCGCCACAGTTCCATGCGCACTCGGCCATCTTGCCGAGCAATTCCTTGGCGTCGTAGGAAGGTGCCTCGCCCTGGGTCTTCTCGCTGATCCAACGCGTGTGCCAGCGTCGGTTGTCGCGAACCGCTTCCATGTATTCATCGGTCACTCGCACCGACAAATTCGCATTCTGGAAGTAGACGCTGCTGTATGCCTCGCCGTTGAAATTCGATTCGTAGCCTTCGCGGATCAACGCGTGTGCTTTCTTCTCTTCGGCCCACTTGCACTCAACAAACTCGAGCACGTCGGGATGCCAGACTTTGAGCGATTGCATCTTGGCCGCTCGGCGCGTTTTACCGCCGCTTTTCACAACACCCGCGATCGAGTCGTAAACCCGCATGAAGGAGAGTGGGCCCGAGGGCGTGCCACCGCCAGAGAGCTTCTCGCGATGCGACCGAATCGTGGACAAATCAGTACCGGTGCCGCTGCCGAATTTGAACAACATCGCTTCGCTGCAAGCCAGCCGCATGATGTCTTCCATGTTGTCATCAACGCTCTGGATAAAGCACGCCGATCCTTGCGGGTACTCGTAAGGATTCTCCGGCTGCTCGGTCGTCTGTGTCTCGGCGTTCCAGTTCCAGTTGCACTTGTCGCCAACGACACCGTATTGAGCGTGCAAGCCAACGTTGAACCACACCGGACTGTTGAATGCACCGTTTTGGTGCAGACACAACCAGGTCAGGTCACGATAGAAACGGTCGCCGTCGTCCGGAGTATCGAAGTAGCCGTCTTCCAATCCCCAATCCGCGATCGTCCGTGTGACGCGGTGGATCAGTTGGCGGACGCTTCGTTCGCGTTCACCGGCGTTGTTCGGATCGCCGTAAAAATACTTCGACGCGACGACATTCGTGGCCAACTGGCTCCACGACGCCGGGATCTCGCAATCGGTTTGCTCGAAAAGCGCATTGCCGCTCTCATCCTTGATCGCGGCACTGCGCAATTCCCATTTGACGGTCTCAAACGGTGTTCGGCCGTCGTCCGGGCAGAATGCCGAATCGATCTTCAGCCCGTTGTTACTCTGACGCAATTTCGTGGCGAATCGAGCGCGAGCGTACTCGACGCCATGTTCGGTATTGACTTTTTCCAATGCCGGATCGTCGGCAATTTCCTGGGACGTACGTGACGAGAGAACCGTGGCCATGCTTTGAGACTCCTTTGAGGTCATCCGTGGTCAGGCCCGCCGCCAAGGTTGAATCGCATTCCTAGCGAAACGCCGGACTCTGACTATCTTAACATGAGAATCTGAACAATTGTCGACCAATGTCCGGCGGTGTTTCCATCGAATAGGCGTCGTGGTCGTCGCGGGTGTTTGCCTTGCGACCGACCAAATAACGACGTTTTAGAAAGCGATAATGAAAGCACTACCGGTAGTAGGTTTCCCGAATCGGGCTACTACATGTGGGCGACCGGCGAATCTTAGGGATTGGCTTTCGCCTGTCAAACGGCAGTTTGTCGATTCATCTAAACCCTTATCAATAATGGGTTTGCGCGACGTGATCACGCGCCCCGCCGTGTGTCGGGTAATCCACTCGGCGCTCCCTAAGTGATGTCCTCGCTACGGGTTAGTGAATTTCCACCGGAGAGCGTCAATGTTGGTGGAAAAAATGTCGGAAGTTGAGTTTTTTCCGGGCTGATATCAAGGCGGGAAAGATGGCGAAATGGGGCGAAAGGAATAGGTTGGAGATGAGTTCGGCTGGCAATCCGTGGCACTCGTTTCGAGCAACCAACTCGTTTCGAGCAACCAACACCATTGGAGCAACGCTCGGATTCCTTTGCAGCGACACCCAGACGTCGTCGACGCCTGCTGTGCCACGGCCTGTCGTACGTCGCGATACGTGTTGAGCCTGGCCATCTGCCTCGCTTCGCGGCGAGAATCTGATCGCCCTGGGACTCGTTCTGTTAAGCTGTATTCGATGGAATGTCGAGCGTGCGAGTCGATCGGTCGTATCTCAACATTGATCTGATTCTCGTCTCTTTGAATTGACCAAAACGCAACATGGCTCGACCGCATCCGGCCGTTGGGATTGATCTTGGGACGACCTTTTCCGCGGTCGCCTATGTCGATGCATCGGGGCGCCCGGAAACGATTCGCAATTCCGAGGGTGGGCTGACAACGCCGAGCGCGATCTTCTTCGATCGATCACGTCCCATCGTTGGGTTTGAGGCACAGGAGGCGGGGTTGCATGAACCGCAGCGGTTGGCGTTGTTCGCCAAGCGTGACATGGGCGAGAGCCAATACCGCAGGGCGATTGGTGGCGAGATTTTTCCGCCCGAAGTGCTGCAGGCCCTGGTGCTCCGAAAGTTAAAGGAAGACGCGGAACTCAAGTTGGGACCGATCCGCAAGGCGGTGGTGACGGTACCGGCGTTTTTCAACGAGCCTTGCCGAAAGGCGACCCAGGACGCGGGACGGCTGGCCGGATTGGAGGTATTGGACATCATCAACGAACCGACGGCCGCGGCGATCTGTTTCGGTGTCGAGCAGGGTTTTTTGTCTGCTGATGGCACAAGCGAAAGAGAGGAGCGTGTGTTGGTCTACGATCTCGGAGGCGGCACGTTCGATGTCACTGTGATGGAGATCAAGGATCGCAATTATCACACGGTCGCTACTTGCGGCGACGTTTACCTCGGAGGACTCGACTGGGATCGCCGCATCATCGACTACATCGCCGAGGCGTTTGCTGATGAGCACGGAATTGACCCGCGCGAAATTCCGACCGCTGAGCAGGAGTTGCTCCGCAAAGCGAATCAGGCCAAGCACGCATTGACTCAGCGAGAATCGGTTTCAATTCACTTTGCGCACGGCAATCAACGCATTCGAACAGACCTGGACCAGGAAACATTCAAGCGACTCTCCGAAGATCTGCTCGAACGTACTTTGATGACGGTCCAATTGGTGATGGATGAAGCCGGCGTTACATGGAACGATTTGACACGATTGATTCTTGTCGGCGGTTCGACGCGGATGCCGATGATTCGCGACGAATTGTCAAGGTTGTCCGGACTCGAACTCGATCGCTCGCTGTCGCCCGACGAGGCGGTGTGTCACGGCGCAGCGATTTATGCGGGGATCCTGCTTGGCCAGAAAGCAGACGCTTTTTCCGGCGTCTCGGTTACCAACGTCAACTCGCATGATCTCGGCGTGTTGGCTGTCGATCCGGCATCAGGGCAGCCGCGACGGCAGATCATGATTCCGAAAAATACGAGTTTGCCGGCTCGGAAGCTGATTCGATTTCGTACCCACACTCAGTCCCAGACGAACGTCAAGGTCGAAGTGGTCGAAGGAGGTGACGATCGTGGTACCAACTCAACACAAATCGGCAAGTGCGTCGTCGATCAGCTGCCGGTCGATACGCCGAAAGGAACCTTCGTCGATGTCCAGTTCGATTACGCACAGGATGGTCGGCTGACGGTCAGTGCTGAATTGCCGACGCTCGATTGTGCCGCTCAAATGACGATGAACCGTGCCGCGGGCATGTCCGAAGATGTCTTGAAATCGTGGCAGCAGCGGATGGAATCCGGGCTCGAAGTTGCCGACGCCCCAAGCCCCGCTGTAACGACTGAAACATCGACTCGAGCCGGGGCCAACCCGTCCCCAGTTCCAGACGTTTCGGAGCGGCCGATCGTCAAACCGCGAGTGAAAACCAAGTCGAAAAAGAAACCCGACAGGCCTGCGAAGATCGCGGTCCCGCCGGAGGTTGTCGAAGCTGTTGATGTGGACAAATCGGTCGCCGAACCCAATGCGGAGATCGACGCGTTGAGCGCGTTTCTAGGTGCGGCCAGCAATTCACCGTCGCCAGATCCGCCTGTGATCGATTTCTCATCCCTGGAGGATGGCGAGCCAGGCAAACCGCGTGTGACGGAAGCCCGCAAGAAACTTCGGCGCGTGAGTAAGCCCGAGACTCCGGCGGTGAATTCCGAAAGGGTCGTCAAGCCACCGCCGGCGAAGAAAAAATTGGTCCGTAAATCTGCGCCGAAAGCCTCCGACGACGGTGCCGCCCGTGATTGGAAGGCGAGACGTCGAAAGCTTGCTCCGGGCGATCCACCGGCGGATGAGGACACGAAATGATTTCAGACGAGGTCACCGTTTCCAACGGTCGCGAGTTCTTCAGGATCCAACTTGGCGACTTGCCGGGCGCCGAGACGGATGGTTTTTACCGACCCCTGCAGCGCGGGCACACGATCGTCGGCAATCGTGAGTACCTTTTCGAGATTCCGATCGCCGACCTGCCCGCGGCGAGGCGTGACGGGTTCCGTGATTTGTTGGCAGCCGAGCGAATCGCTTGGCAATCCAGGCAACCACCAACACCGCGCCCGGAGACTGGCACCGGCACCGGCACCGGCGGCGGCGCACTCGCCGATCCGATCGATCTGTTCGCGGGACTGACCCAGGCCGAAATCGAAGCGGAGCAGCTTCGCCAGGAGCAACTGCAGCAGTTGGAGGAAACCGAGGGGTGGCGATGGTACGCGTTGTGGCTGCGGATGTGGCTCGATGGGCGGCGTGTGATTCTGATCAATCATCTGCGTGGCAGCGGAGTGAGTCTGGCAGTGCACGTTGCGGTGCTGCTGATCCTGGCCAGCTTGCTGCTGAAGTCGGAACCTGAGAAATCGATTGTGTTATCGGCATCCCACTCGCCCTCTCAGGTGATCGAGGAAGTGATCATCGAGCCGACGCCGCTTGAGATCACCGAGCCGACCGAGGAGACCGAATCGGAAGCCGCGCCCGAGGCTGAGGCGGCGATGACCCAGGCGGTCACAATGCCTGATTTTCTGGCATCGGTCCAGGGCGATGCAATTCAGCCGCCGGCGACGCCTTCGGCCGCGCCGGCCGAAGGAAAGGAACGCCCAGCAAAGAAGCCGAGTTTTTTCGGCAGCAAAGTGTCCGCGGTCAACTACGTGTTTGTCATCGACAATTCAAACAGCATGACTCAGGGCCGCTTTGAAACGGCGCTCAACGAGTTGGTGATCGCCGTGGACCGGCTGACACCCAAGCAGCGGTTTTACGTGATCTTTTACAGCGACACCGCTTACCCGTTGTTTCATCCCCGCCCGGCAACCGAATTGGTTCCTGCGACGCCCAAGAACAAGGTTGCCCTGCGGTACTGGCTCGACACCGTGCAGCTCTGTTTGCAAACGAACGGCAAAGAAGCGATTCAGGCGGCCTTCCATCTGCAACCTGATGTGATCTTTGTGCTCGGCGACGGCGCATTCACCGACAATGCGGCAAAGTTTTTTGCCGGGCGACCGCAGTCAAAAATCCCGCTCCACACCTTGGGGATGGAAGTCAAGCCAAAAGATGCCCAGGGATTTCAAATGCTCGCCAAGGCGCACGGCGGGACGTACAAGGATGTGGGTGTCCTGCCGGCGGCGCGCGAGTTTGCCAAACGCAATCCCCGGCCTCGCAACTCGGTGCGCGG
>JAHELS010000396.1 GCA_024644085.1 Rhodopirellula sp.
GCTGATTCGAAACGCCCCAGACGGGCGACCAGACGCTTCAGCCGGATCGCCTCGCTCAGGCTGGAGTCCATGGAGAGATCTTCGAGCAATTCCTGGAGTTCGGCGTAGGTCATCGCCCCGATCAATTCCTCGGGGGACATTCGTTGCTGACTCATTGTGCGATCCCTCCCGTCGAAGAAGTGATTTTTGAGCTTGCGAATCACGCCGTCGTCGCCGGAAATGACCACGACGCGCTGAAACAGCATCGATCGGAGGCTTGAGTCGGAACCAGCAAAAAAGAAGAAAACGCTCGAAGAATTCTTCCGCAGGTTGGATCGTGCCATCGAGCGAATTCGGACGCCATTGAGTCTGCCCTCTGCCCGCGCGTCGCGGCATACGGTCCGGCACCATGAAAACGCTGGAAACCGCCCGGCAAGCCTGGCGGGTGGGCGCGGGCGCACTTGGATTCCCGGCGTACAATCACCGCTGCTCCGACCCGGAAAACCCGCCAGCGAAGTCGCCGGCGAACCCGCCATCGGGGCCCCCTGTCCTGTTGTCTGAACCGAGAATCACGGCCGATTTCCCCCAAACCTTTGCCCATGACTGCTTCCGTCAGCCCCCTCCGTGCCCTCGCCGGTAGTCCGAGTTTCCCAAAGCTCGAGCAAGAGATCTTGCAGTTCTGGGACGACCACGAGATCTACCACGAGTCGCTCCGTCGGCGGGCCGATGGGCCCTCGTTTGTGTTCTTCGAGGGCCCGCCCACCGCCAACGGGATGCCGCATCCCGGACACTGCCTGACCCGGACAATCAAGGATGTCTTTCCTCGCTACAAGACGATGCGCGGGTTTCGCTGTGAAAGAAAAGCGGGTTGGGACACGCACGGCTTGCCGGTCGAAGTCGAAGTCGGCAAGGAACTCGGTATCCACAGCAAGGAGGAAATCGAGGCGTTCGGGGAAGAACCATTCATCCAGAAGTGCCAACAAAGCGTTTGGCGGTACATGCAGCAGTGGCAAGAGCTGACGCGGCGGCTGGGATTCTGGGTCGACCTGGAAGAGGCGTATGTGACCTATCACCAGAGCTACGTCGAAAGCGTCTGGTGGAGTTTGAAGAACCTGTTTGATCGAGGCCTGTTGTACCAGGGTCACAAGATCGTGTGGTGGTGGGCACAGGGCGGCACGGCGTTGTCGGCGGGCGAAGTCGGACAGGGATACCGTGAAGTCGCCGACCCCAGCGTGTACGTGTTGTTCCCACTTGTCGACCAGCCTGGCCGCTCGCTTGTGGTTTGGACGACGACGCCGTGGACGTTGCCGAGCAACATGTACGCGGCGGTTCATCCAACTGCGATCGAATACTGTGTCGCGGCGGATGAAGAAACCGGTGCCGAGTTGGTGCTGGCCAAGGCGCTCGTCGAGACGATTTCCGGAAAGCTCAAACGCGAGTTGAAAGTGGTCGAGGACGTCTCGGCCGAGTCACTGATCGGGATGAGATACGAGCCTCCTTTCGATGACTTTCGGCTCTCGACGAGTGACCCAAAGGGCAAATTGCTGGCCGGCGGCGAACAGCACAAGTATTGGCGTGTGGTGGCCGCGGATTTCGTCACGACCGAATCGGGCAGCGGTATCGTGCACCAGGCACCCGCTTTTGGCGAAGTCGATCACGACGTGCTTGTTGACCAGCAGAAACGGTTCATTGAGGGAGACCGGCCCGAATTGTTATGTTCGGTCGGGCCCGACGGCAAGTTCACCGATCAGTTCCCCGCGATGAAAGGAACCTGGGTCAAAGACGCTGACAAACCGCTGACGCGCGCCTTACGTGAATCGGGGCGATTGCTGCACCTGGAACAATATCTGCATGAGTATCCATTTTGTTGGCGGGCGAGCGAAGACCCGCTGATCCAATATCCCCGCCGAAGCTGGTTCATCCGCACGACAAGTTTCCGCGACCTGATGCTCGAAAACAATTCGAAGATCGGTTGGCTGCCCGAGCACATTCGCGATGGCCGATTCGGAAACTTTCTCGAGTCCAACGTCGATTGGGCGTTATCAAGAGAACGTTATTGGGGAACGCCGCTGCCGATCTGGGTTTGCGAAGAAACCGGGAAAATGGAGGCGGTCGGAAACTACGAAGAACTGCTGGCCAAGCCGGGGGTCTCTGGCACCGAGGTGTGGGAGCAGGCGAAATCGGAGAATCCCGATCTCGTGGACGATCTTCGCGTGCACAAACCGTACATCGACGCAGTCACGTACGACTCGCCGTTTGCAAACGGAGCCCGGATGAAGCGGGTAACCGAGGTCATCGATTGCTGGTACGACAGCGGCGCGATGCCGTTTGCCCAATGGGGTTGGCCGCAGGCAAACGACGAACGCTTTCGCGACCAGTTTCCGGCCGATTTCATCAGCGAAGCGCTCGACCAGACACGAGGCTGGTTCTACAGCCAGCTCGCCATCAGCACCATGTTGTTCGGTGAGGGTGCGTCGATCCGCGAGGAAGGATCAGGCGGATCGGCCGATACCGCCGACGGCGTCGTCGACGAGTACCCGCACCCGTTCCGTAACTGCATCGTGCTCGGCTTGATGCTCGGTGAAGACGGAAACAAGATGAGTAAGAGTTTGCGAAACTATCGCGAACCCAATGAGATCTTTGACAAGTACGGCGCCGATGCGCTGCGTTGGTTCTTTTTCGCTGGTCAACCGCCATGGACAGCGATCCGTTATCGCGAGCAATCGATCAAGGAATCGATCCCGGAATTCTTATTGCGGCTTTGGAACGTTGCCAGCTTCTTCACGATCTATGCTGAGATCGACGGATTCGATCCGACCAGTGCGGCCACGCCGGACGACCAATTGAGCCCTGCGAGCCTGGCCTCGGCACCGAACTACCGCGATGCCGCCGATCGCAGTGAAATTGACCGATGGATCCTTTCCGAATTGAATCGGACAATCGAAATCGTCACCGACCGGATGGATGCGTTTGACAACTTCAACGCTTGCCAGGCGATCACGTCATTGGTGGACGGATTGAGCAATTGGTTTGTCCGTCGCAGCCGCGACCGATTCTGGGCGAAAGAGAAAGATTCACAGGACAAGCATGATGCCTATTGGACGCTGTACGAAACGCTGCTCGAGGTAACCAAGCTAATCGCTCCGTTCGTGCCCTTCCTCGCCGAGACCTTTTGGCGGCATTTGTCCGAGCCGTTTGCTGGATTGGCGCTGAAAAGCGTCCACCTTTGCGACTATCCGACGCCCATCAAGAAACGCATCGATGATGAATTATCCGAATCGATGAAGTTGTTGCGCGAGATCGCATCACTTGGGCGTGCGGCCCGCGCCGAAGCGAAACTAAAGGTCCGTCTGCCCCTCTCACGCGTCGAAGTTGTGCTGACCGACGACAGCCGGATCGCCTGGCTGAAGAATCACGACGAACTCGTCCGCGAGGAATTGAACGTCAAAGAGGTCGAGTACACGACCGACGGCGATCAGTATGTCCAGTACATCGTTGTGCCCAACTTCAAGCGACTTGGTCCGAAAGTTGGCAAGCAAGTTCCCGCGGTCAAGAAGACGCTCCAGGAATCGGACGGTAACGCGCTGTTGCAATCACTGCAGGCCAACGGATCTGTGACCATCGCGTTGCCGGACGGACCTCTGCAACTCGACAGCGACGACATTGAAGTACGGCTGCAGGCACGCGACGGTTGGGCTGCCGCCCAGGGACCCAGTTGTGTCGTCGTACTCAATACCGAAGTCACCGACGAACTTCGCCGCGAGGGAACCGCCAAGGACTTGATTCGGGCGATCCAGAATCAGCGCAAGGAAATCGCGTGCGATTACACCGACCGAATCGAGGTCGCGATCGTGTCGGACCAGGACGATGTCAACACCGCGATCGAGGAACATCGCAACACTATCTGCACCGAAACGCTTGCCA
>JAHELS010000397.1 GCA_024644085.1 Rhodopirellula sp.
AGGCATTGCTGCCACTGCAGATCTTTGGCAGCACTTTTTCTCTTAACCAAGCGCTGGGCGACGGCGGCGGACTCGCTCTGCGTGGAGGGAACACGTTGGTCCAGGACAGCACGATCAGCGGTAATTCTTCTGTCAACGGAGGCGGCTTTGACCAGTACACGTACTACGACGTCGACACCAGCTATGGTTTGGCTTACGGCAGTCGCTTTTCGTGCACGCACATCGAACAGTCAACGATCTCGGGAAACACCGCCGCCCTGGCAGGCGGTGGGATTCGAAATCTTGCCGGTCCGATTTTTGGCGGAGCGACACCAGGTGATGTCGCGACGTTGAACGTGCGCAACAGCACCGTGTCGGGGAACACGGCGACGGCCGGTCCGGGAGGCGGGATATTCAACACCGCCGCCGGCAGTAGTGCGGTCTTCGATTATCTGAGCAATACGATCATCGGCAACAACACGGCCGGCAGCGGTGGCGGAGATCTCGAACAGCAGGGTCAACTCAACAATGCGGAATTCAATCTCGTTGAAAGCTCCGTCGGACACACACTCACCAACGGCGTGAGCGACAATCTCGTCGGTGTCGATCCACTGCTTAACGCGCTGGCGGATAACGGCGGGCCAACTCAAACCCATGCCCTGCAAACCGGCAGCCCCGCGCTTGATGCGGGCATCAATCTGCTTGCGTTCTTGAACGACCAGCGTGGCGCGGGTTTTGATCGAACCGTTGATCAGCCCGGGATTACCGATGCGGCGGATGGAACAGACATCGGTGCGTTTGAAAGCGAGTTTGGGGCAATCGATTTCGGCGATGCCCCGACCATGGTTCTGTCCGGATTTGCAAACGATTACCCCACTCTGCTTCCCAGTGGCGCGCGGCACACGATCGTATCGGGCGCACCGTTTCTGGGGTCGGTACGGCCCGACCCCGAGGCCAACGGAATTCCGGATGCTGCCGCACTTGGTGACGACAACGACGCGGTTCCCGATGATGAAGACGCTGTCGATTTTTCCGGCGTGACGCTCGTCGCCGGCAAGGCGATTCCTTCGCTGACGTTGTCGTACGACGGCGGCACAAGCGGTGGTTTCATCGACGCCTGGATCGATTACAACCGCGATGGTATCTGGGAAGCGTCGGAACAGATTCTCGACGACCGCGTGATTGCCGCCGGAGCGGGCAATCTCGATTTGTCCACGTTGTCGCTGGTCGCGCCGGTGACTCTTTCCCCGGGCAACACGTACGCGCGATTTCGCGTTGCCTCGACGGCGATTACCGGTCCCGGCGGAGCGGCCGACGACGGTGAAGTCGAAGACCATTTGTTGACCACTTGCGGTTTCGTCGTCACGACGACGTCCGATGTTGTCGATGCAACGGACCAGATCAACTCGCTACGCGAAGCGATCCTATGCGCTAACAGCTCGCCGGGCCTGGACACGATCTCATTCAACATTCTTCCAGGCGGCGGAGTGAAAACGATCCAGCCCACTTCGGCGCTGCCCGACATTACTGATCCGGTGATCATCGATGGTTACACGCAAACCGGCGCCCTGGCGAACACGAATCCGGTCGGGCAAGGGCTCAATACGTCGATCACGGTGGAGATTGACGGAAGCAATGCCGGTGCCGGCGCGAGCGGTCTGCTGCTGCAGCCGCTCAGCGATGGCAGCACGATTCGCGGTCTGGCGATCAATCGGTTCGCCAGTGTCGGCATCTTTATCAACGGTTCCGGCGGCCACACCATCGAAGGCAATTTCGTTGGGACGACGGCCGACGGCACAGGGGCCGCAGGCAACACCGGTGATGGTGTTGCGATTGTCGACTCGGCGAACAATACGATCGGCGGGACAAATCCTGCGGCCCGCAACCTGGTCTCCGCCAACAACCGCGGCATAGGAGTATTCAACGCGCCGTCAACCGATAATGTGATCCAGGGAAATCTCGTTGGCACCGACGCAGCCGGCACGGCCGACTTGGGCAACGTCTTGTTTGGCATCCACATTTTCGGCGCCTCCGGCACCACGATTGGTGGAACGGGAGTCGGCAATCTTGTTTCGGGCAACGATTCCCGCGGTGTGAACCTGAGTCGCGGTAGCAGCGGATCGATCGTTCAAGGCAATTTCATTGGTACCGAGGCCGACGGCACGGGTGATCTCGGTAACGCGCTGGACGGTGTGCGGATACTGGACTCGACGAACAACACGATCGGTGGAACGGTTGCAGGTGCGGCCAACACCATCGGTGGGAATGACGCAAACGGCGTCTTGATCGAAGAGTCAACTTCGTTCGGCAACACCGTTTTGGGGAACTTCATCGGCACCGATGCCGCGGGGACGAGGCTCGGCAATACAGGCAACGGCATCGAGATCAACGAAGCCTCGGGCAACACGATCGGCGGAAACGACGCCGGGGCCGGCAATACAGTTGGTTTCAATGGATTGAACGGCGTGTTCATCACTCAGAGTGACGCCTTTGGCAATTACGTAATGGGAAATTTTATCGGTACCGATGCGAGTGGCACACTCAGTCTTGGGAATATCGAGCATGGCGTCAGCCTGCTTGGATCGGGGATGAATACGATTGGCTCGGGGCTCGGAATTGATAACGCTGCGAACATCATCGCGTTCAACGGCGGGCATGGTGTCCGAAACGAATTTGTTGCTGTCTCCTCGGACTTCAAGTCGATCCTCGGCAACAGCATTTTCAACAACGCCGGGCTGGGCATCAATCTGGTCGGCGGAAGCGAAGATATTTTTGGTGTGACGGAGAATGATCCTTTGGATCCGGATACGGGCTCGAACAATCTGCAAAATTATCCGGTCCTCGATTCGGCCGTTACCAATGCCACCACCGCGATTAGCGGGAACCTGAACAGTACCCCCGATCGCTCTTTCCGAATCGAGTTCTTCTCGAATCCCACCGTCGACCCGAGCGGTCACGGCGAGGGCAAGACGTTCCTCGGATTCCAGCAGGTCACAACCAACGCTGTGACTGGCGACGTGGCGATCAATTTCGATACCGGTGTCGTCATTCCATCCGGCTCGTTCATCTCGGCTACGGCGACGGATCTGAATACGAGTGACACGTCCGAGTTTTCGCAGGTCGTTGAAGTCGTTGGGGCGGCATTCGACTTTGGTGACGCTCCACTGGCGTCTCAGTCCGGTTTTGCGAAAGATTATCCAACGCAGCAACCAAACGGCGCCCGGCACATGATCGTGGCGGACGGTCCGTTCCTCGGATCCGAGCGGCCTGATTCGGAGAGCGATGGTCAACCGGACCCGCTTGCCGAGGGTGACGATAACACCGGAACGCCGGACGACGAAGATGGCTTGTCGGCGATCACCACGAACATTCTGATCCCCGGATCGAGTTCGTCCGGCTTTCGTGTGGTGGTCGGCGGCGCACCTGGGATCCTGAGCGTCTGGATGGACTTCAACCGTGACGGCGACTGGGAAGACACCGGTGAACAAGTTGCCACGGATGTCAACGTGACGGTGACCGGAACCCAGGGTCTGTCGTTCGATGTCCCGTTCGATGCTGTCGAAGGTGAGACCTTTGCTCGCGTTCGCATCAGCTCTCAGAGCGGGCTTGGTCCCACAGGCACGGCCCCGGACGGCGAGGTCGAGGACCACCGATTCGTCATTTCAGGTCTTGATTACGGCGACGCACCCCTGGCGTCCCAGTCAGGTTTTGCCGCCGATTATCCCACCTTATTTGCGGACGACGGGGCGCGGCATGCGACCGTGCGTGATGGCGTGACTGGACTTGATACGTTCGCGCTCGGATCACTGATCGATTCAGAGACGGACGGTGTACCGACGGCGAATGCCGACGGCGACGACAACGACAACATGGATGACGAAGACGGTGTCAGCGGTCTGGGTGTGCCGATGATCCG
>JAHELS010000148.1 GCA_024644085.1 Rhodopirellula sp.
CGATTTTCTGATCATTGAATGAATTCCGAATGTCTGTTTTCGTTCAAGCCAACCGCTCCACATGAACGCAATTTGGCTAGGCTCTGTCTCGCAATTTGAGCCCTGCGCGCTAGCGTCGGGCTCAATCAGCGTAGAAAGTGGCTTTTTCAGTCCCGTGGCTAGCGCCATCGGCTCAGAATCACGTGCAAACGCAATTGTGGACGCGGAGCCTAGCGTAGGCGGGCACAACAGGTAAGGTATCCAGTGTAAGCAGTCCGCCCGCCGGCGGCTTCGGCATTCCTATTCTACAACTGATTTCTTACTTCGTTTGCCATGTCGATTGATACTTCCGAGGAAGACCGCATCACCGCCCCGCAGTTACCTCCGGCAACAGATGCGCAAATTGGGTTGGATCAATGGAAGTCGCTGAGTAGCAAAATCACGAAGCGTGCCGGTCAAGAGACAGCGCGTGAAATTTTCGGAAAGGCAGCCAGAGGAGGCTCCGTTTATCGTTGGGGATTCTCAGCGGCACTGGGCCGCTCGTGCGATTCGCAACTGCGTGCATTGAGCCGTATGGCCTGTGACGTGCGACTGGGCCGCAAGGAGGTTGATGGCGTCGAATTTCCCTCGGTTGTCGACGCGTTAATCGACCGCATCAATGGTACCTCTCCGCTGCGGCCAGCCGAGTCAGCTGAAATCGTTCTCTGGGCGGCGTCGCTTCCGGCACTGACAAGGGTTCTCGACCAGGGTCGATGGTGGCATCTTCTCAGTTCGATTCAGCAGTTTCGTGAAGCGATTCTGCAGCGCGGTGAACCATTTTCGCCTGCCCATTTGATCCTCGGCGGCGAACTCGGCTTGACGCTGGCCTGGAGACTGCGAGATCTGCCCTCGTGCAAACGGCTGCAGTCGTCATCCATCGACGCTTTGAAAGAGTGGTGTCGCCGTGACGACGAATCGGTTTCTTCCGCGATCGCTGGAAGTACAAACGGCCGTCTGGTGCTGGCGTCGCTGCTTCGATCATTGACCCTGATCGAAAAGATTTCCAGCTCTCGGATCGGAAAACAACCGTTTCGCGTCGGCGCTTCGCTCGCGACCTGGGTCACGGCGATGACGACTCACACCGGCGAGACCGCTTTCAGCAGTGCCAGCGAAAAGGATGTTCGTGACGATATCGGCCCGCACGGTCTGCTGGTTTCGGCCACCCGCCTTGATCCCGATTCGTTGCGTCCCGCGCTCTCAGCCGCGCTCGGCAAGAAGCAATCGGGCGGCCGACTCGTTTGGGAAATTGATCTTCCGGAATCTTTGCACCACGACGTTGAGTCAAAAGTCGCGGTCATGTTCCCCGACTGGGACGTGCGCCGCGGTCGGACACACGTCGATTATTCGGGCGAAGAGATGCGTCTGGAAGTCTTTGCCGGCCGAAGCTGTGCCATCGCCGGCAAGGTCCAAACACTGATTGAACTGGATGATGTAGAACAACAGGCTTGTGGAGAATGGGAAGAACTTTGCGAATTCTCTGACGACGATGTGCACTATCTCGAGTTGGAACAGCCCTGGACAGGCGGGATCAAACTGCAACGCCAACTGATGCTGCTGCGAGACGACCGATGCCTGCTTCTCGGCGACACCGTCATGACGGAAAACGGCTCGTTCGAAAAATCGCGAGTGATCCATTATTCAAGTCGCCTGCCCATCGGTCGATCGATCAAGATCGAATCCGAAGAGGAAACACGCGAGGCTTTCTTTTCCGACGGTTCCCGACGCGGCATGATTGTCCCGCTGGCGGCTACCGAATGGCGCATCGGCGCGACCGACGCGACCTTGAAGGAAACAAACGACCATCACGTTCTTCATTCGGTGAAGGGTCAGAACCGTTTGTATGCGCCGCTTTGGTTCGACTTTCAACAGCGTCGATTCAAACGAATGCGAACGTGGCGACAACTGACGGTGGCCGATCAGCTTCGAATTGTCGGTAGAGATGAATCAGTCGCCTATCGCATCCAGATCGGCTCGGAACACTGGATGGTGTATCGATCTCTCGGTGACCTCGCCTGTCGCACCGCACTGGGAAAACACTTGATCGCCGACTTTTATTGTTCCCGGTTTGATCCTGGCGATGGCAGTCACGACGAAATGGTGACGGTGGACGACAACGAACCCTCTGATGATTGACAATAATCTACGCGAGCGTCTCACTCGAAACTGGCGTGAGGTGGTTAACGAAGTTCGGCAGGCGGAAGCTGACTTCGGACGCTCGCCAGACTCAGTCAAGATCATCGGCGTCTCCAAGTACGTCGACACCGAAACAACTCTCGCGTTGGCAGAAAGCGGATGCCATGACCTCGGCGAAAGCCGACCGCAGTCCTTGTGGCAAAAAGCCGAAACGGAAAAATTCTCCGCAGATGTTCATTGGCATATGATCGGACACCTCCAGCGGAACAAGGTGCGGCGGGTTATCCGACATCAGTGCGTCATTCACTCGATCGACAGCCGCCGCGTACTCGCAGCGGTCGCTGAGGAATCCGAGTCGCTCGGCCGCAGCACATCCGTTTTGCTCGAAGTGAACATCAGCGGTGACGATGCCAAGACCGGCTTCGCACCCGATGAGTTGACGAGCGTGCTACATGATCTTCCCATCCGGGGTGTGACAGTGCTGGGACTGATGGCCATGGCCGGCTGGGGAACCGATTCCGACGATGCTCGAACGCAGTTTGATGCGACGAGGGAACTGAGAGACCGACTCCAGCAGGATTCGGGCGTCGACTTACGAGAACTCTCGATGGGAATGAGTGGGGACTTTCGCGAAGCGATCGCGGCTGGTGCAACCATGGTTCGAATCGGTTCACGGTTGTTTGAGGGAGTGGTTGACCGTGGCTGAGGTTCGCGTCGTTGTTCATGCAACTCCTTCGGCAAGACGTAATTACGTAGGCGGGTCCCACGACGGTGCGCTGCGTGTTGCTGTTACCGCGCCGGCCGACAAAGGGCGAGCGAATGACGCGATCGAACAGGAACTTGCGAGATCGCTTGGAGTGAAACCTTCACGGGTCGCCATCGTCAGCGGCCACACCAGTCGTCGCAAAGCGATTGCCGTGCAGGATCCCCCGAGCGACCTCGCCGATCGCATCCAATCGCTCATGGAAGATTCGTAGCCGCGTTTCGTCGGTGCGGGATTTCGAAACATGAAGCGAGACGATTTCGGGTTTCCGCTTCCCCCTATCACGCCTGATCGAGTCACGCCTGATCGAGCATCGATTGGACGGCTTGCTCTGCCTTGCTTGTCAGCGTCGTCGTCTGACCTTTCGCTTTCCGATCGCCGACCACTTCGATCGGATCGCCGAATTGCACCTTGGCTCGTCGCCTTGCCTTGATGGACGCGGTCGGCTTTCGCAACACGTCTTCTTCGAACTTGTCCAATGTTTCCGCCATCCTCTCGATCGACGGCTGATCGACGACGTAGTCACCTGGATAGCTGAACGATTGGACCACGAGGAACAAATCTTCCAGATCCGATTCCAGTTTTTGTTTCTGGCCGTCCTCGATCGACTCTTGTGAGAGCTGTTCCATGATCGTCTTCCTGGCCACTTTGACCCGTTCCGGGATGCATTTGCCGGTGCCGTCGAGCGCGTGTCTCGACTCAACCTGGGCCATGATATGATCGCCAAGAGCGCGGATGCGATCGGGCAGCTCGCCGGACCGGGTCTCGTGAAAGTACTCCAACTCTTTGACGGCCAGCAGTGCCTCGGCGAAACGATAGATGCGTTTCGGCAGCGGCTGATCGGTCTGGCGTCGCCAAAAGATGGCCTCTTCCAACTCTCCCATCGTCTGCAGCAGGGCATCGGTCGGATCGTCCACGTAGCGGTACGTGATCGCGCATGGAACACAGCTGATCGGTCGCTTGCTTTTACGCGCGGCGGCGACCGCAATCGCCGCAGCACCTTCTCGAAACGGCGTCACGCGATCGTTGCAATGGTAGATTTCGCCCTCGGGAAAGACGACGAGCGGTTCGCGCTTGGTTTGAAGAATGCCTGTGGCTAATCGAAATGCGCCGATGTCGTTGGCTTCGCGGTCGACGCTGAAACACCCATGCTTGCGCAGAGCCCATTGCACGGTCCACGGCTTCCCGTGAAAAACGTGCCAGGTTGCCATGACATACAGCGCGGTATTGGCGGCGTCTGCCGCAGCGTAAATCACGTACGGATCAGCATGGCTTGCGTGATTCGGCATGATCATCACGCCATGGCCCTTGTCCAACTGTTCGCGGATGATCTCCTCGCCGGTGATATCAATGTCGTGGATATTGACGACACGCCGCTGCTGTCGTTTCCGCAGTGGTCGCAGCCAATTGACCATCGTTGGGTTCAAACTCGGTGTCCACACCCCTGGAGCAAACCGCATTCGGTAACGATTCATTTTGCTTGTCGCTCCCAATCCACGTTGTTCAATTTGGCCAGCGCCAAGAGAAGGGCCTGGGTCCCATCTTTCGCGTGACCTTGCGCGGCCACCGCTTGGTAGAGCTGATGTGCGAGCGATAATCCAGGCAAAGCCAATTGCATCGCCGCGGCTTCTTCCAGGGCGATCCGCATGTCTTTGATGAAGTGTTCGACGAAAAATCCGGGGTCAAAGTCACCCTCGATCATCCGCGGCGCCAGATTCGACAAGGACCAGCTGCCCGCCGCGCCGGACGAGACGCTTTGCAGAACCGTCGTGACATCGAGCCCAGCTTTGGTGGCGTACAGCAAGCCTTCGCAAACCGCGATCATCCCCGATGCGATCAATGTTTGATTGACCATCTTGGTGTGTTGGCCGCGGCCGGGACCGCCCTGGTGAACGATCGTTTTTCCCATCAATCGCAACAATGGATCGATGCTTTTTACCGCAGCTTCATCGCCGCCAATCATGATCGAAAGGGCCGCGTTCTTGGCACCGGTGTCGCCCCCGCTGACCGGCGCATCGATCGACGCTACCCCGGCTTCGTCAGCCCGTCGGGCAATGTGTTCGGCCAACGAAGGTCGGCTCGTCGTCATGTCGACAATCGTCATTCCTTCGCTCGCCCCGGATAAGACTCCGTCCTCTCCAAGGATCACGTTCTCGACGTCGTTGGGGAATCCAACAATGGTAAAGACAACGTCGCTTTGCTGTGCAACTTCGCGCGGCGAATTGGCTGCGGTCGCACCACTTTCGACCAGCTCGGCCATCTTTTTTGGACTGCGGTTATAGATGGTGGCCCTGTACCCGGCGCGGATCAAATGGCCACACATGCTGCGCCCCATCACGCCGGTTCCAATCCATCCGATGCGAGTCGTATCAGGAGTAACCTCTTTCGCCGTCATTGTTATCTCACAGGCCGTCGTGAAAATGGACTCGCACCGCCGCGATTCGGCCAATGTGCGATCGAAAGACTACGATTCTACGACCGTTGGCGGCGGCTTGAACGAATTGTAGTGACTAATGAGACCGTCGACATGGTCGGTCCGAAGCGGAATCACGAACCCGGTTTCTCGGGCGAACCGCCAAGATGGATCGCTGTTGTCCAGGGCGGCAACTCGATGACATTGTTACAAAGACCGATGATCAAGTCACGTTCGATGCCGCCCGGACGCCCGATTGAGGCTGTCAGCTCGATTCTGGCCGTTTGATCGCGGTCGATCATCAGTGCGGCCAGTCGGCGATTGAGTCGCACAGAGCGCGATCTGGCAAGCCGATTGCAGAGGAAGTCCAGCGGTCCCGACATTCTCTGGCACCAATCGAATCGTATCGAACGATTGGTTTTCTCGGTCAACGCAGCGACAAGCTCTGCAAAGAACTCGTCACGCAGTGAGACGCGCCGGTCCGTGACCATGACCGGCGTTGACGCGTGCCGCTGGCTCAATCGAATGATTTCGTCGGCAAACGAGTGGAGCGGCATGGCGGCAAAAGGTAAGACTGGGAGCGTTGCGTGGGCGAATTGCAAAGTCCCGACGGTCAGCTTCCACTTCGCATTCGTGACAACATTGCCTGAAAGTCAACCGAAATGGTCTGGTCCTTTGAGTCCAGGCGAGCCGCGGGACGCCGAAGCTCGACCTCATCTTCGATTACCAGAATGTCGCAATCGTCGTGGATCAGATCGTCGCCGCCATCGGTGACGTTGCTTCCACCCTCGACCCAAAGCGCCGCACTTTTTGGTTCGACCGAAAGTACTGCGGATCCCTCGTCCTCAATCTCGATGAAATCGCCGTGTACTTCCGGCGTTTCTTCGATCACTCCCAGTTCTTCCAATTGATCGGTGACGAGGGGTTGTTCCTCAGGTGATTCGCTGTCGTCGCAATACGTACTCATGCCAACGATCTCCTGGTGGAGCATCGCTTCGAGATTCGCGGGAGGCGTGGCCGGTGCCCTGGAATCCCGCGCGACCACACCGTTGCCAAGAGCAACCTCCTCCTCATCATCAAAGTGGCCGAAGAGCTGGACTGGAGACTCGACGAGGGCGACTGGGATTTCCACTTCGTCGTTTGATTCAATCCCGGTTGACTCAGTTTCATCGATCCACTGTGCGGTCGATGATTCAATCTCGATTTCGCATCCGGTGAAGACGCTTTCGTCCGTGTCCGACTTTTCGACTTCGATGAATTCGTCCTGCACCGCGTCGGACGAAACCTCCTCTTGAAGACTTCCCACCGGCGCAGACTCATCGCACGGGGAATCGACGCAGTCGGATAGACCTCCAAATTCGACGGATTCGTCAAGCTCACCAAACTCAACCGGCGCTGAATCTTGCGTGATCCTCGGTTCCTCAACCATCGGGCTGGGCAACTGTTGAAGTTGCGCCCAGGCGCAATCGATGATTTGCTCGGTAATCTGCGACTGGTCGGCGTCCTCCGCACAATCAATCGCCTGGGTCATCATCTGGTTGATCAATCTTGGCACCCCGCTGCACGCATGGTGGACGGAGGTGATCGCTTTGTCAGTGATGGTTTCTTCGGATTCGGCACCACAGTTGCGGATGGTCTCGGTCACGTATCGCCGCGTTTCATCCGCATTGAGCGGGTGCAAGTAGCATCGCGTCGCGACCCTCTGGGTGAACGATTCCAGAGCTGCATCAGAAAGCGTCTCGTCAAGTTTTACGCCTCCGCAAAGCACGGCGCTAACGCGTGGTTCGCCGTCGCGATTGATGTTGGTCGTCATACGAATCGCTTCGAGGACTTCGGCCGACAACGATTGGGCTTCGTCGATGACGATCAGCAATCCACCCTCGGACGATTCGTCACCACAAGCGTAATCCACAAGCGCCAACTGAAGATCGCCGTCGGGAACTGCGCTGATTTCGACATTCAATGCGTGCAAGAGATGACGCATGAATGCAGCGCGGTCGTCAAGGCATGTTTCGCCAATCACCACCACATCGTGGCTCTCCCGATAGTGCTCGCAAAGCAATCCGCCGATCAACGACTTTCCAGTACCCGGCGGGCCGATCACCAATGAGATCGCCTCGCTCGCGTCGATGCTGCGGCAGACGCGTCCGAGAGAATCCTGGACCGGCCCGAGAGGAACGTATCGGCTGGTGCTCGGAAACGCGGGGAACGGTGGAACGTTGTAGCTCGAATCAGATGGTTGCATCAGTCAAAATCGCTTTAGGGAAGGACGGAAGCGAACCGGACACGGGTGCGACCCAACGCGCACCTCGTTATGCAGGTCGATACAATCGGAATGATCGGCATAATCCCAACCGAACCTGAATCGGAATGACGCCACCGATCGTGATCTCCGGTGTGGCGGAAATTAGTCGTTGTGAAACGCGTGCGGTCGCGAGTGAAACACGACGGGGCGTCGCACCAGCCCCGTTGTCTTGCTAGCGATGGCGAGAGATTCAGCCTCCGTCTTCACACCCTTCTCCGCGCCTCCGGGCGAACGTTTCTGCACATCTTTTTCGGTGGGTTGCGAGTCTCAATAGGGTGGCGCGAGTCGCCGGAAACCGTGGAAAAGGACGACTGCCAGGAAAAACAGATTGCGCGCGACCAAGCCTGACGCCGGCAAGCGTATGGGCTTCTCTTTCAATCCCGACGCTTGCACGCGGGCCAGCTGTGCCGCCAAGCGTTCCATCCACGAAACGCTCCGAGGCCATTCCGCGAGGCGCTCGAGCCACGAAGCTGGAATCCCTTCGCGACCAACCGACGCTCCGACAATCCCGCCGACGATCGCGGCGGTCGAGTCGGCGTCCCCGCCGCAGCGCACCACAGAAGTGATCGCAGATTCAAAATCGTGCGGATGACTCAGCCATGAGTGGATTGCGACCGGAACACAGTGGTAAACATAGCCCGTGACCCCGCCGGATAATCCAAGCGATTCCGCGAACGCCTCGGTCGATTGACCCGAGGAAACAGAATCCACGACCTGCACGATGAGAGTGATGAACTCGTCTTCCTCGTCGAGTACTGACTTCAGTCGTTGAACGTACTCCTTGCCCGCAATGGGGTCGTGTGAGGCTGCGGACATTTCAGCCGCCAAAGCCACCGCCTTCGCCCCGTTCTCGGCCCGTATATCCGTATGCGTGATTCGCGTGGCGACGCGGACGTGATCAAGCACATCATCGGAACCATCCAGTGCCGCCCCCATGATCGCTGCTCGCATCGCCGGTCCGTTTCCCGCCGAATCAACACCGCTGGTGTTTGGCGAGTAGCCGACGCAAAGGCGAAGGATGGCTCGGAGCGTCGCAAAACCGACGCCGGCGGGTAACGCGACGAGCCAGAATTTCAGCCGCCGGGCAAGTGAACGCTGAAACGATCCGATGTCACCGCCCGATTCGATCAACGCTTGCGCTACGATGCAGGAATGCTCCGTGTCGTCGGATACCATTCCCCAGCCGAAAAAGAATCGATGCCGATCAGGCTCACCAAGCAATTTCGAGGCCCGCCGCTTCGTCATTCCTTCGTACGGCAGCCCGATCGCGTCACCCACCGCTGTACCGAGCAGGCTGCCAATGATTCGATCCTGTGGCTCGTGGCGCGTCATTCACTCGAATCAATTCAGCCCGAATTCGTCACGAAACGCCTTGATCTCGCGTTGCGAAGGCGGGTGATCAAAGTCACGTGAATACTCTAAATCAAACTCAGGAATACCAGGCGGTGCTCCGCTGCCAACGACGATGGGGATGTACCATCCGTTCAGAGAACCATCGACGCTTCTGTCGTTAAACGCAGCAAACAATGTGTAGGTAGAGTCGACACGCTTCACCGCGACGACGCGAAGCGAAGTCGGGTGATCAATGATCGAAACCGATGCTCCCTCAGGAATATTCAAGTCGTGATGAAGTTGACGCTCGAGACTCGATGGAAGAAACATGACCGCGAATGAAATCGCCGCAATGACGACCGCGACCATCAGCGTTATCAAGCCGTACTGTAAGCCAGGCTTCATGGTCCATCCCGACGCCGAAGTCCGATCGCTCACTTTCAACAACGCGTCCCTGCGCGTAAATTGATTCCGAATTCCAGGTACGCCTTGAGGCAACACAGCATGTGCATCCATCCCTGGGTCTGTTCCATGCAACGGGAATACCCGTCACTATCGGCCGGCCAGCTGCCGTCGCGAATATGAACAACCGTACCATCTTCTTTGTCGGATTCGAGATCGATGACGACCCGTGATTCCTTGCCGCTGACACCCCACAGAAAAACGATCTTGTGATGCGGTTCAATATCGACCGGGGTGACGGTGCACTGGGCATCTTGATCCACCCACGTCCATGTTACCGGTTCCCCAGCATCAAGCCGGCCGCTGCCGGAGGTGATGAAATAACATGACATCTGTTTCGGATCGACAATTGCCTCGAACACCGCCGGCATCGGCTTTGCGATATCGAGTTGGGTCTCGACTTTTAACTCAGAATCAAACATCAGTACTTCACCAAAAAATGACAGCTCGATCACACGCTCAGTCTGCGGTTCTATTCCAGAATTCCGCAATCTTTTCGTTTTCCTTCGCAAGTTCCACCAGTTTTTCGTGACCGCCACGGACCTTTGCAAACTTGCTTCGCTCGAGCGGCAACTGCACGATTTCCGGCCGATCACCACGGGTCGAAATCAAGAACAGCGGTCCATTGTCGAGATGGAATTGCCGGTCGGCGATCCTCACCGTACCCGTTTCGCCGTCGGTCGTTTCCGCCTCAATTTCGATCGTGTCGCGGTCGTTGGGTTGCTGTTCGCCGCGATAACTGGCGCCTTTAGCGCTTCCCTCGCCACGGCCTCGGAACCCCCGATTCGAGTCGGACCAAAGAACCAGCGTAACGCCCTTCGGGTTCCCCGACTTCAAGGTCAGAAAAAGGACCGACGCCTCGTCAATTCCCGGCACACGATGGTCGTTGGTCAGATTCGTTTGCCATGTCGACGAGCTTTGATCAACACCGTACGCAATTCCCCCCTCGGCATACGCAATCGATGCCGACATCAAAACCGCAATGACACCAAAAGCCGGGTTCAATCTCATTTCTGTTTTCCGAAAGGGTCCACCCAATGGTTGAATCGAACAAACGCATCGGTGATTCAGAAATATACCATACGCAGAAGCAGGAATCAGTCAGGCAAATCGCAGGGCGTCTCTCCGCCCCCGCCAAGACTTTTCAAGAGTTCAACAATCCCGCTGTATTCTTCGCGCGACGGCAGGTCATCGTACTCGTCAAACTCTCCCGCGGCGGCATCGATCGCCAACTGCAATGCTGTCTTACCACCTTCGGTAATCGGACCGGCATTGGCGCCACGGGAAAGGAGCAGCGGTATCAGTTCGTCTCGGCCAAAAACGATCGCGTAACGCAGCGGTGTCGAATGTTGATCGGGATCCTTCATTTCAATATTCGCACCGTGATCAAGCAGAATCTCGGCGATACCTGGTTGGTCCCAAAGGACGGCACAGTGCAGCGGCGGTGGAGTCCAATGGGGTGAATTCACAAGCTCCGGATGCTGCGAGAGAATCGATTGAACGGTTCCTCCGTCACCATGCTCGATCGCGTTGGCAAGCTCGTCATTTTCATTCATCAGGATTCTCTGTGTCAGAATTGGCCACGCAAAGATTCTCGCTCACTGTATTGTTCGCGATGAAATTATTTGTCAGGAATCGAGTAGTCGTGTCGCTGGGCGGGGTCATCAGTGAGGTATTCGACAAATTCCCAGTCATTCCCATCTGGATCATGAAAATAAACGCGTTTGCGATAGGGATGTTTGTTGGCAACGGTCGTGTCCGTGTAGCCCCGCGATGTAAGTCGCTCGCGCACCGCGTCGACATCGTCGACTTCGTACGCGAGATGATTCACGCCTGGAATGCCGTTGTACGGAATCCAGCGTCGGTCAGGCTCGGAAGTCGAGGCGGTCAACGCGATGTAGGTATCGTTTGTACCGATATGAACCCAACGTGTGCCATCCGGGTCGGATCCGTCAAAGCGCACAGCGAAATCTGGAAACGCCGTTTTAAGAAAACGAATTGTCTCATCAATGTCGCGCACGATCAGGTTCGCATGTTCAAGGCGGACAGACATGACACCTCCTGTTGGTCGATTCGCTACGCGATTCTGATTTGCAAAGCGACACCGAGATGCAGCAAGAAAAGTAAAAAATCGATGCTGGGAAGGTAGACGCGAAACCGCCGCGGCCATTTCGGAATCGTTATCGAGATCATCGCTACTAATGCGAAGCCAACCAATGACAAACAGAGCATCAGCACGTTGATAAAATGGGCGACATCCAGAACTGCGTCAACCATGTTGTTGCCGCCGCGACGGAGCATCAAAAGATATCCGGCGCTCAACAGAGCGGCGAACAGATGAAAGACGCAAACCATCTGGACCACGACCACTCGGTCCATCTCCAAACGGCGCGGCTCCTCCGCAGTCGGAGGCGGTCGGTAAGGGTTTGGTAAATAACGCATGACTGCCATTCAAATTCTTCCGGGGCGCGGTATCCGAGGGGGATGTTCCGCCGAATCAACGTCCACATGCGGCAGCAGTTGTCGCAGCCGCATCAGTCGCTGGGCATCGATGCCCGTGTAATCAAGATACAGGCGTTCCAGCTTCCGCAGCTTCAACAGTGGTGAGAAATCGAGATCGTCATCGATCTCAATCACGATTGCGAGCGTTCGAAGTGAACGAATGTCCGTGATCGAATTCAATTCGACCACCGTTTGGTTGTCGAGAATCACTGAATCGACGGAGTCAAAAAAGTCGATCCCCATCAGATCGACCATCCAGGGCGGAGTGAGCAGCGCGGCGGAATGATCGTAGGATCGCGTTGTTGGGTCATACTTGTGTGAAAACGTGACATGTCCATTTTGCTCGGCGACCCACTCTCGACCCCGTTTTTGTGACCTCGCCCGATCGAAAGTGATCGCCAACAAAGATGCGATGATCAAGGTCGCGAGTAACAATGAACGGATCGTGTATCGCATCATCGGAACTTTCTACATCGACTCGGGCGGTAACTTCCGATCGATGGAGGATGCCGTTTCAAATTGCGGCCCAAACTCTCTGCGGAAATGCGCTTTGGCCGCTCCATCGAATCTTAAACGCTCGTGGTCCAGCGTTGGGCGAATGAAAAAGACTTCCTGTGGAATACCATTGAATCCGTGCTCAATTCCATATTCCGTGGCTCGCTCAAAACCGAACCGGGCATAGTATTCGGGGTGTCCGATCACGACGACGAAGGGATTTCCATCGGTCCTCAGCCGATTCAATCCGAACTCGACGAGCAGCGATCCGATCCCCTGTCGCTGCATCGCCGGCGTCACGGACATCGGCGCCAATCCCATTCCATGCAATTCGCAACGCGCATCGTGAATCACGACGGGTGAAAACAAGATGTGGCCCACAATGTCGTCGTGATCGCAGGCGACGAGTGAAACATGACCCTCGCAGCCAAGACGAATCGCTTCGACCAACTCGTATTCGCCGTTGTACCCCATATCGCTATTGGCAAAGGCGTCGATCGTCACGCGGCGAACCGCGGCCCAATCGCTCTCGGTTTCCTCGCGGATCAACATCGTTCTTCGATCATCTTGAACATCATTGGGGCGCGACACGAGGGGCGATATCGCCCGACACCACGAAGTGGCTAATTGCAATCGATCCATCAACGGCTTTCAATCGGATCGTGTCAATTGGTTCGCTGTTTTCACCAAGCTCAACGAGCTCGTCGGAATTGATCCGGGCCGTCAAGGTTCCGCTGTAACGACGAATACTCAAGGTCATCCATGTTGGTCCCTCGTCGCCCATTGAATCTGCCCCGAACTCCTCGCCGTCCTTCGTTACGCGAATCCGGCTCTCCGTGCTCACGATCTCGTAGATCGAATCACCGACTGATAAACGGCAATGATCGCCCGGGTCCAGTTTTACTCGCAGGGTGACGACGAGATTACAATCGGCGCAAGCCGACATGCTCGCCAACATCGGCGGGTCGCCAACTGCAAACTGCGACAGCCTTTCCTCTGCATCGTAGCGCCAATTCGCGGCTCGAGCCGTGCTCGAGAAAGCCTTCCCGCGACAGAGCTGCGGCGAAACTATCCAAGTGTCCGCGAAGGAAATCGAGGCAGGCAAATTACAGGCGGCCATCAAAACAATGGTCGCCCGGAAAAGCGAATCGGGAGCAGACAATGGCATTCGACGAACCTTCGACGCGAAGTCTTTCAATCCTTTATACAGAATCGAGGATCACTGCGGTGACCGCCGCCCGTGCCGCGCGATCACGGCGTCAGCCATCTCTTTGGGTGAACGCTCGCGAGCATTATCACCGTCACCAAAGTATATCCCCGGCCAAAATACCAGATCCGATACCTGTGAATCAGCGAACGTCTTTTCGATTGTCGTGAACACGTATGCCAGGTACGCGCTGTCGCTCGGATCGTCGAGGATGCGTGTGAACATCTCGACAAGTTCGTCGCGGCTCAGCGTATCGACCGCTGGCGTTTGCGCAGCCGTCAACACACGGCGCACGTAGTCAATGTGCTCTTGGCCGCCCGAAACGCCCTGAAACTCAGAAAACGGAATGTTGGTTTCAGCCAAGCGGTTGAACTCATCCAATAGCGGACGGTCCGCCAGCGCGTCACCACCGTCGAGCATCGCGGCGATTTCCGAGAGCCGCCGAACGAGAGTTTCATCGAGCGTCGGTTGCGTCATGTTTGCTTGAGAATGCAGGAACGGATCCGGAGGTCAGTGTGTGGATTGAGTTTCCAAATCGATCTGCGGTAGATCGTGACGTTCGCCGGCAACCGGCTTGGGCGTCCGATGCAAGACGCGTTGCTTCCCAACATCGCTCCGTTGATTCAGAGCAATGGCGTATTGCACATCCGGTTCGGCCGAAAACTCGAATTTGCCCTGTTCATCCGTCACCGCGTCGCCTCTCTTTCCAACGTCGAACCAGTCGCGGGAATTTCGTGTTACATTCAATGTTTCGTAGAGAACGAGTTGTACCCCCGGCGCCGGCTCGCCGCCCCGCGTTAACGTCCCAATGATCGTCACCGGTGGAAGCAATCGCACCTCCACTGGCCCAGTTTCCTCTAATTGAATCTCGGTTCGGCCGGAGTATTCGACGCCGTTGCGTTGACCAGTCGCCCTGATGATCGCGGTCGTGCAATCGGCGTGCTTGAATTCGAGAAAACACCGGCCTTCTTCGTCAGTCGATTTCTTAGGCGACAACGACTCATACATCACAAAATCATCGGTAGGCCATATCGGATACAAGGCCTCAACTTGTGCGTTGCTCATCGCTTCGTTTCCGTCCACGACGACGAAAACGGTGCGCGACTGACTCTGCTCGATCTCAAACTCCGGAATGTCAATGCTTTTCACTTCTGTGGGGATTTCGACAGTGGTCGAATAGGTCCGTTCGGGACCGATCTTGTAGCCTGGGACGGAACCGGCGGCGACGATCTGCGAGTCGACGCGGGGAATGACCATCGACCACTCGCCCTTGTCGTTTGTAACGGTGTAATAGCCGGACCGCATTGGATTGCTCGCCGTCTTCGCTGCAAAGTAAAGCACGACACCCTGAATGCCTTGCCCGTCACTTGCACCAACAGCTCGGCCTCGCAGCTCAACCCCTGGCCGAGTTTGAAACTCCAACTCTTCCTGCCTTAGCAGTGTCTGCACTTGCACCAGGCGTGTTAAATCTGGCATGCAGGCGCCGCGGGGCGGACTGACTTTGAATCGTAACGGCTTCGTTTTGTTATCTGACAACTGTAACAATTGGTTGTCCGTCGCGATCCAATCGGCCTTTCCCTCCTCGTTTGTCACGGTGCGGACGCGGATCCCGGGTCCGCGAATGGAAGCACCGACCACCGGTTTGCCCGAAACATCCGTCACACGAAATCGGACGATCACCGGATCGCCCTCTGGAACAGCGGGCGCTGCGAACGGGTCGCCCGGCACAGCAGCTCCAAAGGGGTCCCTGACTTGAGCTGTAGCCATTGATGTGAAGACACAAGAAACGACGGCGGCAACAACTGTCCGGGGATTGATCGGTGACATGGGGGTGAACGCTCCGACAGAAAAGAAGAAGAGAAGCGGCTATAAGGGAAAACATACCGGAACAAAAACTCAGAATCCAGTTTCCCAACCGACGGGAGTGGCACTCGCCTCATTTGGACCGGTGTCCATTGAACCATTGTCCGGGGATCTAAGCACAGTAGTCGGGAAGCGACGCGGTGACCTTTTGCCAGGTGCCGCATCGCTGCAGGCAATCGACGACCAACCTTAAAGGCCGAACGTAAATCCCCGGAATATCCTGCTCTCCGTCAACGAGCACCGGGAACGCCAATGCCTCACGT
>JAHELS010000149.1 GCA_024644085.1 Rhodopirellula sp.
TGGAAGCTCCTTGCGACATCGTTTACAGTGACGCAATTGGTCAAACAGGTGCGACCATGGATAAGGATCGCCTTCGTAATCGACCAGCACCGCATCGACTTGAACGCCCGCATCACGAAATTTACGCAGGGTTTCTCGGGTGTTTTCCGCAAGCCGTCTCCATCCGTCGAGCTCTTTGAGACAGGCACCATGCCACTGCGACGTGTCCTCTTTGCCAAACCACGGGGGTTGGTACGTCAAATCGAATTGATGAGCCCATGCATCTGGCTCGCCGGCGAGCGAATAGGGCCAGCTGTCGGTTCTTCCCTCCATCAAGATGACCGGCATCCCTGCGTCCTGGAGCACCTTGGCGGCTGGAATCATCGACTCGGACAATTGCAGATGTTGACAGAGGCCGCGATCACGAAGAATCGCGATCTGGGACGGTGGTAGCGGTGCGAATCCCACACCGTGCCACATGATCATCGGCATCCGATCGCCCGGGGCATTTTTCAGCGGCGGGATCTCCTGCTCGATGACGTCGATCCAGGCTCGCGATCGAAGTTGTTGACCTCGCGCGGCGTCTGTCTTCTCAAGATAGATCGGCTCGCCGGCCGTCACGGCGGTAACGATCAACCCAAGCCAAATCGCGATGACCATCAAGCCAATCGGTTTCCACATCAAGCATTCTCTGAGATCCGAGGCAACGACAACTCAGGCACATCGAGTGCGTCGGCCCAAGTGGAGTCGACGGCGGCGAGACACTCCGATGGTGGACGGCCTTCGAGCGATTCCATCAAACCGATGAATCTTTCAAGCGGGCCCGATAGGGTGCCGTCAATCAGTGTGTCGATCTGGGTCGCGTTACTTGCGGGGGGCGAATAGCCATAGGAGGAGGCCGGAGGGGCATTGACCGCTTCATGGATCAGCGGCTCGCACCAATGATCGATCGCGATTCCTGATGCGCCGAGCAAAATGAGTTTGACGGCATCATCGGGCGTTGTCGGTCCCGGCACAACCCAAACGGGCAGGTCGCGCGAGGCGGATTCCCGTGCCAACTCGCAGCAACGACGCACTGTTAAAGCGAGTTGCAGACCGTCAAGTCGCAGTTCATCCAACCTGACCATCAAACCATCTGGCTTGGCCGCTACGATTCGAGGCAAGTCCTCCTCTAACCGGAACGGCCCGACTGATACAAAGACCGCGGCAGAAGGAGATAGAATCCGAAGCTGGTCGAGTTTCGAGGACAGATGTTTGATCGACGCGACGTCCGGCGGGAAGGTAGCAGCCGGAACCCAACTGCCGCCGGCCAGCGGTTGGCCTTCGGGGGTTGCCTCCCATCGTTGAATCTGGTCGGGGGAAAATGCGAAGCGTCCCGAGTCGTCGCGGCGGATTGTCAAACGGACATCGATGATCCTCGCGTCGTCGAAATCGAGATCGCTAAGTCCGTATCGTTCCGGACGATAAGGAACGATGCGTGAAAACGCACCGGTCGGGCGCATCGATTCGTCATCCTCATCTTCGTTCTGTTCGCTCGACCAGTGGGAGAAGAAAGATGCAACCGAGTCACCGGAACATAGTTCGCTACGAAGTGCGGCGACCGAAACGCCGTGACGGGCAACGCCACATGCGAGAGCGTCCGCTGTTGCGTGTGGAACCTGATACCAGGCTGGATCGCACCAAAACAGCGGAAGATCGATTTCGATATCCTCGCCACACGGGCGAGCGATTCCACTCCGCTTTATCACTCCCCGCTTTGATCCCACGGAACAACCACGCCACGGTGAATCCGTTGGCGGCGGCATGAAGCAAAGATGGTCGAGACGCTCGTTCATGGGTTCCATCGTCGGTTTTGTGTTCGACCGGCCTTCCGGGTGGCTAACGCCACTTCGGATTCAATTCCCCGCGTTGAGATTCTTCGGCATTCAACATTGCTTCGGGCACGATTCGTCGAAAGTCTTTGGCCTCGCCTCGGATTGAAGCATTGATCAACAACAATCCGAGCCGAACCTGTTCGCGTTTTCGTAGCGGTGCCTCGGTGACGCCGGGGGCCAGACTTTTGGCCTTGCCACGAATGAAGACGGTGACATTGTTCATTGCATCGCCGAGGTGTTCACCGGCGTTACCACCGATGACGATCATGCCGCCGAGGGCTCCGACACCGGTGTGGTCACCAACGCTGCCCCGTACAAAAATGCCCCCGCCTCGCATCGCTGCACCGCACCGGTCACCGGCCGATCCGTAAATTGCAAGTGTGCCGCCGGTCATGGCAGCTCCGGCGCCGACACCGGCATTTCCACGGATGCGGATGGCCCCGCTAATCATTCCTTCGCCAACACCGTGACGTACGTTGCCGGTCATCCGAATATCGGCCTGGGAATTGAACGCAAACGCATAGTCGCCCAAACGCCCTTCGAGTTGAATACGCACTGGGTGATCCAGACGCATCAAAGCATGGTCTTGCCCATCTGCGCCCACCACATCGATGCGAGGAAACTTTTCATCCGCCTTGCTCGGCGGCACATCGTGGATCGCTTGGAACAATTTCTCCGGCGACAAGTCGGTCATCGACAATTCGCAGACTGCTGATGTCGGCGGGTCATCACCGGCGGAACTCGAGTGAGCGTCTGTTTCGGGTGTCGAGGTCATAAGGGATTCAGGCGGACCGGAGTTGTCACGAGAGGCGTGCCACCTCGCTAATGATCGCCTCCATCTTAACCTCCGCCGCGTGTCCCGCCTCGAGGACCTCGCCGTGGTCTGCTTTTACGGCTCGGTCCGGATTGGCAACATTGCTGACCAGCGAAAGCCCCAGAACCCGCATCTTCGCATCGGCCGCCGCCAATGCCTCGGGGATCGTGCTCATGCCGACAACATCGACACCAATTCGACGCATCATGCGGATTTCGCTACGTGTTTCGTAGGTCGGACCAAGCGTGGCCAGGTAAGTCCCATCGACGGTCGTGAAATCTTTTTCGACGCCCACCCGCCGAGCGGTCGCAGACATTTCGGGGTCATAAAGGGTCGGATCGTGGACAGGAAAGCTGTGAGACGATCGAACGCTCGCCAATGGCCCGCCCATCAAATTGATGTGGTCGCGAATCACGACGATATCCCCAACCCTCAGTTTTGGACTGACGCCTCCGGCTGCGTTGGTGATGATCAACCGTTTTATCCCCAATGCCGCCATCACTCGAACGGGAAAAGTGACGCCGTCGTTGCTGTGTCCCTCGTACCGGTGAAACCGTCCGGCCATCGCGAGGACAGGTGTCGATTCGAGTGAGCCGAACATCAGCTGACCCCGGTGTCCGGCGGCCGATGCATTTCCAAATCCTGGAATCTTGCGATACGCAACACTATTGACACGTTCCAGGCGTTCCGCAATTCCACCAAGTCCGCTACCGAGGATGATTGCTATCCTGGGCATCTCATCCAGGTACGGACGAACGAACTTGACCGCATCGTCAAGTTTGCAATTCGCGTCGTGATGTGGAGACGTCATCGCTGTAAGAGCCATTACGCGATTCGTACGTGATTCAACTCGCTGACGATTCCTCGCACGATGCTGATTAACTTCGGTGATGCCTCGTTCGCGGTGGCGATGATCTGATCAACATTCGACGGCTCAAGCGCATCGGGCAGACACATGTCGGTGACCACACTCAATCCGACCGTCTTCAATCCACAGTGCACGGCGACGATTGTTTCCGGAACCGTGCTCATTCCGACCACATCAGCGCCGATCAGTCGCAGGAATCTATACTCGGCGCGGGTTTCCAGATTGGGTCCCGATACAGCAACGAAGACGCCCTTGTGGACATCAATTCCCTGGCTTCGCGCGATGTGAATGGTCCGATCGATCCATTGCTGGTCGTACGGTTCGCACATGTCGGGGAAACGTGGGCCAAGGCGATCGTCGTTGATGCCGATCAGCGGGTTGTCACCGAGCAGGTTGATTTGGTCCTCGATGACCATGATGTCGCCGGCGCGGTAGTAGGGATTGAGTCCGCCGCAGGCATTGCTGACGATCAACAACTCGGCACCAAGTTCCTTGAAAACGCGGACCGGAAGCGTGATCTGCTTCAACGGGTAGCCTTCATAAAGATGAAAACGGCCCTCCATGGCCACGACTGGCACGCCGGCAAGTTGCCCGCATACCAACCGTCCTCGATGGCTGGTCGCCGTCGAAGTCGGAAAGTGCGGTATGTCCTCGTAGTCGATGGTCGCTTCGATTTCGAGGTGTTCGACAATTCCGCCGAGACCTGTACCCAAAATGATGCCAGCTCGTGGCGTTGCGGAATACTTGTCCCGGATGATTCTCTGGGCATCCTGAATTTTGTCAAACAGGTCTAACATGAATTGCCTTTGTGCCCTTTGGTTACCTGTCAAGCTGAGCAACATGATAGCGCCCCGGGCAGTGGTCCGCGACCGCCCGTGAATCGTGTAAAACGTAGGCACAATTTCCTCACGCGCCAGATCGTTCCACTTTCGTACTGGCGAATTATCGCTGTTCTCCGGATTCCGAAGTCGTCCCATGGCCGTACCTTCACCCGAAGTTTTCGAGAAGCTCGCCTCGTTTTATCTCGGTCGTCAATTTGATCTTGCCAGTGGTGAAACGCTGGACGAATTGATGATGTATGACGCAAAGGATCTGTGCACACACGCCATGTGTGTCGGGATGACCGGCAGCGGCAAAACCGGATTATGCATTTCGTTGCTCGAAGAGGCGGCGCTTGATGGGATCCCTGCGATCTGCGTTGATCCCAAAGGTGACCTTGCAAACCTCATGCTTACCTTTCCCGATCTGCGCCCCGAGGACTTCAAGAATTGGCTTGAACCGGGCGAAGCCCAGCGGAAAGGTGTTTCGCTCGACGAGTTGGCCGAGCAAAAGGCCAAGCTGTGGCGAAACGGGCTGGCGTCGTGGGGACAAACACCCGATCGCATCCGTAAGTTGAAGGATTCGGTGGACGTCGCCGTCTACACGCCGGGCAGCAATATCGCCTTGCCGATGACAGTGCTGAAAAGTTTTGACGCGCCGCCTCCCGAAGCACGTGACGATGCGGAATTGATCGGTGACCGAGTCACCGGGTCTGTTTCGGGTTTGTTGACGTTGATGGGACTCGACGCTGACCCGATGACCTCGCCCGAGCACATCTTGCTTTCGTCGATTCTGAGTCATCAGTGGCGTGAAGGAAAGAATGTCGGGATTGGCCAACTGATCCGCTTGATCCAATCACCTCCGATCGAGCGTATCGGGGTCGTTGATCTCGATTCGTTCATGTCGGCATCGGATCGTGGAAAGCTCGCGATGCGATTGAACAACTTGCTTGCCTCACCCGCTTTTTCGTCGTGGCTCGAAGGCGAAGGGTTGTCGATCAAGCGTCTGTTGCACACGGCCGAGGGAAAACCTCGATTGACGATTTTGTCGATCGCTCATTTGAATGACAGCGAGCGGATGTTTTTTGTCACGATTCTGCTCAACGAATTGCTCGCGTGGATGCGGACCCAGATGGGTACCAGTTCGTTACGGGCGATGTTCTACATGGACGAAGTCGCCGGTTATTTTCCCCCGGTGCGTAACCCGCCATCCAAACCGCCGATGCTGACGTTGTTGAAACAGGCAAGGGCCTTCGGTTTGGGGATTACCTTGGCGACCCAGAACCCGGTTGATCTTGATTACAAGGGGTTATCAAACATCGGCACCTGGTTTCTCGGCCGGCTGCAAACCGAGCGAGACAAGGCACGGGTGCTCGAAGGGCTCGAGGGCGCAGCCGGCCAGGCCGGCCAGGAGTTCAATCGCGGCAAAATGGAACAGGTGCTGGCCGGTCTCGGCAATCGTGTCTTCTTGATGAATAACGTCCATGATGGATATCCGACGGTGTTCCAAACCCGATGGGCGATGTCGTTCCTCGCGGGACCGCTTGCGCGGGGGCAAATCAGTCGGCTGATGGCCGATCGCAAGGCGGAGGCCGAGCAACGGGCCGCCGCGGAGAAAGGTGACGTAGCTGAGTCGGTCGCCGACCAACCCCAGGAACCCGATCGACCCGTGGTCCCGGCCGGCATCGAAGAACGGTTCATCGCCGCAAATCTGCGCCCCTCTGAGGATGCGAAACTGGTTTATCGACCGGCACTCTATGGTGAAGGATCGATGCATTTCATTCGCAAAACCGCTGACCTCGATCTTTGGCGTGACGCCCGCCGGATGATTCCCTGTCAGCGGGGATTCCCCTCGGACATGTGGGACTCGAGTGAACCGCTTCCCGACGACGTTGATTTTCTCGACGAGCCGGAGGATGAATTCGGCTTTGCCGCACTCCCCAACGAACTGCTCAGCAAGGGGAAGTACCGAACCTACAGGGCTCGGCTGAAGGACTATCTCTACCGTCATTGCAGCCAGACGCTGTACAAGTCACCGCTGCTCAAGGGCTACGCTCCGCCCGGTGACGAGTCCGACGCCAAAGCGCATTTCGCTCATCAAGTGCATGAACAGCGTGATGAGGCGATCGAAAAAATGCGTGATAAGTACGAGTCGAAGCTCAAGTCGATTCAAAAGAAGATTCACAGCGCGGAAGATCGACTCGAGCGCGAAACTGACCAGTACGAGCAGGCAAAAAGGTCCTCGTGGATCAGCGTTGGCTCGACCTTGATGGGAGCGCTGCTGGGCGGTCGACGGTCGGGCATTGGAACCGCTGCTCGCGGGTTCGGCCGTGCCTCCCAGCAAAAGGGTGACATCGGTCGCGCAGAAGAGAATCTCGAACTACTGCAGGAAGACTTCGAAGAAATGGAACGCGAACTCCAGGATGAACTCGACGAGTTGAAAGAGCGTTATCATCCCGAGAGTCTCGAACTTGAGGCGACGGAGATTCCGCCGCGAAAAAGTGACCTGAAGGCCGAGGATCCGATGATTCTCTGGACCCCGTGGCAGATCGATCCGTCGGGCATCGCGACGCCTCTGTATTGACATGCCGGATGATGGGATACTTGTTTGTCTTAAAAGGGGTCTGACCCTCTCCAGGCAAGGCAAAATTACTGGCAAACTGGCTTGCCCTCCAAAGGGTCAGACCCCTTTTAAGACAAATAAAACGGTTCCCACCTGGGAGGGCGTTTTACCATGATGAAACAATTGATCGGGCTGTGGCGGGATACATGGTGGTTGTGGACTGCTTTCTTCGTGATGACTCTCGTGTTTTCATTCGTCGTGGGAAAGTTTTTTCTGCTCCTCTTGCCATGCCTGCCGGTCCCGTATGTCTACTTTGCCATCAATCGCTACGACACCGACGGCAAGGAAAAGCCGGACCTCGGATCATGATCGCAGTGGCCGAGGGTGTGTTATGATGCGGCGTCATTGAATCTGTCTCGTCCGCGCCGCCCGTCTCTCATCTTTCCATGGCGAATCAAGCCGATTCGGTCAACGAAATCGACCCAGACCGAGCAAAGGATCACATCGCATGCGTGGTGTTGGGGGTCATCGTTTTGGCCGTCATAGGTGTCTTGAATCTCCCCTACGACTATGTCCAGGCTGGGGAGCGGTGGATCGGTATTTCCGGGGACGATCAGGGCATCTCGTCGGTGAACTCGGTGAATATCGCCGAGATGCCGAGGATGGCAGGCTGGCCGCTTCGATACTGGATCCAATACCGCCGCAACGGCGTGATGGAGAGCCGCTATTGGTCCGGGAATCACCTGGTCATGAATGTTGCGATCGGCATTTGTCTCGCGGCGATTGTTTACGGATACATGCAGTTCCGCAATTGGAGCATTGGTCGCGGGCGTAATGCGCGCCTGACCCGAATGTTGTTCGACTGTGGCATCGCGCTGGCGATCCTCGGTGTGCCCACGGCGGTGATCGCTTGGGAGAACCACCAGGCGAGCGAGCACTGGCGGCTCGCCGCTCGTTTGGCCCAGCGAGGCAACTGCCAAATGGCCTGCTGGCTTCCGTCGCCAGTCGCGGACCAGGTTCCCGAGGGATTGCTACGGACTTTTTCGCGGCTGCGCCAGGTGACACTCGCCGATGCCAACCAGGAAATGGTCAGTTCCGTCGCTGAAACTCCGACGGTCATTGCCGTCGCCTTAGATGGAGGTGACTTCGACGCGTCGGCGATCGAGCCGCTTGTCGACAACATCCATTTGCTCCGGCTTGCTTTAACGCAACGGGAACTGTCCGATTCGGACGTCGACATCATCGCGAGGTTGCCCTGGCTTACCGAATTGAGCTTGCATCGAACGAATCTCGATGCCCGGACGCTGCGACGGCTGGATCACCATGATCGCCTTGTGAGAGTTGACTTGACCCGCACGCCGCTTGATCTTGCCGGCTTGGGTAAACCCCGTTGGGCTGCGACCGCCGAAGTCCTCCACTTGAGCCGACCGCTGCGCGGCGGAGCAACCGTATCGATCGATGGTTGGCCCCGGCTGCGGTTCTTGAGCATCGAACGATTTTCGATACAAATGAACCACGTCGAGCTTGAGATTCATCTTTCCAACCTGCCGAACTTGAAAGAGTTACAGCTCAATCGCGTCCAAAAGCATCGTCTGGTGGTTCGTAACGCACCTCGGCTAGCAGCGATCGATGAAGGCATCACCGAACTGCAGGAAAGCCTGCCTCCCGATTCATTCATCCCCGGGTTGACCTGGGTAAGTTCTCTGGAGATCGACGGTGCCGACAGTCTGACGCGACTTGGTTGTTACGCGCGGGACCTCGAGCACCTTTCGATTCGAAACGTGTCGAGTCTGCGATTGTTTTCTCTCGGTTCATTTCAACTCAGTGCTTTTGGTGAACCACGTCCTGATACGGTCGACCCGGATCGTTGTCGAGAGTGGATTCGTTTTCTCGGAAGTTGGGACGGGCCCTCGACGATCGATTTGACAGGGTTGCCACTTTCCCAGGTTGATCTTGCGCCGTTGTCGAACAACTCCCGGGTACGTGAATTGATTTTGCGAGACAGCGGCGTTTCCATCGGCCAGGTCCGACAGCTCAAAGGCCTGGACAAGATCGAGCGACTCGACGTGCGCTCAATCCCATTGCAGCAGGACGAGCTGTCCTGGTTGCTGCGGAGGTTTCCGAATCTAACTCAGCTCGACATCGACGGGACGAAGTTGGAAACCTTTTCGATCTCCGGCAATGACAAGATGCGACTGATCCGAGTGACGGAACTGAATCACGCCACCGATGTCCGGGTGGTCGACGTACCAAGGTTGAATCTGGGATTGCGGTTGTCGCAAGTGCCAAGAACTCTGGAAATCCGTAACGCACCTTCTCTGGTCGGAATCGCCGCTGAAGGCTCCTGGCCTGCCATCGCCGAGGTCAGTGGCCTCAGTAAGCTGGAATGGTTCGCCGCCGGTGGTCCCGCGATCCGAGACGATTTACTCGACGTGCTTCTGCAGTGCCGCAAACTCGATCAACTAACGCTCGCCTACGCGTCGATCAGCCGTGAAAAGCTGAAGGAAATCGGGGACCTTTCCAAGCTGTCACTCCTCGCATTGCCTGGCGCCGAAATCGACGATGAAGTCACGGCAAACTGGCACCACCTCAAATCGTTGTGGGAAATCAATCTCGACGACACCTCGGTGTCTGTCGGCACCGTTGCCTGGCTCGGCGGCATCGAGTCGTTGAGACGGGTTTCACTCAATCGGGTTCCATTGAACGAGGCCGCGGCAAACGCTCTCGCACAGCTACGCCAGGTGGGAGAATTGCATCTCGCCGAGACGGTCATCAATCCCGAACACCTGCGACCCCTGTTTGCGGAAGGCAATCTCGATTCGCTCGACCTATCGGGATGGCCCGTCGATGCGACTCTGCTCGAGGTGCTCCGCGAGGCGCATTCGCTCCGGTACCTGATCCTTCACGACACCGAGATTGATTCCGTGTCTCTCAAGCAGCTCCTGGCGGCGAACCGATCGCTTTACATCGACACCGGCGTGCTCCACGAACACACGGACGCTCAACTCGCAGCCGAACTACGGCGTCGCGCCGACCGGGCGCATCGATTACTTCGAGTGGGATGGCGGCAACCAATGGGGCTGACCGAGCGATACGAGCGGACCGAGGAATCGCCGATGGAATTGTCGCTGTATCAGCAGGCCGAAGGTCGAATCGAAACGCGCGTATTTCGCCCGGTCGTGTTGGCCGATACGGTAGGCAATTAGAGCATTTTCGGAATTGGTGTAGCTACGGAAAAAGGGGTCAGAAAAACGGAAAAAGGGGTCAGGAACCAATAGTGCAAAGCACCCGAAGGGCCGCTGGCGGCTATTGGTTCCTGACCCCTTTTTCCTGCAAAGCACCCGAAGGGCCGCTGGCGGCTATTGGTTCCTGACCCCTTTTTCCTGAATCTGAACCCTTTTTCCTGAATCCGCTACATGAAAAATGAAAATGCTCTAGTCGGACTGGCCACAATCATGGCGTGTGGTGCTTGCCGAAGCGGCTGGCTCCTTGCACCACGCTTAGATCGGGTACCGCGGCGCCAGCGGCTGCCCGTTATCCTGCAGATCGGTGTCACCTAAAAAGAGCTGACCCGCGTTGGGACATTTTTCCTGGATCTCCGGTGCCATGTGCTCCACCGCCGTCGTGATCAAAAGTTTCAGGCCGTCGCCATGACGAACGAGCGCGGGACACGTGTTCTGCGGCGAACCCGGCGTCCGCCAAGTGCATTTCAGTTCGCCGGATGATAAATCGTACAGTCGGGTTTCGCCGTACTCGGCAAACTCAGGACGAAACATCGAAACAATGATGCCCCTCTGGTCGGGCGTCAGAATGGCTCCGTCGGGAACCGCGGGATCGTCCCGCAAGTTGATTACAACCTCCGGCTCACCCAGCGATCCGCTATCGATGTCAATCCGATAGCTGACGACCTGGCGCGTCGGCGAATCGATATCAATCAGTCGCAGTCCTCCGCTCGAATCTGTCTGGATCGCCTTGCCATTGCTGCAGATCTGATCATCCCTGAGACGAATCAACTGCTTATCCGAGCCACGGTACAAATACAAACCTGCTTTGCGGGTGGCAAATTCCAAGTCCTTCGTGCCGAATATCAGGTTGTCACCGTGAACGAGCCCGTCGTTGATTATCGTGTTGTCGACATCGTCGTCGATGCCGTCGCAAAACGGCTGCCAGGAATTTTTTGCGGTGTTATAGATCCCAAGGGATCGCTCGCACCCGACGACGAAGGTGTCGTCCGAGTCGCATGGAAACGCAAATCCGGGGCGTCCCGGCAGATCATGCGACCGGTTGGTCCCTGTCGTCAGGTTGTAAAGATTCAAACTGCCGCTGGCGATGTCGGCACCGTGTTGGATCGCGACCCAGCTGACCAGACTCGTACCAAGCGGGATTGGGCCTTCGGGCAGATACCGAAGCGCCGCGGTATCCGGGACTGGAAGCGGCTGGGCGTCGAGGATCTGGGGCATCGTTCTGTCCTTTGCAGCGTGTCGAACTTCTGCCACAGTTTGCCACGACCTGGTCTGTGAAGAAAGCGGTCCAGCCGCTCTCTTCGGCATCGTGCCGGCGTATGGTACCGTGGGGAGCGTCATCCGGTCGGTTGCTCGAACACGATTTCATTGGGGAAAGCCAGCTCGTGGATTTAAGTATCATGCGGCGATTTACTTTCTGTGCCGGCCACCGTCTGGTCGGGCACGAAGGCAAATGTCAGAACCTGCACGGACACAACTACGCGATCGAAGTCTACGTGACCGGTGGCGAACAGGATGACATCGGCCGGATTCTCGACTTCAAATTATTGAAGCAACGTGTCAACGGCTGGCTCAACGAGCATTGGGATCATACGTTTATCTTGTGGGACAAGGACACCAACGGGCTGGATGCGATTCGTGCGTCACAACCGCATCGGATTTACGAACTTTCAAGCAACCCAACCGCCGAGAACATGGCGATCCACTTTCTTGATGAGATCTGTCCAGTGATCCTGGACGGGACCGGCGCCGAAGCCTACAAAGTTCGGTTGTGGGAAAGCGAAGAGACGTGCGCGGAAGTCACTCGAACCAGCGAGTGATGCCTGATCGGCTACACGTCATGAATCATCCATTCAGGTTCTACGATCGTTGACGTCGGATCCTGTTGGAGCTGAAACAGACACTCGTCGGCGGCGCGCAAGCGGCGGCTGACTTCGCGGCCCAGGTTCATCATGATCATCGTGTATTGTTCGAGGTTCTGGCGGTAGAGGCGGCGAAGTGAATCACGCGAAACTTCGATGGCCCCGCAATTCGACTCGGCTTTGACAGATGCCGAGCGTGGCTGAAAATCGATCAGCGACATTTCGCCGAAGCAATCGCCTGGCGCGAGTCGGCCCAGAACAATTGGCTCCCCGTTCCATCGGCGCTGAACCAGAACCGTTCCCGATTCGAGCACAAAAAGCGAATTACCGGGATCGCCCTGGCGAAAGAAAAAATCGCCCTCCGCTGCGACCGCTTCGGTTGAATCTTCTAGAATCAACCCCAGCGATTCATCGGACAGGCCTCCGAACACCGCCATGCCGCGCAATAATTCAGTCCGTCTTATGATCATTTGGATCACCTCGTGTGCCGCACTTCACTCTGCGCGATGGACAACACGCTTTGGGCGAGGCGCAACTGAGATTCTAGCCGACTTTTCCTCTAAAATCCCGGACGAAATATGAAGGTGCGAAATCTGAATCACGTCGCCCTTCACGTGGCGGATGTCGAGGCGAGCGTGGCCTTCTATCGTGACACGATGAAGTTGCCCCAGATGGACCGCCCCGCATTCGATTTCCCCGGGGCCTGGTTTCGTTTGGGCGAGTCCCAGGAATTGCATCTAATCGGCGACCGCGACGCACCCGTCCATTCTCATCACCGAGGAGGACATCTCGCCCTGGAAGTCGACTCGCTCGACCAATGGGAATCGCAACTTGATGCCCACGGCGCAAAACGAATGCAGCGGAAGACTCGGCCCGACGGAGCGCTGCAGACCTTTGTTCAGGATCCCGATGGTCATTGGATCGAACTGTGCGTGCTGTCCAATCTACCTGACTCGAGTGCGAACGAGGCGTGACACGCGTCAATCCGCACGCCGATCACATCACGTCGGCAAATCGGTCAACGCAAATTGGCGTGTCTTGCGTTTTTCGTTGGCCTGCCAAACATGTTCCCGCTGGACGTCGAGACAGCTGAGCCAGCCGTCACCGCAGGCCCACGTGTCGATACAGATCGCGTTGCCGTTATGCAGCGGCAATCCCGATTTTTGTGAGGTGTGGCCGCACACGACAATCTTGCCCGATTCATGACGCGGCGGATCGGAAATTTTTTCCCAATACAGCATGTAGTCCGGTTGCTCCGCAAGCGGCATATCGGGATAGACGGCCGCATGCACGAACAGGTGCGTCCGGCTCTCGTAGTACGGCAGGAGGCGGTTTCGTATGAACTTCCAATGCGACTTGGGAACGTTCGCAAGGCCGCCTCGATCCTTGGAATCAAGATCGTCTTTGGTCCATCGCGCGTAGGACCGCAGTGTCGCCTCGCCGCGATACTTCAGCCATTCCCGATGCGCATTCGGTTTCTCCGCGGCCTCCATCATCATGATCTCATGGTTGCCGCGAAGCGCAACAAGATTGTGCGACTGATCAAATCGGATCAACCAATCGATCACCTTGCACGAGTCCGGTCCGCGATTGACGTAATCGCCAAGCGCGACAATCGTGTCGTCCCTCTTGAATCCAACATAATCGACCAGCGTTTCCAGTGCGGTGAAGCAGCCGTGAATGTCGCCGATTGCAAGATGCCGCGTCATCGTTCATTCCTTCGAGAATCGCATCCGCAGAATGTACCGCTTCGGCATTTTACGTGCCAATAGGATGCGTTTTATTGCCGTCATCGACCGCCATCTTTCTGTCTCGCGCTGAACTCGAGGTGAGTTCGTCGCGTATTAACGTCCGCCGCACGGATGTACGGTACCTGGCAATGTAACTCGCAAGCCGCTTGCGGCATTTTTGCGATTTAGTGCCTGACGCAAGGATATTTGCATCGAAGCAGATCACTCACGACGAGTCCCCAAGCCGATTTTATCAAGCTTCACTTCATTGAAGTCTTTTACTTTAGGGGTCGGTCATGGCTAGCGGTTCGCAGATTCGTTTGCTGGGAAGGTTTCTATACACTCAGAATCCTTTTTATCTGATCAGTTGTTTCTTGATCTTGTATGGTTTGCAGATTGCGACCATTGCGCGGGGCGACTTGTGGGCCAGGTCGACATTTCTTTCGGCCAGCATCGCGGCGTACACGTTGTTGATGGCGATCATCTGTGTGGGTGTGGTCCGAATCGGCAAAGTCTGGGAGGACGCCAGGTCGATATTTCTGGTGGTGATCATCAGCCTCGTTGCGCTGTCGGCCGCGCTGGATGAACTCAGCATCGTGCAATGGAATTCGGCGGCCCTGCTGCTCGGACTCGCCTATGGATTCACCGTGATCGTCACCGAGACGGTGAGACGCAGATGCCGATTGAGTTTTCCTTTTTGGTACGCGCTGTCGTATTACACAATGATGGGCATCTTCTTCGCGACACCATTGGTGCTGGGCAATGCTGTTCACGAAAACCACATCATGCTTGCCAACTGGGGAGCGCCTCTGTTTTCAGTGGCGATCGGCGTCGCCCTGCTGTTGATGATTCCCGCCGTCCGCAAATCGGAGGGGATGGTTGCCCAAAGCGGTAGTCCCTGGCGATGGCCATGGTATCCGTTGACGGCGTTCGGGATTCTTGTCGTGCTCGCCGCAATTCGTGTTCACGCTGTATGGATGTCGTTCGGATTCATTGGTGCGCCGGTTCAATTTGAGCCCTTCTTGATTTTGCCCATCGCGTTTGCGGTCCTGGTGCTGATGGTTGCCATGGATGCTGGTTCACCGGTTCCGTCGCGCGCTCACCTGGCGATGGGACTTGCGCCACTGATGTTTCTCGGCGGGGTCACGCGCGGAGGGATGACCCATTTGCCAATTCAATCCGAGCTGCAGTGGTACTTTGGATCCGCTGAAACGATCGCACTGGTGCTGATCCTCGGCTTCTACTGCTACACGTGGACGCAGCGCCGCAAAGGTTCGGAATTCGCGGTGATGGCGACGCTGATTGCGATGTACGGGCTCAGCGATCTGCCTCGCTTTGCCGAAACATTCGGCGCGCGGCATTGGATCTTCATGGCGGTCGCTTCGGTGGTGAGTTTGATTGTTTGTCTTCGCCACCGGCGAGATCAACGGCGATTGCTTTCCTTTGCAACGATCGTCGCAGCGACAATCCTCGCGTGCGGGCACGAGTACGGACGAACGACCGACGCAGCAATCATGGCCGCCGGATTCTCGTTGATCGCGTGGATGACGATCGGAGCCATCTTCAACACCGAGCTGGCTCGAATGCTTCGGCACGGGGCGGCAGTCATTTCGATCGTGGCAGTGATCGCACTGGTCGGTTTGGAAGTAACACGGTCGCTCGGCTGGATTGCATTTGCGGCGATCGGTGGTCTTGCGGTGTTGTCAATCCTCTACATGCAGATCGTCCGGCGCTGGGGATGGCTGCACGTATTTGCCTGCCAATCGGCGTGCCTGTTCGGCTTGCTGGTTTGGACCAGTTACGAGACGGGGTCGATCAGCGAGACGACGTGGCCGGTACCGTCGGGGCTGGCCTGTCTGGCGATTGGGTTGACGATCACGTCGATGAAGACGGGAGTCCATCGCCGGGTCTTTACCGTGACCCCGGAGCGGAAAAGCCGATGGGGACCTTACCAGG
>JAHELS010000150.1 GCA_024644085.1 Rhodopirellula sp.
ATTTCGGAAGTCTCACACGCAGCCGAAGTCGAAGCGACCCATGTCGACTCGAGCACCGGTGACGGCGAATCGGGCAAAAACGGCGAATCGGACTCTGAGATTCGCCGCGCCGCGTAGACGCTCATGACCGACGGACGGGGCAGGCCACCCCCGCCCTCGCGCCCGGTCGGAGCGGAATCGAGCATCGGTTACAGCTATAGTTGTACCGCGCCCCTTCCAGCCCCGATTTCTGAATTGGATACGCAATGCTCCGTATCGCCTTCGCCGCACTCGCGTGCATTCATCTCTTTTCCCTCTCCGCCGCCCAGGAAAACAAAGCCGATCCTAATATCAAGGCGGCCCAATCTGTCTTCAAAGTCCTGGAGTCGGCTCAGTGGCAGAGTTTATTCAGCGGCACAAATCTCGACGGTTGGAGTGGCGATACGACGGGGTACGCGGCCGAGGAAGGTGTGTTGGTCTGCCGAAAGGGCGGCAAGAATCTCGTCAGCGAAAAGGAATACGCCGACTTTGTCTTTCAGTTTGAATTCAAACTCGAAGAAAGCGGCAACAACGGGATTGGGATCCGCGTGCCCGCGGGCGCGCACCCGGCATCGGGTGGGATGGAAATTCAAATCCTCGATCACAACGGCAGCCGGTACCAGGGCGAAGCCGACATGGGCGGCGGCAAGACTCGCAAGCTCAGTTGGCTCAAACCCTGGCAATACCATGGATCGATTTACGGCATCGTGCCGGCGAAGACCGGTTATCTCAATCCGCCTGGCCAATGGAACAGCGAAACGATCGTCGCCATCGACGACCACATCATGGTGATTCTAAACGGCGCCGTCATTGTCGATGCCTTTCTGGACGACACGACGCCGGTCGACGGCGGCGCGCACCAGGGAATGAAGAACCGGCGCGGGCATCTGATGCTGGCCGGTCACAGTGACCGGGTCGAGTTTCGCAATCTCCGAATCGCTGACTACTCGCCCTCACCCACATCGCCGCAAAGCGAGGCGGACAATACGCCACCGAGCGGATTCACGGCGCTGTTCAGCGGAAAAGATCTCGCGGGATGGAAGGGTCTGGCGGATAAGAACGCGAATCAGCGACGCGATCTCAAGGGCAAGGCCTTGGCCGAGGCGCAAGAGGCCGCCGATGAGGTAATGCAGCAACACTGGAGCGTGGTCGACGGCATTCTTACCTACGACGGCAAGGGCCAGAGTCTTTGCACCGACAAAGACTACGGAGATTTTGAGATGTACGTTGATTGGAAGATTCCCCCAGGCGCCGATTCCGGGATTTATCTCCGCGGCACTCCTCAAATCCAGATCTGGGATCCCTGGGACGCCCGCGTCAAACCGGGCCAGGATCCACCTTCGACGCCCGAGCAATGGGTGGCGGCATATCGCAACGGACGCAATCTGGGTTCCGGGGGCCTTTGGAACAACAAGCGTTGGAGAAATTCTCCGACCGTTCTCGCCGATAGGAAACCGGGCCAGTGGAATACGTTTCTGATTCGCATGGTCGGCGACAAAGTCACGATCTGGCTCAACGACAAGCTAATCGTCGACCGCGTCGTACTGGAAAACTACTGGGACAAGACGGGCGGGGTTCCATTGCCTCGCGCCGACCAGATCGAATTGCAACATCATGGCAGCGAATTGTTTTTCAAGAATCTGTACATTCGCGAACTACCGTACTGATGATCATTCGATCTCGATCACAACCTTGCTGACTTCGCCGTTGAACATGAACGGCGACTCGTATCGGCCCACGTTACCGCCGCCGTCACTGCCGACCTGGAGCCCGTCGATTGGTTGACTGACCAGCGGCCCCCCGAATTTCTGCTCGGCGACCTGGTCTCCAACCACCATTGAAAAATCGCCGCTCTTGGCCAGATGGCATTTGATCTGGGTCGGACCCGAGGGCTTGATCCCCGAGTTGACGATCTCTTTTCGCTCACCGTTGACAGTGATCGCAAACCGCAACTCGCCTTCCTGGACGTAAAGGGTCCATCCGTGGGTCGCTCCGCCCTGGGCGACGATCACGCCGTCGCCGGCAACGTCCGCCTCGGCGATGACGTGAAACCCTCGACGCTGGACAAACGGCGCTGTGTCGGAGGCGAGATCATCCCCCATGTTCAATTCGAAACGTTTTTGTTTCTTGTTGAACGTGGACTTCGCGGGCGAACTCGGGTTCAGCGGCAAGACGTTGGCTCGCTCGGCATAGGCCTGCCACATGTCGGCGAGTTTCTTCGCCATAAACGGTTGTTCAATGCTCAGGTCGTTCTGCTCGCTACGGTCCTTGGCGATGTTGTAAAGCTCCCACTTACCGTTTGCGCCCATCGCGACCAGCTTGTAATCGCCCATGCGGACGGCGCGGTTGCCCTCGTGTTCCCAGTAGATAGCTTCGCGCTCGATCGGTTTTCCGATAAAGGCCGGCAACAAGCTCCTGCCCTCCATCGGTTTGATCTGTTGCCCGTCGTGATAAGTCGTGGGGTATTCTGCGCCGGCGACATCGACCGCTGTCGCCATCAAGTCGACGAGGTGACCGGGCGTCCGTTCGAGTTCACCAGGTCGATTCACCATGTTGGGCCAGTGGACGATCAATGGCGTCGAGATTCCGCCCTCGTGCGTCCAATGCTTGTATTCACGAAACGGGGTATTGGAAACGGTGGCCCATCCGCGCCCATAACCGATGGCGGTATCGGCCGGGCCCGCCATCGAGCCCTTGCCGGTGCGCATCTTGTAACCGTCCCTCGACTGCTTTGGTGTCATGTCGGGTTGGAGGTAGTCATCGGCGAGCGGCTCCATCGTCGGCGCGCCCGAGCGCGGTCCCCCCTCTCCGCCTCGCCCGTAACCTTCGGCGCATCCGCCGTTGTCCTGGAAGAAACAGATCAGCGTGTTTTCGAATTGGCCCGTATTCTTAAGAGCGTCAACGATCCGCCCGATTCCCTGGTCCATGTTGTCGACCATCGCGGCGTAAACTTCCATGTTCCGCTTATCCCATTCCCAGTGCTCCGTTTCTTTCCATTCATCTGGGATCGGCCAATTGACGGTGCTCGATTCGTCGATCAACCCCAAGTCGATCATGCGACGGTATCTCGCGTCGCGAATCGCGTCGTAGCCGGCGTCGTACTTTCCTTCGTACTTGGCGATGTCCTTTTCGAGCGCATGCATCGGCCAATGCGCCGCCGTGTAGCTGACGTACAAAAAGAAGGGTTGATCACCCGATTCGAAATGGTGTTCCGAGATGAACCTCACGGCATGATCAGAAATCGCGTCGGTGTAGTAGTACTCACCGCTCGCCGTTTCATTCGGCGAGTACTGCGGATCGGCGTAGGGCGAAATGTACTCGTTGCCGCGAGTCAGCGTATTGGGATCGAAAAAACTTCCAGCACCGTGGATGGTTCCGTAGAATCGGTCAAACCCGCGCTGCAGGGGCCAATTGTGTTTGTCCGCATCTGACTCGGGCTTGATGATTTTGGTGACGTGCCATTTGCCCGCGAGGTAGGAGCGGTAGCCGGCCGACTTCAAAGCTTCGGGAATGGTCACGCAATTTCGGTTCAGGTCGCCGCGGTATCCGTCATATCCGCGATCATTCATCATGTGCCCAACCCCTGCCTGGTGCGGATACAACCCAGTCAACAGGCTGGCCCGCGTCGGACAGCATCGCGCGGTGTTGTAGAACTGGGTAAAGCGGACTCCATGTTCGGCCAATCCATCGAGATTCGGTGTTTCAATCTCGCTGCCATAACATCCAATGTCGGAGTAACCCATGTCGTCGGACATGATGTAGATGATGTTGGGTTTTTCCGCAGCTCCGACGACCGCCGCGCAAACGGCAAGAGCTCCGGTCGCCACGAAAAACGCAATTGTCTGAATCCTGATGACGAAATAACGGGGCATGAGTCACCTATGGTCGTGGGAGATATGTGCGGGCTCCCGATATCGTAACCCGAACCGTGCTCGAAGGTGCAACGAACAAGGGTTGGTGCGAGGATCGAAGCTCGCTACAACTTTGTCGATGGAAAACTCGATTTGCCCTTCCTTGCGCGTGCTGGCATCCTTGGTGATCAGTTCGCTTCCCACGTTCGCGTGGGCGGTCGGCGGAACATTGGCGCTGAGCGTCCAGGACGAATCGACCAGCGAGCCGACGATCACCCGGATGGAATTGTGGCGAGCCACCAAACCGGGAACGTCGATGCCGATTCGAAAGACAGTGCCCGCTGGCGTCGGCGTCGTCCTCGATCGAAGCGTTGACTTGGAACTCCCCGAATCGGCCTACCAGTTCCGGATGATTCGCGGACCCGAGTACCGGATCGTAAGCGGCAATTTCTCACTCGAGAAAACAAGTCTCGATCAACATTCGGTGCAATTGCCACGCATGATCGACATGCTGGCCAAAGGATGGACCAGCGGCGACTGCGGCGCACCGACGTCCGCCTACAGCTTTCCATTGCGGATGGCAGCCGAGGATCTGCACGTTGCCGCTGTACTGGGCCACACCGAGGCGAGGCCAATCGCAGGTCGTGACCGTGATGATCCGATCGGCCACGAACCGATCTGGATTCGCGAAGATGTGGTCCACGAGGGCGGTTTGTTGTTTTACGGCATGGAGCGTTCGACGGAAAACGATGCGGCATCTGCTTTGCCGGTCGAGCGATTGGCCGCGGCTCTGGGGAATGAGTCGGTACAGGTTGCGATCGAGAACCCTTTCGCCTGGCCGTTGCCGGTCTGGCTTTCGAGCAACCGTGTCGATGGCGTTTTCATTCTCGGTGACTGGCTGCGGCTTGATCGCAAAGTGCCGAGCGTCAAGAACGGTCGCCCACCGGACGGACCCGATCTTGGCGATGGTAAAACTGTCGGTCGATGGGCCGAACAAATCTATTGGAACATGCTCGAAGCCGGTTTTCGAATTCCGCCGCTGGCCGGCAGTGGCAACCAGGGGCGCAACACGCCGCTCGGATACAACCGTCTTTACGTCGCCAATCCCCTGGACAATTATGAACACAGCAACGAACTCGAAGTCAGTCCGGTAAAGACTGCCGAACAGTGGTGGGGCGCCGCTTGGAGAGGACAGAGCGTCGCGACCAACGGACCGCTGTTACGGCCTCGGCTCGGCGGCGAAATTCCCGGCCATGTCTTTCGTGCCACAGAGAGCGAAGTTCTTCAGCTGCAACCTGAGTTAAGTCTGTCTGTACGTGACGGCGTCGATTACCTGCAAGTCATTCGAAATGGACAGGTGTTTTATAACGCGCGACTCGACGAGTTTGCCAAGGCCGGCGGAGTGATGCCGCCCATGATGGTCAAGGAAAGCAGTTGGGTCACATTTCGTGTCGTGACCCTTTATGAGGATCACTTTCGTGCCGCGATGACGGCGCCGTGGTACATCGAATTCGACGCCCAACCACGAGTGACAAAACGCAGCGTCGACTTTTTTCGCGGTTGGTTGGCAGAATACGAGGAAAGGCTGAAAAAACTGCCAGCGGATGAATTGCGACAGCACATTCCGTTCGTGCGGGCTTCAAGAAACTTCTGGGCCGAGCGCGCAGAAATGGCGACTCGCTAATCCGGATGATGTTGCGTCTTTTGTGCTGAGATTCGATTTTGAATCGGCCAAATACGCCAATGAAACTTTGTCGCAAATCATACCAGCACGCAGCGCCAGAGCGCCAGTTTTGATGTTGCGCGAAAACAAGCGCGAAGGGCGAGTTGTAGTCGTAGGCCGGACCGAGCTTTGCGAGTTCCGGCGATCACTCAAAACAATGCCGGAACTCGCAAAACTCGGTCCGGCCTACGAAGCTTTCACTCACGGTTTTTTTCCAACCTTGTTTTTCAGATAAACGCTACCGGGAACCGTTTTCGTGCAACATCAAGACACGCAAGCAAGTGGATCATCCGTCTCGAATACGCAAGACACACTTGCTGGCGTTGCGTGCTCGTAAATAGCGTGAGACAACACACCTTTCGTCGAACCGATCGTTGATAAGGCCATTTCACTGGATGGTACAAACATGAGCCTACTCGCGTCGCGAATTCGCCTGGTCCGTGGTGACGTCACTCGATTGGACGTTGACGTGATTGTCACGGCGGCGAATTCCGCATTGGCAGGCGGTGGGGGAGTCGACGGTGCAGTCCATGCCGCGGCGGGTCCGGAGCTTGTGAAAGCGTCTCGTGCACTGGCGCCCTGCGACGCAGGTGACGCCAGAATTACGCCTGGATTTGGATTGCGCGCTTCGCGTGTGATTCACGCGGTCGGCCCGATTTACCGTGACGGAAGATCCGGTGAAGCGGAGCGATTGGCGTCCGCCTACAAACGTTCTCTGATGCTCGCAGCGGACGAGCGGCTCGACACGATTGCGTTCCCGTGCATCTCGACGGGTGTGTATGGTTACCCGCTCGATGAGGCGGCGGAGATCGCAATCGCTGCGGTTATCGATTGGCTGCGAAACCATGAGCGACCGCGAATCGTCACATTCTGTTGCTACGACGCTGACAACGAGTCCCTCTACGCTGGGCGACTGGTCGAACTCGGGATCATCGACGACGGGGCGGCCGAGAATTGAATTCGCTCGGTGAATCGTCGATCGAGTTACCAGGCGACGTCGGTTCGGCTCGACAATCGGCTGGTCACCTGCGTGTTACCGCCGTTGAGCACGGTCAATCTCGAGAGGATATTCTTGAGTTCGATTTGCTGTGCTTCGTGGATCAACTTGGGGGTTGCGCCGGGGATCAACACGACGGTCAAGTGCCCTTCGTGCGCATCTCGCACCGACGGTTCCAACTGGCTCCGTTCCTGTTCGTTGCCGACAACCAGGATCAATCGTTGTCGACCTCCGAACGCTAGCAGCGTCGGCTTGACGGCCACCATGGCCTCTTCGACCGTCAGCGGTTCGTCGGAATCGCGGTCGGTCGTCATCGACGGCATCGTCTGTGTCACGGCCGTTTGTGTCGGGCTCTCCAACGCGACGGCTGACTCACTAAGGCTAATGCATTCTTGCGGAATTGACGTACAGGTATCGCCTGCGGAGCCGCCAAACGACTCTCGATTTCGTTCCACCACGGTCGTAACACGCGGTACGGCGACGTCGACGAGTTGGTGAACCATCGTGATGGCATCGATGTTGGCCCATTGCTCACTGAGTGAACGAATGAGGTAGCGGTTCACCGAAACTGCGTGTAAATCGGAAACGACCTTCGCGAATTCGGATTGCATTTCCGCCGGCATGTCCTTCCATGGATCGGTCGCAGCACGGTTGGCTTTGCTGGCCGCCACAATTGCGTGCGCCAAAGTCGTCGCAAATTGATCAAGACGCGACTGCATCGAGACGAAAGTGGACCGGAGTTGTTCGATTTGAAAATTCACAATCAATCGGACCGCGATCGCATGCGGCGATTGGACCGAATCCTCGCTCAAACCATCTTGCGCAAGATGAGCGGATATGTCCGTCAATTGCTGGTTGACCCGTTTCAGACACTCGATCACCGTTGTGACATCGGCCCGCTCGTCATTCAGACCCACTGCGATTTCGCGGTGCACGTTCTTGATAATGTTTGCAACAACGACCTGGATTTGCCGCTGCGATGCAAGCGATTCGACAACGGCACCGAGTCGTTGTGAAACAGCGGATGCACTGTGCAGCTGTTCGTCGCTCAGCACCGATATCGCCTGATCGATCTTGGCGCGTGTGTCGCCCTCATCGACAGCCTCGCCGGTTTCGCGGAGCAGAGCCTCGCTGGTCAAACCGCAGCGCCGCATCAGTCGATCTGCCAATGGAACGGCATCCTCGCGGGCCTTGGACGGCAAACCGAGCCATTGAATCAGCAGGTTCCGTACGACGGCCGGAGCAAGCACCTTGCGCTCGAGGCGGTTGGAATCTCCAAGTGGAATCACACCAACCGAGCGAATCGACGGTGGAATGATGGACGTGCCTTGTTCGATTTCGAGCTTGCGTGCATCGGCCAGCAATTCGCCCGCCTCGGTTGCATCCGACCAAACGTAGTCAGCGATCGTAGCGGCGGGGGGCGGAACAAGAGTGCCGTCGGGAGATCCAGCAACAACGTACACGTCGCGCAGCGGCGTTCGCGCTGCGGGCACGCTCGGCCATCCGGCACCACCGTCGCCCGGGTAACCATTACCGGCCTTCAAAAAGTGTTGGATCTCGATCATCGCCGCCTGGACATCGTGCAGCGCCAATGGATGAACGACCTGGCCCTGCAATGTCGCGGTTGACAACATCGACAGGATTGATGCCTCGACCAGCCCAGCCTCGTCCAACAGATGCCTGAGCAAATGAACCACGTCGAGATACATTCCGCTCGCTGTGCCGCCGGTCAGGGACCCAATGACGTAAACACGTGGTAGATGCCCGCCCGAGGCCTCGACCAGTCCGGAAATCGACTTCGACAGTTTCTCGGTCACTTTGGGCCCGTGATCCACCAGCGCCAATCGCCCCAGCGGTCGCATCCCTTCGGTCGCACCGCTGCGCGGCACATTGTAAATCCAACGGCGTGAAACACTGCTCAGCCTTTCGGTGCCGTTTTTACGGTACTCATGTGCTGTTTTCAGCGGCGTGTGGATGGCCATGCACTCGGTCACTCGCGTCGAAATCTCGCCGACTCGCATCGAGTGAATCGTCGATGGGTCGGTGTCAATCAGCACGCTGTGCAAATCAAGTGGACAAGCCGCATGTGTGTCGGCCGCTCGTCGTCTCAGTTCGCGCAGACACTCTGCACCTGTGCCTCCCAGTGCGACAACGATTGCATGCCGAACGTTGGTCTTCTTTGCGTCCGCGCCGCGGGAGTTCAGCTGGGGCAGATCTTCGACCGCTGCAGCGTGCAAACCGCCAGATGTCTTTGTGTCACCGGCGGCCAGCTCGACGCCGCTGGAACACACGGCGGTGCTGCGGCCTCGTGGATTGCGGAGCGCTTCGACAAACGCTTTGCAATTCGGAAAACGCCGTTCGGGGTTTTTCTCAAGCGCGCGAGCGACCACGGGACGGTCGCTCGGAGGCAAAGGTTCAAGATTCGGCGCACTGTGAACATGCTGCGTCGCCAGCTGCGCGATGGTTCGGCCGCTGAACGGCCGTGTACCGGTCAGCAATTCCTGGTACATCACCGCCAGAGAATATTGGTCACTGTGAAGACTTGGTCTGCCGTCAAAGATCTCGGGCGGTGCATAGGTCGGGGTCAACCCGCCAACGACACTGCACTCGGCTTCGCGGAGATCCTTGAGCAGACCGAAGTCGGCCACCTTCACGTGGTCACCGACGAGCAACAGGTTTGCCGGCTTGATATCGAGATGCTGTAGCTGGTACTTCTGATGCAAGTAGTCGAGCGCATCGGCGGTATCGTGCAGATGCGAAATCAGAACTTCGCGGGCGATCCCGCACGAGCCATGTTCGCGATTGCGACGGAAGACATCTTCGAGCGAACAATCGGCCAACTCGGTCACGATCACCAATTGGTCGTCGATCGCTTCGAATCGTTCGAGCGTCAACAGGAATGGATGCTGCACACCTTTGATCCGTTCGAGCGACCGCAATTCGCGTTCGGCACGGGTTTGGTCGGTAGTGCCGAAAACGAACTTGACGGCTTTTTTCAATCCGCCTGGGGCGCTGGCTCGCCAAACTTCACCGAAACCTCCGCTGCCGATCACCTCTTCGAGCACGTAGCCTGGAATGGGCTCGTATCCTTCGCAGATTTTTTTGACGGGGGCAGTGGTCATCGGAGTCTTGTTCGTTTCGAGATTCTTGACGGGGAATGCGGGCGGTGGGCGGCTTACAACTGGCTGAAGTAGCTGCGACACGCTTGATCGAGATACTCCGGTCGGATTTGCAGCGGCATCTTGCGGTACTTGCAGAAGTTGGCGACTTGCGTCATCAGATCGCGCGGATGACAACGCCGCAGCGGTCGCTCGTTACCCTGATAGAACTTCAACAAATGCTCGGCTGCTTCGGGTGTGTCACTGAAGCCGAGGTGGCGGCAGACTTCCGCCATCAGCCGGCGGAATTCGTCGGGTGAAGGATCACCCACAAAAATCTTGTAGGGGACGCGTCGCAGGAAGGCTTCGTCGACCAGCGAATCAGGGTCGAGGTTGGTCGAAAAGATGATCAGCTGCTCAAATGGAATTTGAATCTTCTTTCCGGTTGCAAGTGTCAAATAATCGCACTTGTTTTCCAGCGGGACGATCCACCGGTTTAACAATTCTTCCGGTGCAATCCGTTGGCGACCGAAGTCATCGATCAACAGGCAACCGCAGTTGCTTTTCATTTGCAGCGGCGCCTCGCAGATGTTGCTGCGACGATCGTGACGAACTTCGAGGTTTTCCATCACCAGTTCGCCGCCCACGACAACGGTGGGCCGTTGGATGCGTAGCCACCGACGATCCCATTCCTGGGCCTTGAGAATCTGGCCGTCCCCCTCGGGAATCGGCGCGGGCCGGTGAAACGCGTCGTCCTGCAGTTTGATCAGGTTTCCGTCATCGAGAATTGCGTGCGGAATCCAGATCTCCTGGCCAAGACATTGTGTCAGACATCGCGCGATCGTCGTCTTACCGTTACCGGGAGGCCCGAACAGAAACATCCCGGTGTTGCTGTTGATAGCGGGACCAAGTTGATCGAGCAGGTCGTCCTGGTACGAGATCTTCGCCAACGCTGTCTGTAACTGGTCGCGGTCGATCGGGTCGAGTCCGGCAGCCTGCGCTTCCACGCTGAGCACGTAGTCGCTCAGCGGCACTGGTGCCGGCCCAACGTAACTGCATTGCTCCATCTGATTCTGGGCACGAGCCTGGCCGGCCTCGGTCAGTGAGTAGTAATAATCGTTGAAGGGTGCCGGTCGAACGTGCGAGACGAGCTTTCGCGTGCGGAGCATGTCCATCATCGGCTCGATGACTCGAAACGGCACACCGGTTCGTTCCGACGTGTTGCGGCCGCTGATGGTGCCGGCGACCAGGACGGTCTTGAGGACCAGACCGACCACGAACGACTCGCTCAGCCCCGTTTCGCTGAGGTCCTGCGGTTGCGTCGGCCAGAACGTGTCGTCCGAGAGCAGTCCTCCGAGCATGCTTGGCTCAAATGTCTGTGTCTCATTCGTCAGCGCGGTCATGTTCATCGTGCTTGGTTTGTGGGTTCAACGGGATAGTCGAGTCGTACGAGCTGCGAGTGCGCGCGGAATCAACCAATTCCTTGAAACCTAGCTCGCGAATGATGACGTCCCGCGAACAAGCAAATAAATGCCGAAAACCGAAAGAATCTTTTTCACGGCAACGCCATGCAAGAAAGATGACCTAGGTTTGTTCGACGACACTGACCGTCATTGCGCTTGTCGTGAGCGCAAGCGCGGTGCGGATCATCGTTTCGTAGCGATTGTCGCACCGGTCACGATTGTGCGGCCCGTCGCACCCAGAACAGCCGATTTCAATGCCAACCATCGACAACGCAACGCTCGAACGCCTGCGCCGCAGCACTGTGGTGACCGAGGACGTGTGGTTCCTGTCCGGTCCGACGCAGCCTGGCGAGGCGGTGGTTCATGCACCGATCGACGGCAACCCCTACATCGTGGGTCGAAAGACTGGCGTCTCGCTAAAGCTTCAATTTCGCACCGTCAGCGGGAATCATGCTTCGCTGTGGGTCGAGAACGGCGTGCTGCTGCTCAAAGACATGGGCAGCACCAACGGCACATACATCAACGGACGCCGGATCGAGGCGGACGAAACAGTTCAGGTCTCCGAAGAAGACCTGATTCATTTCGCCGAAGCTCCGTTCCGCGTCCGACGTCAATCGCCAACCGGAATGACCCACGGAACGATCGCAGAAAACGTTTGCGACCAGGCCCTCGCGCTGGTTCAATTCGACCGGCTGATGAGCCAGCGTCTGGTCAAACCGCATTTCCAAAGCATCGTCAACCTCGAGGATGAAACATCGATCGGTTACGAAATACTCGGTCGTGGAAGCGTCTTTGGCCTCGAATCGGTGACCGCAATGTTCCATGCCGCCGAACAGCTGAGTTTGGAAGTCGAACTGAGCCGTCTGTTGCGATGGGAAGGAATTCGTGTCGGTCGCGACCTGCCCGAACAGCCGACGTTGTTTGTCAACACACATCCACGCGAAATGGACGATGTTCCCGGGCTGATCGACTCACTCAAACAGGTCCGTGAGATGACCGGCAATACGTCGCTTGTCCTGGAAATCCACGAATCTTCTGTGACCAATCCAGTGCGGATGAACACGTTGCACGCAGCGCTTCGCGAGATGGGGATCCGCTTGGCATACGACGATTTCGGATCGGGCCAGGCGCGGTTGGCCGAGTTGATCGGTGCACGACCTGATTTTGTGAAATTCGATATCTCGCTGATCCGAGGCATTGATAGCGCCACTGGAGAGCGTCGTCGGATGCTCGAAACTCTCGTCCAGATGGTCCGCGACCTCGAAATCCGGGCGCTCGCCGAAGGGATCGAAACACCCGAAGAAGCCGAGGCTTGCAAAGAACTCGGTTTCGATCTGGCCCAAGGCTTCTATTACGGCCGGCCTTCCCCCGCCTAGACACGTCCTTTCCATGCCCGCGCATCTTCGGGCAAAGATGCTTTTCGTCGGGCAGAGATGAGCCGAACGCGCCCAGCGTCAGGCTTCACAACAAACTGCGAATCGCGGGGCCGCAGCTTGCACCGTCGGCTCACCACAACCTTTGCAAGCAATTCTGCGGCCCGGTCACAAACTTTGACGGTTCTTCCGATTCGTTCGCCTCGACACGGTTGCGACGGACATCCTGCTTCGGTTTGGCAGTGATCGTTGACACGATCATCCGATCTGTAATGACGTGGCCACGTCCCAAGTGGTCCCGTATCCGCTCGGAATCGCAACGTGAAGACTTCCAAGTTATCAACGAGAATCGCCAAGAAACGCCGAGCCTGGCTGCTCGCGACGTTGGTCGCGTGCACTCCCGCATCGTCGCTGGCCGAAGTCCCGCAAAGAGCAAAAAAGTTTCCCAAGCGTTTGCCGGCGGTTGAGAACCCGGCCGCGTCCAGCGAGCCTGCCAGCTCGAAGGTGAAAATCAAACCTCCCGCGGACATCAAGCGCATTTCCGCGGATGTCGCAAGCCGCGCCGACGCTCAGGCCCAAGTTCAAGTTGAACCCGAACAACGCATGGCGTTCGCTCCGGCGGCCTTGAAAACTCCGCGCTCCACGGCGAAGGGTCAGCAGCGCGTCCCAACTCACCCAGTGTCGGTCATTGAGAATCCGAGCGACGTTGCCCCTCCAGATCTTTCGCCCCCCGCGAGACGAAACTGGCTGCGCACGATGAGTTCCTCGGCGGCGAACGAGATCAGCCGACGATTGATCTTCGAAGGTTCAGCCGAATACGGCGTAGGCGCATGGGCCTCGGCCGAATCAACCGCATGGGAATCGCTCCGCTGGGCAGCCCAGGCGATTGACATGGCCGACCGCGAATCAGGATTGCCGGCCGCAAAGCCAACGGCCGCCGCAACTTTGGAGTCGGCGCGGGCAATGATGCGAGAAGCTCGTGATTTCTCGGGCATCTACGGTGAACTCGACAGCCCGGCGATCTACCGAATTGCAAAGTCACATCGCAGCAACCTGCTCGATCGCAACGAGACCGGGGCGATCAACGCCGCCGATGCGGCCGACCGCTACCTGGACTCAGCCCGTGTGCAGCTGGCATCGATTGCTGCGAGAAGCGACGAAGCGGCGCGCACGATGGACTTGCTTGCCGCGGTCTACCTCGGACGTGCTGACGCGAAAACGCTTCCCAGCGCGACGGCCCTCTGCTTGCGCCGCGCGGCGTTGCAGGGTCAACCGAAGAATGCAAATCTCGCTTATCGTCTGGGGACACACCTGAGCGAACTTGGATTGCTGTCCGAAGCCCGTTGGACGCTGGAGCACTCGATGTCGCTGGAACCGAACCGGCAAACCGCGGAAGTACTGGCGACGATCCTTCAACGTTCCGGCCAGGGAGAAAGTGCCGAGGACGTGCTGGCCGGTTTGTCCCGGCAAACCGATGCGAGTGAGGAAATTCTCGAAGCTCGGCCGCGTGTTCCCGAGATCATGACGCTTTCTCCTGCCGATTTTGCCGCTCTCTCCCGGCCCGTCAACCCAGTTACCGGCGATGGTGTCAACGCCAGGCTCGCATCAGCCCGATCGAACACGACACCGATCGCTGCCACAGAGGACACCAGCGTGGAAAAGGACTTGGAAACAAACGCCGACCCACCTGGAATGATCCGTCGCTTCATGCACTCGCTGAAACGAATCTGGTAGATCGCGCGAGAGACGTCCAGGCACAATCCCTTTCCACAAAAACCCGACGCATTTGGAAATCAGGACGATGAATCCAGCTATCGCCACTCGATTGGCATTTGCGTTTTGCTTTCTCTCATGCCATGCCGCGGTGAGTCTCGCTCAAGAGGTTCCGACAAACGGATCGTTGACGCCGTTGAAAACCGACAGTTGCGGATGTCGCAACATCGCCGGTGGTGAGCCGTGCCTCGGTGGTTGCCAGCCCTGTATCAAAGCGGTTGATTGCTTGTGCGGGTGCGGAGGCGAGGCGAGATGGAAAGACATGAAACCGATGCCTTTCAATGCTTACGGGCCCGGCGGCTACGCCGGTCCGGCGCGACTCGCGCATCTGAGCGAATACCGCTTGCGTCCTGGTGACACGTTGCAAGTGATCTACCTGATCACAAGGCGACAAAGGGATGGTGCCTACAAGCTGAATCCCGGCGACGAAGTCTTGATCGAATCGGTGGCCGATCCGGATCTCGACCGTGGCACTTTGGCTGCGGGCTTGATCATCCAGCCCGATGGAACGATTACCGTGCGTCTTCTCGGCCAGATTCACGCAGCAGGGTTATCGGTGGCGCAGCTGCGCGATGTTCTCGAGAAGGAATACACGAAGTTTTACGAAGAGCCGTCAATCGACGTCACACCGATTCGCACCAATACGCTCGCCGAGGACATTCGCAATGCAGTCGGTGGCCAGAGCGGATTCAATCAACAGGCGCTCACAGTCACCGTGATGCCCGATGGAAAGATTCGCTTGCCGGGTATCGGCGAGATTTGCGTTCAAGGGTTCACGCTGAATCAATTGAAGCGTGAGATCAACTTGCGATACGCCGAAATTGTCGTTGGAATTGACACCGAACCGATCCTGACCCAACAGGCACCGCACTTTGTGCACGTGCTTGGACAAGTCGGCACACCGAATCGAATTCTTCTTGACGGTCCCACCACCGTTCTCGGCGCCATTGCCGCGGCCGGCGGACATCTTCCAGGCGGAAACCTGCGGCAAGTGGTCGTGCTTCGCCGAGCCGAAGATTGGAGATTGATCTCGACGATGCTCGATCTGCAAGGAGCGGTCTACGGCAAGCGGCCAACACCCGCCGACGAAATCTGGTTGCGTGATGGCGATGTCGTGATCGTGCCCGACAAACCGATCACTCGTCTGAACAATTGGATCGAACAGGTGTTCACCAACGGCATCTACGGAATCTACCCCGCGCAATTCGGGAACTTGAACCTCTAATTGGCGGCGCCGAGCGATCGCTCCACGCTCGCATCATGGCTGCACCGTCACCTGGTTGTCGACGCCTCGCACACCCGGTTCGAGACGAATCAACATCTCGCTCATGCGACGATCACGATCGGAGGCGACGACGCCTCGAAGGATTGCCGTTCGCCCTT
>JAHELS010000151.1 GCA_024644085.1 Rhodopirellula sp.
TGTCGCCCCATCGGTCCTTGAAGTGCCAGCTTCCTTTTTCGTGGCCCGATTTCGCCTGGGTCGAAACCAGGTGGTCACGAACTTTTTGATTCCATTGGTCCCAGTCACGATGACGGCTGTGGTGAAGTGCCAGCGTGCCATAGTAATCGTGGTAAACGTTGGTCAAGGTTGGGCCGCGCTCGGCCAAATCGGTCAAGGCCATGTAAAACGGCGTGTAACGTGGCGATTCGCCGAGATACATCATCAGCGTCAATCCGATCGCCGTCGTCGTTGGCTCACCGGGTGGCTTCTTGTATCCGAACCAGTAATCCTGGTCCGTGCAGGTCGACCACAGAAATTCCTTCGCCGCCGGCAAGGTATGCGTTCGCAAGGCAATGAGATTGCGCTTTGCCGCGACCAGTGACAATACTTGCCATCCGGTCAATGTCGTGTCCCCGGGGCTTCCCGGTACGTAACCCCACGATCCATTTTCGTGCTGGGCAATGGCGGTGAACAACGTGCCGCCGGCAACCAGATCGAACAGGTCGGAATCGCCCCCTTTGCCTTCGTCGCTCATGGTGAGTGCTTCACCGAGCGCCATCAGCGCGATCCCGTGTCCATACATGCTGCCCTGTTGCCAGTCGTAACCGTACTCGGCCTCGGCCGCGACGTCCCGCAAGTAATAGATTCCGCGGCGTACGGTCTCCCGATAAGGACCGTCGCGATGGTGCGTGTGGCCGGCACCAAGAAACGCTAACAACGCCAATCCGGTCGCCCCCGTCGTCGGCGTGGGAGTCTCGGTTCCTCGTTGCTTGCCGTTTCGGCACTGGCCGCCGCAGGGGTCCAGCGCAAGATTGAAGGACCAGCTACCGTTAGGCCGTTGGTGCGCTGCGAGCCACGCGAGTGCGTCGTCCACCGCCTGCTCACTCTGCTTTGTCGCGCCGTATTTTTTTCCGAGTTCGATGCGGCCTTCGGGAGTGCGTCCCCCAAGCCCGCCGCCGGGCAACTGCACCAAAGGTTGCCGGGTCGTCGAGGCGCCCTGAGAACCCGCGAGCTCCAACAAAGCCGGATCGATCGATTCACGGTCGGTCTCTGCGATTGGCGAGGTGACGGTCGAGGGTGCCCAGGGCGCGATCGTAACGTTGATTGGTTGCTCGGCCAGCGCTCCATGGTTGAACGTCCGACGGTCGGTATTCTCGATCGTTTTCAGATTGAGAACGGGTACCGGATCCCCTTGGCTGGCCAACCACGTCGTTGCGTCACCGATGCGACCGTGGTACGTCATCAGGGCAAGAAACACGAGCAACAGCGTGTGCACGATCGTGCTGAGCAAAAAAGCCGGGATACGCTCGTCGTGGAACCGCGGTTTTCGGTGAAGGCCCGACGCCTCGTCCGACTCGGCTGGATCTTCACCCTCAATGGCGCGCGGCGGGGCCATGGAAAGAGCTGCCTGCGGGGGCGAGGCGGCTTCGGGTAAGGTCGTGCCGGTCATGTCGGTTCTGCGAGCCAAGTGAGAGATCTCTACTCTCGACTATAGCTCGCGCTCGACGGCATCGACCCCGAGTCAACGTGGAATCAAACGAAAATCGCGGCGAATTGCGTCGTGCGTATGCGTCGCTCTCAGGCGTTGGCGGCGACCGGCAAATCGGCGATTTGATAAGCGCGCGACCGGAACAGAAAATCGATGATGTTGCCCTCGTGAGGCTGCAGCCAATTCAAACGATTGGTTGGAATCGCACCGATGTTCAATCGATCGATGTCGACACAGGCACCAGCCGCATCAATCAACGATTGGTCTTTCGTCAACACGGTACCCACAAGCGTTGATCCGATTCGGCGGAGCATATCGTCTTGAGGGCACTGCACCACACTCACGAAAGGAAACATGTACTCTTTCGAAGCGACCTGGCGATCAGGCGAATCCGCATGCACGACCATCGGTCGCAAATACGCGCAGTGCTCGCGCTCGATCAGTTTTTCGCCGTACTCTTCGGTCAAATGTTCGACCCCCGACTCGGCAAGATCCTGTTGGACCATCGCATGCGTACCGGTTGCCATTGCGGGAACCGTGAATGCGGCGAGCTGTGCATCGGGATCGGTCGGCGGCAAGACATCGACCGGACCGATCCGCTTTGCGATGGCCGCGGCGATCTCACGCGTGTGACGGCTGGCCCAAATCCCACTGCAATTGATGCAACTGCGGCCGGAATTACTGAGCACGCTTTCGACCATCAGGTCGAGAAAATCTTCCCAATCGTCAACGACATCGTCGCCGATGAGAATCTTCGAGAATCCCGGTCCATGCGCCTGGACCTTCGGATTGCCCGCATGCTGGGCCACGGTCTCCGCGCTACCGAAAATCATGCTGCGCGGCGTTTTGGTCATGATCGCGCCGCCGGAGTCGTGGCCACCGGGGTACAAACCGAATGCCGCGGCTGGGATTCCCGCTTCGATGAATGCCGACACCATGCGGTAGGGAGTCCACGGTTCCTGGGAACCGGGTTTGAGTGCCAAACCGATTTGCAGTGGAATCGCCGGCAACCACAGCGTGTGCACACCGGGTGAATTGTTCGGCAGCACGGCACCGAGAATGGGCGTCTGAGCCTGGTAGCTGACGATCACGCCGCGGCCCTCTTCGCCAAAACCGCGGGAAAGGATGGAAAGGTCCAACCCACGCGTCAGACAATCAAGGATTTCGTCCATGTTGCTCAGCACGAAGCTGTTTTTGGCCATGTTCGAGCGGCACATGTGCTCCGGCAAACCCGTGCTCGCGGACTGTTGGTGCACGAACTGGTCGACCGACTGCTTCGAATCACCGACCTGCAAGTCAGCCGATTCGAACAGAACGGCTGCCTGCTTGCATCGCTGTAAGAGATCGTCGGTCGACAATTCCAACAGCGCTTGCCGGGCCTTGTGCGCCTGGCGCATGTCTCGTCCGACGATTCCACCGCCAACGTTTCCGATTCGCGCGATCGGTTCGCCGCTATCAAAATGGACGACCTCGGTAAAATCGAGGGATTCGTAAGGTTTTCCCCAACGCAGTGGACTGAGTGTGATCATGTTCGAGCGATTGCAATTTGGAAGCAGGTTTGAATTCCGGAAATACGTCGATCAATAAACGCCGACGGTCGTGGCACTGGCCAATTCGTGGAAGGGCCGCACACCGCTGACACCGTCCCAGGGGTACGTCTCGAAAGGCTGTTCACGTTCGCCTTCGTCCCGTTCCATGAAACCGGGCACGAAGAATTCGTCGGTCAATGTGTACAGTTTGACTCGACCGGTTTCCCCAAATCCAACGACCTGGTTGTAATCGTCGAAGCTGACCACCTCGGTGGCGGCGCGCGGCTGGGGTGCGTAGTACGAAATCTTGTAACCGTCCGCAGCGTTGATCGGCTTGCTGCACGCCAATCCCATCAACGTATTGCCGTAGGTCGGTGTCATGTACACGCCGCTTTCCTCCGGCGGACCGCCGAGCAGCTCCTCGACGCAAAAGCGAGTCCATTGCGGCGTGAATTCGGTGCCGCCGGAAAAGATCCCTGTGATCCCAACCTCCGGAATGCTGGTACCGCGTTCTTCGAGCGCCTCGCCCAGTGACTCGAGCAATTTCGGAGTGGTGAACATGCATTTCACATCGTGCCCGGCCGTTAACACTGTGACCGCCTGGTCGATGCAATGCTTCTTGTATTCCTCGAGATGTTCCATCCATCCTTTCTTGATCAACTTGACAACCCAGCGGGGGTCGAGGTCGATGCAAAAGCAAATACCGTCGCGGTATTGGGCAAGGTGTTCGACGGCAAGCCGCAGTCGGCGCGGGCCGCTCGGTCCAAGCATCAGCCAATTGGCGCCCTTGGGAAAATACTTATCGGGCAGGGTATCGCTGAATAGTTCGTAGTCCTTCCAATGATCCTCGATGACCACGCGACTTTTCGGAATTCCGGTCGTGCCTCCGGTCTCGAACACGTAGGTCGGTTTGCCAGCGTGACCCTTGGGAACCCAGCGACGCACTGGTCCACCGCGAAGCCATTCATCCTCGAAATGCGGAAACTTTTTCAGGTCTTCGAAACTCTTGATTTCCGTGAGCGGGTCGAACTTGAGTTCCGCTTTTTTCTCGAGCCAGAATGGGCTGCCCGTGTCGTCGCTGAAGTGCCAGTGCACTGTCTTCAGCGTATGTTCGTCGAGCCGCGACTTCGCGTCGGCGGCTTGCTGGGCGACTTGCTCGCTAACGGTGCTGTCGGCGGTGCTCATTCATCCCTCAGATTTGATGGCCCGGAAACGGTAACTCTGTCTCAGGCCACATAATATCACGAAGCAACAGAGGCGACGATTGGCCGAGATCTTCGCTCTCGGGGACTCCGGAAGTGTTCCGCAGGCGGCCCTTTGGCCGGCCGTGCTAACGAAGTTCGAGAATGACCCCGGATGGTCCCGCGTTGAGGATCCTCGAAGGCCCCAAATCGACCTGCTTGCCCCAATCTCCGTGGATGTGCCCACAGACAACCAGTTTCGGAGACTTCGCTTCCACCGCGTCACGGACGGAACGACTTCCGCGAATTCGGCCACTGCTATCGTGGTCCACCGTATCGATCGGCGGTGAATGCACAACCAATACGGCTCCGCTCGGACAATCTTCTAACATCGAAGCGGCCTGCTGCTCGTCGAAATCGCAACTCCAATCACCGAATGGAGTGACTGGAATCCCTCCCCCGACGCCCCAGAAATCAACCCCGTCGATCACGCACCCGCTGGCGTGAAGCACGTGACTCGCTTTCCAGCCCTCGGCCGCGTCGCGAAGTTCCTCGAAGGATTCGCCATTTCCCGGTACAAGAACCGCCGGTTTTTCGATCTCCGCTAGAATCTCGAGGGTATCGCGAATGCCACGACGACACGTGGCAAAATCGCCCGCACCGATCACGCAATCGACCTCCGCCGAGGCGGCAACCAGTTTCTTTGCGGCATCCTTGTCGCGATGCAAATCGCTGAAGCAGAGCAGTTTCATGATTTGTCTCGATTGCCGTCGACAGAAAAAGGGGGAAACAATCGCGTCGGTGCGAGCTACGATACAGTTTATGACCGCCAGCGATCGCGCACGACCAGACTTCGAGACTGGGAACCCGGGATTACATCCCGGAAGAAATTGCGGTTCGGTCGGTGCCAGATCACCGAGAAATACACTTCGTTGCGAAACACCTGGAGGCGACCGGGTCCATGAATGAGCCACGCTCGACCGATTACCGCCGCATTCTGGTGCTGGTCACTGCGATCGCGTTGCTCGCCTCGTACGCCGTCATCAGTTGGGGAATTGGAGCATCAGGATCGGCTGAATTCGCGGCCTCGGCCACAGGCCGAATGGGACTGATGATGATGGCATTGTGGCTGGCGTGGCCATCGCTGCGCCGGCCGGCAAGCTGGCTGCCGCCCGGTTTTGCTGTTGCTGGAGTGGTCGCGTTAGCCGTGCTTGCCGCTCGCCCACGGTTGATCGTCGTCGCGGTGCCTGCGTTTGGTGTCCTGCTGGCGTTGACGACATTCATTCGTGCCATCCGGCGATAGGCTGCTGCCGACCAGCCGAACCGAAATCAGGTGAACAGTCGCAAATTAAAGGGATAGCGATAATGGGACCCGTCGCGAACCGCGATCGCTGCGATGATGCCATAAGCGATTTGCAGAACCAGCGGCACGAACATCAGCGGAAACAAGACGCCACAGCTGGCCGCCGCAAGAACGCCGCAAGCGACGGCAATTAACAACAACGTGATTTGAAAATTCAACGCTTCTTTGGCTTGCGATTCGACGTACGGCGACGTGTCTTTTTTCATCAAATAGATGATCAGAGGACCGAGGAATCCGATCAGACCACCGGCGAGAATCCCAGCGCAACCCGAGAGATGGGCAATGATGGCGAGATTGCGATCGTCCTGGCTGGGACTCATGTCCACTTCATCAAGCGGCGGCGGCGATGGCGGCAATTCGTAGGGATCGGGTTCATGCATGGCGAAAAATGGGTTTTTGTTGGGGAGGGCCGGGTCGCGCCAAACGTTGCTGACCCACCACGGTGATAGGCACCATCAGGGACGCGAGTGGGCGCTCGAAGACGCAGTCAATCGCCTTCAATTCTGCCGGGAAACCGCGGTGTGGAACATCGGGCGTGCATGTTTTTTGCATTCCCAACCGGATTCAGCGACAAAATCAGAAAAAACCTACCTTTGCTGCCCCGGTACGACCGAAACAACCAACAACACCGGTCTGATCAATCCGTTTGAAGATCAGATTCGCCGCGCGGCGAATTGCTTTCGGAATTGCAGCGTGCAATCCGGATTCGAACGGACTCGGGCGATGAGTGAATAAAGGACTGCAGGGAGGCATTTCGATGCGACGCAAGTATTTCGGATTAGCGATTGCCGCGTTCGCTACCCTTGGGCCGATGCAGGCCTGGGGTGGTGATCGAGAAATCGCAGAACAGATCATTTCGCGGTTGAAGACCAATCGTGATTCGGGTGCCTTGAAGGATTTCACGCTCGACATGAAAGTCGATAAGGGCGTGGTTCTCTTCCGAGGTAACGTTAGCGAAGCCGCACAAAGACAGTTGGTGCTTCAAGCTGCCGACGGGATCGAAGGCATCTCGCAAATCGTTGACGAAGTGAGCGTGGCTGGACAGCCTGTCCAGGCGGTCAAGCCCTCGGCTCCGATCGCCGTGATCGAGCAGACTTCCGCCAACGAGCCAATCGATGCTGCAAACGAGCCAATCGATGCTGCACCGGTCGAGTCGGCCGATGCAGGTCTGATACCGGCCGCTGGCGACTTTTCGTTCAGCCAGGCGCTTGCCGAGCAAGACGTCATGCCTGGACAAATTCTTCAAACCGGCGCCACCGAGCCGAGCACCGACTCGGAAATCGTTGGTGCAGTTGTCGACGCTTTGACCGCAGCAAAGAACTCGGGCGAGCTCCGAGGTTTTGGTGTGGACGTCAAGAGTCACAACGGTGTGCTGCAGTTGACCGGACGAGCCAGCTCGGCCTCTCAACGCGACACGATCATCCAAATCGCTGAGAGCGTTCCCGGCGTGGCCGGATTGCGTGAAGCGATCGCCATTCCCACTGCGTCACCGAATCTGCCGCGTCTGCCGGAACCGCCGGCATTGCATGATCTGTCTCCCGGGATGACTCCCGTCGCCGTCGATCCTGTTTCGCGTCCGGCTCGATCCGGAACGCCTGCCAGCGTCGCATCGGCTCCGGTCGGATTGCCCGTGATGAATTCGCCTTACCGATCGGATGCTCCGACAGCGGCACACCCCGTCAGCATGGCGGCTCCGATGGCTGGTCAACCGGTTCCAATGGCACCCTACTCGCCAGTCGGAGCACCGCGATACGACTCGCCGAACCTGCCGAACTACGCGTGGCCCGGCTACGCGGCCCATCCGAACTACGCTGCTTTGACCTATCCTCAGCAGTACAGTCCCTCGGCCTGGCCCTACATCGGCCCCTTCTACCCCTACCCGCAAGTTCCGCTGGGATGGCGCAAGGTCAGCCTCGAATGGGATGACGGCTGGTGGTTCCTCGACTTCACCGACCGCTAGTGCCAGAGTCGTTGATCGATTCTTGAACAGCAGTCCACGTTCAAATGAAACCCGCGAGCAGCCTTCTGCTCGCGGGTTTTTTCATGCAACGCGTCCCTATTCGAAAACGCTGTTTCACCCCAGGCGGGTTTCACGCTCGCGAATGTCACTTTCATCAATTCTTCCGGATTATCCGCAAGATCGGTATAACTTCACACGATACTACTGGTACGCAAGGCGCCCGATCTGGCTTCGTCAGTCCAACTTCAGGGACACAGTGCGAAACCAGGAGTCGCGATCGACTCGGGCGTATTAGTAACGAACCACGGAAGGTTGCTCGGATGACCAACTCGAATAGCTGTCGCGAAATCCACAAGGCGAACGGGAAATCCAACACTCGTTGGATCAGCAACATTGCGGTCGCCACGGTCGCACTGGTTGCGATCTCCAGCACCGGCTGCTACGGCGTCACAAATGGCTACAACATCGGATTTCTGGGGTACCCGCTGCCGGTAAGCCCGTATTACCAATTCAAGCAGGAAGAGAAGTTCTGGAAGAAGGAACGCTACGAACGCGTGCCGATTCTTGGACCGACCACCTCGGGTGGCCCCGCCGTCGCTCTCGATCCACCGAGCGACGATGAAGTCATCCACGCGTTGGAATCGGCTCGCCCGGTGCAGGGTGGCATTCCGCTGCTTTGGGAAAAACAACGCAACAACGTCCGTATCATCAAAGAGAAGATTGCTGATTACGTCGATCCGCCGCGATTCTATCCGCTGCTCGGACCGGCTCAACTGCACCACGCACACTACAAGTGCACGATCTACTTTGACGAAAAGACCACGGTCGGCTATCCCGTACCGCACACGCTTCACGACCGCGAAGCGATCGAAGTGGTCTACATCGACCACAATCACTTCCACATGGTTGGCGACACGGAACCTTACAAGACTCCGAACCTGTAGTCGCGATAACGGAACATTCCGGATCGATCGAAGAATGCGAAAAGCCAGCCCCAGTGGGCTGGCTTTTTTCTTGCCGCCGAAGATCGTTTGCGAGACCATCGCGCCGGCGGCGGGCCGTGGACGCTGGACCCGAAATATGGTTCTCTTTGCGTTATCGCTTCCGAAGCCTTGACGACCCTCTCGTGTGTCCGCCCTGCATGCTCGTCTTCGACGCCCATCTCGACCTCAGCCTCAACGCACTTTCGTACAACCGTGACTTGACTCGGAGCGTTCGAGAAATACGTGAGGGCGAATTCGCAATGAGCGACCTGCCGGGGCGAAGCCGCGGTACGGTTGCCTTTCCCGAAATGCGCGAAGCCGGTATCGGGATCTGTGTTGCGACCCTGTTGGCCGGCTGCATGAAACCGGCAAGTCCGATCGGATCGTGGAATTCACCTGCACAGGCGTGGGCGATGACGCAGGGCCAACTCGCCTGGTATCGAGCGATGGAACAGGCCGGTCAACTTCGCCAGATCCGCAACTGGGAAGAACTGCGACAACATCTCGTCGATTGGCACGCCGATGCTGTGCGTACACCGATCGGTTACATCCTCAGCCTCGAGGGAGCCGATTCGCTACGTGATCTTTCCGATCTCGAAACCGCGTTCGGCCAGGGGCTTCGGGCGCTCGGCCCGGCTCATTATGGACGTGGCCGCTACGCAATGGGCCACGATCAAACCGGACCCTTATCCGAAGACGGAAAGCAATTGATACGCAAGATGGATCAACTCGGCATGATTCTCGACGCCACGCACCTGTGCGACGAAGCGTTTTGGGACGCGATCGAAATCTTTGAAGGGCCACTTTGGGCCAGTCATCACAATTGCCGAGCCCTGGTCGATGATCCGCGTCAACTATCCGATCACCAGATCAAGGGCCTGGCCGACCGCGGAGCGGTCATCGGCGTCGCTTTCGATGCTTGGATGATCGTTCCGGACTGGAAAAAAAAGGCGCATCCCAAAGCGAGCTTTGATGACGTCGCCGACCACGTGGATCACGCCTGCCAATTGCTTGGATCGACCGATCATACGGGAATCGGCACCGATCTCGATGGCGGGTTCGGAACCGAGCAAACGCCTTCGGATCTCGATACGATTGCAGATCTGCATGGATTCTTCGATGTGCTTCAACGACGCGGCTACGATGACCGCGACCTGGAAAAGATTTGCCACGGAAATTTCTTGTCCCTGCTCGAACGAGCCTGGTGCTGAGTTTCGGTCACGCCCACGGACCCCATCATGAGTTGGCCGCCGCCTGAAGATCTCGCCGAAATCCCATCCCCCGGTTTGCTTCTCGATGCCGATCGCGTTACTGCCAATCTTCATCAGATGATCGCAGTGGTTGGGGGCGACAAAAACGTTTCGCGACTTCGTCCACACGTGAAAACCCACAAGATGCCAGACATCGTGCGGTTGAAAATCGCCGCCGGCATCGACTGCTTCAAAGTTGCGACGTTGGCCGAAGCCGAAATGGTCGCTGGCGTCGGAGGCCGTGACGTTCTGGTTGCATACCCAATCGTTGGGCCCAATGTGCACCGTTTCGCCCAGATGACGAGTCGGTTTCCCGAGACATCATTCGCGATCGTTTGCGATGACCTCTCCCTTGCACGGCACGTTATCGACGCAATGGATTCATCGCGACTTCCGCTGCGAACATTCATTGACGTTGATTGCGGCATGCATCGCACAGGGGTTGCACTGGGGCCCGGACTTGACGCGCTGCGATCCGGCCTCGAGTCGCTTGACGGGTGCGATTACGCAGGACTCCATGTTTACGACGGCCACCTGCACTCACCATCGCTCGACGAGCGAAAGGCGGCGGCAATGGAGATCATCGAACAAGTCCGTGCGTATGATCGCGCCCACCCGTCGCCGGCGATCGTCGCGGGTGGTTCTCCGACCTTTGCAATCTGGGCCCATGAAACCGATTGGCAATGCAGCCCGGGAACACCGGTTTTCTGGGATGCCGGTTACGGGGACGCCTATCCGGATCTCGGCTTCGAGATGGCGATCTCGTTGTTGACACGTGTCATCAGCAAACCTCAGAGAAACCGAATCTGTCTCGATCTCGGTTACAAAGCAGTCGCATCGGAAATGCCGCTCGAGCGCCGAGTGATCCTCCCGGCGATCGACGATGCCCGGTATCACAGCCACAGCGAAGAGCACTTGGTGGTGGAAACAGCGAATGCCGCGGAGTTCTCGATCGGACAACCGCTGATGGCGTTTCCGCGTCACATTTGTCCCACCGTCGCACTGCACGCCTTCGCAACCGTGATCCGTGACGGCAGAGTTACAAGCGAAAGATGGCCCGTGACCGCTCGCGACCGTTAAACTCACGCCGTAGCGAACTCCCGCCACCGAGTGCCATGCCAGTCCAATCCGACCCGAATGTCGATCCCGTTTACGCAAGTTCTCTTCGTGAACTGAAATGGATTCTCATCATCTGGCTGATCAATGCCATCTGGGTCGTCGGCTATTGCGTCTGGTTCGGATACCCGGACGAGGAACGACCTTTGACAACGGTTCTGGGAATGCCGTCCTGGGTTTTCTGGGGAGTTCTCGTGCCCTGGATCGTCGCAGCAACGGTGAGCTCCTGGTTCGCGCTGACGCAAATGGAGGATCATCCGCTCGATGAAAGAGAACCGACTGTCTCGGAGCACAACCGCGGCAGGAGTGACGAGGCGTGAACGGAGACTCCAACGCGGCACTGATCAGTTTTATCGCCTACACGATCATCGTATTCCTGTTGGCGGCACTATCGAATCGGGCCGCAAAAGGACGGGAATTCGTCGGCGAATACTTTCTCGGCAGCCGCAGCTTCGGTGTCTGGGCGTTCGCGCTGACATTCGCCGCGACCAACGCATCGGGCGGGACATTCATGGGGTTTCCGGCATTGGTGTACAGCCACGGCTGGACGCTCGCCCTGTGGATCGCCGCGTTCATGATCATGCCGCTGGTTTCGATGGCAATGATTGGAAAACGATTGAACCAGGTAGCGAGAAAGTGTGATGCGTTGACGATCCCGGAAGTGCTGCGAGGACGATTCGAAAGTTCGTCGGTCGGTTTGGTGGCGACCGGCTTGTTGGTCTTCTTCATGTTCTTCTACCTGATTGCCCAGTTCAAAGCGGGTGGAAAGATCCTCAGCACGCTGCTCCAGGATGAACCGGTGTTTCAACAAGCGGTAACCGTGGTGACCGACGCGACCTCCGCGATTCCCTGGGTCAATCAGGCGGACCCCGATTATCTTGTCTGCCTGCTCGTTTTCTCCGTAGCCGTGATCGTGTACGTCGTCTACGGAGGTTTCCGGGCCGTTGTGTGGACTGACGTGATGCAGGGCATCGTCATGTTTGTGGGCGTACTAGTGATGCTCGTACTAGCTCTCTGGCAAGTCGGCGGACTCGAAAATGCGACACGGAAAATGGCAAGGATGACGCCACCGAAACATATCGTCGCGATCGTTTCGCTCCCCGATCCTGTCGTGACGCACCAAAGCGTCGCGAAGGGGACCTGGATCAACGATTCAGGAAACATCTATCGAGTCGCCGAGCCGGTGATCTTCCCATCGGGTGCATCGCGTAGCGAGTCGGCCAAATTCATTGAAATCACCACACCCTTTGAAATTGAACAAATCGCGTCGCAGGTCGCCGATGAAGGCTGGCGGGTGGAGGTTACGGAAACGACTGCGTACAAGTACGGGAGCGATCGAGAGGGCGTTTATTTGACCAATCCGGGACCGAGCACAAGCAGCGAACTCGGATTCCTTGCGGTCGGATCGGCGATCAGCTTTTTCATCTTTTGGCCGTTCGCTGCGACAGGCCAGCCGAGCAACATGGTTCGACTGCTGTCGTTCAAAGACTCGCGGACTCTGCGTTTCTCTGTCTTCACCGTAGCGATCTATTACAGCATCATCTACTTTTCGCTGGTTGTGATATTCTGCTGTGCGCGAGTCCTGTTGCCGGGGATGGAGATTGACCCCGACCGCACGATGCCCGAGCTGGCATCACGGCTGACAATCAATGCGGGCGTCCCCTGGCTTGCCGGTCTGTTGGTCGCCGCGCCATTCGCGGCGGTGATGTCGAGCGTCGACAGTTTTCTGCTGGTTGTTTCCTCGGCGGTGGTCCGCGATGTTTATCAAGGCCACATCAACCGCGACGCGCCGGAGCACAAGTTGCGATGGCTCAGCTACAGCGTCACGGTCGTTGTCGGCGTCCTTGCAGTGTTGTTCGTGCTCAATCCGCCCACGTACCTGCAGGATTTGATTGTTTTTGCCACCGGCGGACTTGCCGCCTGCTTTCTGATTCCGATGGTTTTGGCGCTCTACTGGCCACGAATGACGTCATCCGGCGCCATTGCGGGCATGATTGGCGGCACCCTGACACACCTGCTGCTGACTTGCTGGGGCTACCTGCTGTACCGGGAATTTCGACCCTACGATTTGGGGGGCCTGAATCCTTTTCTCTGGGACCTACTCGGATCCACGATTGCCTGCCTTGTCGCCGTCGCGGTGGGGCCCGCCCCGGAAGACCGACTCATCGACAAGTTCTTCCGACGACAAGATGCACCGCACGCGTGAGCAATCGTTCGCGATCCGGTCCAATCGATCACTACTCGACGCGAATCAAGAACTTGAACTGCTGTCCGCCGCCACTAGTCCCGCAGCCGCGATCACTTCGCAAGGCTCATCTCTCAAATACCGTCGGGCGGCATTGGCGACGGATTCTTGATCCAAGCCGCGGAGGATTTCCAGGGTCTTGTCGGTGCTGATGTATTCACCGCAAGTCAACCAGCGGCTTCCAAGACCGAACAGGCGATTGCTGGGCCGCTCGGTCTGCATGATACAGCCGGCGGTCGCTTTATTGACCGCCTGCTGGAGTTCCGCCGGCTCGACTCCCGAGTCGGCGGTGCGTGCCATCACGTCTTCGAGAAGTTTTCGATTCATGGCCGTATCCTCTGGTGCGCACACCAAGTAGGTAAACCATGCTCCGGTGTCCATGAATTCGTGCGGCCAGACCGTTGCAACTTCCGCGCGGCCGGTATCTATCAATTCCCAAAACAGCCGGCTGCCTCCTTCATCCCCTAGGATTGCACCGAGGATCCGCGCGGCGTATCGATCTTCGCTCTGCGCGCTCGGACCGGGCGTGATTCGCACGAGGTACGCCTGGTTGGCATCGGCAATTTCGATGCTGGGATCAAGTGAAATACCCGGCGGCAATGTGCCGTCGGTATCGGCCGGAGGTGACGCTTCGCGCGAGCGATCAGCCCAGTGCTGCGTGCGCCGCTCGACCTCCGCAACGAGTCCGTCAAAATCAACACTTCCTGTCGCAGCAAGCACGATGTTTTCGGGCCGATAGCGACGCTGGAAATAATCTCGCATTGACTTGGCGGTCATTTCCGAAACGGACTCGGCCGTGCCGAGCACGCGTCGTCCCAGCCCACGGGGGCCGAAATAGACTTCCATGGCCCGCTCAAAGGCGCCAAATGGCGGCTGGTCCTCGTATTTGGCGATCTCCTCGAGAATTACCTGTCGCTCAGTCTCGAATTCATTTTCATCGAGCGAGGGGCTGAGCATGTCGGTCAGCAGATCGACGATTCGATCCTGGAATTTCGGCAACACGGTCGCGTAGTAAACCGTTTGTTCTTCGGTCGTGTAGGCGTTGCTTTGCCCACCGAGTTCATCGAGTTCACGATTCACGTCGGCAGCGCTCCGCCGGCTGGTTCCCTTGAACATCATGTGTTCAAGAAAATGGCTCAGCCCGGATTCCGAGTCCGTCTCGTCACGCGAGCCGGCGCGCACAAAGTAACCCAGCGCCGCTGAATAGCCGCGGTTGTCGATTTCGGCAACGATTCGTAAACCGCTCGGCAAAGTTGCATCACGAAACTCGGGCATGTGTCAATGTGATTGCGAGGTGGAACTTGCGGGCACGGAAAGTGTTTCCGGCCCCAGCGTAACAATGCGATAGGCTTGCGGTCGATGTGCCAACCAGTAATCACGGACTTGATCGAGCGTAAGCGACTCGATCTTGGCCTCAAGTTCTTCGGTCGTCATCGCCCGGCCGATTTGATAGAAGTCCGATGCCAATGAAGCGGCTCGCGAAGCGCTCGATTCCTGTTCCATGATCAATCCACTCTCGATCCGCACTTTCCAACGATCGAGTTCCGCCTGGTCGAGACCCTCGGTCAGCTGCTCGATTTCGCGAACGGAAACATCGAGTGTTTCCTGGGCCCGCTCGGGTGTCGTTCCCGCATACCCAAAAACGCCTCCGGCGTGCTTCATCGAATGGCAGCTTGCGGTCACCGTGTAGCAGAGCCCACGTTGTTCCCGAACACGTTCGAACAAGCGGCTACTCATTCCGTCACTGAGGATCCCCACCCCGGCACGCATTGAGAAATAATCGTCGTGGCCGTAGGGAATCGATTCAAACGCAAATCCGATGTGCGTCTGACTCGACGGCGACGTAATGTGTTCGTAACCGCCCTGGCCCGATGGGACGTCGAGGTCCTCGACAATTCCCGTCTTCCATGTGCCGAAGGCCTCGTCTGCCCATTTCACGACGACATCCACATCGACGTTACCAGCGACGGCAAGAATCCCGCCGGCGGCGTGATAATGTTCGGTGTAGAAATTGCGCACGTCTTCCTGGGTAATTGCCTCGATCCCTTGCTCGGTTCCGTAGATCGACCGGCCCAGTTTCTCGCCGTAATGCATTTCACGCAGCCGACGCATCACACGGTGAGCCGGCTCGTCCTCGATCGCTCGCAACTCCTGTAACGACATCATCCGCGCATCATCAAGTTGATCCTGGGGCAAATGGGGCCGACGTACGATTTCGGCATACAACTCGATCGCAGCCTCGAGTGATTCCGCTGGCATTGCGCCGCCGAAGGCCACCATCGCCGCATTCACGCTCGAGTTGCGATCGATCCCGAGGTTGTCCTGAATGGCGACCAGATCGCGACTGCTGTGGTTGCCCGCTCCTCGCTGGACCATTTCACAAACCAGTCCACACAGTCCACCGAGGTGGTCCGGTTCCGACTGGACTCCGCCGCGCAGGCACAGCGAAAAGGCGGCGGTCCGCTGCCACGGCATCGGTTGCACCAACACGGTCATCCCGTTGGGCAACGTCTCGGTGTGAATGATCGACTTGA
>JAHELS010000398.1 GCA_024644085.1 Rhodopirellula sp.
TCGACTTCCACAGCCGCCACATCGACATCGGTAAGTCCGGTTGAGGAAACCCGCACCGTCGCCGCACCGCTCGCCGCGTCGACATCCTCGGCTGCTGATAGGGTTACGTTTCGAGGCGTGTTCCAGTTGTCCGGGGTGAAGGTCAAGCTCGCGCCGTTGCTGATGCTCAGGTCGGGATCCCCGCCGGCGATCATTGCCGCGGTAACTGTCACATCGCCCGCTGGCTGTGCCGCGAGGCGGACACTGAACGTGTTGCTGCCACCTTCGTCTACACCGATGGTCAACGGATCGACCACCAGCGCCTGGGCATCGTTGTCGATCTCGTTGGCTGTCACATCGACATCGGTCAGCCCCGTCGAGGAAACCCGCACCGTCGCGGAACCATTGATCAGATCTGCATCTTCGGCCGCCGCCACCGTCACCGTCTGATCGGTATCCCAATTGTCGGTGGTGAAGGTCAGGCTCGTGCCGCCGCTGACGCTGAGGTCGGCATCGCCACCGGACACCATCGCCGAGTTGACCGTCACATCGCCGGCGGGCTGAGCGGCCAGCCGGACGCTGAAGGTGTTGCTGCCACCTTCGTCCACACCGATTGTCGTCGGAGCGACCACCAGCGACTGGAGCACCGTTCCCGCATCGATTGTGTTGTTGGTTTCTCCGGAGGCGACGATGACGGCTGGGGATAGTCCCGTTGTTGTGTCGGCGTCGCTGTCGATCGCGTCATTACCGCCCTGGTCGGCCGGACTGAAGACGCGTCCCGCCGGCAGTCCAAAGACGACATGGTATGTTCCTGGCAGCACCGTGAAGCTGTAGTCACCGTCGCCTGAGGTGGTCGTCGTATCGGCGATACCGGTGATGTTATCAACGCCCACCGCCGCGTTGATTTGGTCGCCGACGATCCCTGGTTGGTCATTGTGCAAGAGTCGCAGTTCAAGCACGTTGGCCAGCGTGTCGGTCGCATCGGGATCCGTACTTGCACTCTGGCCGCCACCCAACTCGAGACCGAGGTTGGTAAAGTCGGCGGGGTCCAGGGAGAAGGTTAATTGCGTCCAGTCGCTGCCGGCTGGCAATACCTGAGCGGCGGCGTTCGTGTGCGCCCACCAACCGTTGGTACCCTTGACCGCCAAACGCATCGTCAAATCGATCCCGGCCGGCACGGTGGAAAAATGCGTCATATGCGCGGCGATCGCGGTCATACCGCTCAAATCGCCCGTCCATTGACTGAGGTTGCGGATCACCAGGCGACTGCCCGGCGTATTCTCCTCGCCGCTGGAATTAAAGTTGAGAAATCCGTCATCCACCGCGCCGGACGGACCGCCGCCTGGCACGTGCGACGGCTTGTTGTTCAAGTTGTTCCCCGCCGTCGTCCAGCCTTCGATAACGTCCGGGTTTGCCGGCGGGTCTGAGAACGTATCAATCTGTGACGCCAGCTGTACCGTCACCCCGTTGATTCCGTTTTCACCATTGTCCTGGATGCCGTCGCCGTCGGCGTCGTCCCAGACCCGATCACCGATGGTTGCCAATCGGTACATGCCCGCGTCGACGTTGGTCAGAGTCGTGCTGGCCGCCAACGAGATAATCCCCGTCCGGCCGGAACTGGAATTCGCATCGCTATCGAGCGCATCGTCGGCACCCTGGTCTTGAGGACTGAGAACGTAGTCCGAGCTGGTGGGCGCGACAAATTCCACAACATATGAGCCAGCCGTCAAGCCATCGAAACTGTAAAGTCCGCCGCCGGTGGTGGTGGTTGTGCGCAACTGCTGCAAGGTGTTGGGATCCAACAGATTGACCGTTGCACCATCGATACCCGGCTCGCCCGCGTCCTGGATCCCGTCTGCATTCAAGTCGTCCCAGACCTTGTCGCTAATCGTGCTGTCCTGCGAAGGCTGATTGCCGAACTTAATGTCGGTTGCGATTTCGCCGGCTGCGACCAGCACCGTTTGAGTACCGGGCAAATTCTTGCTGACCTTGTGAATCTCGCCGTCAATTTGGACCAGGTACAGGTTGCCCGAGCCGTCCTCGCCGAACGAAACGATGTCGTAGAACCCGTTGCCGATCGCCCCGGCGTCGGGAACCAATGCATCGTTGATTCGCTGGACGGTATTGATCGGATCGGCAGGATCGAACGACCAGATGTTGTGGCTGGCTGAGTCGGCAAAGATGTAAAATCCCTGAAGCTCACCGATTTGTCCGCGATAGACGTGGCCGCCGACGACGGACCTTCCGCCGAAGTCTCCGGTGCGAGGATAGTCGTATACGGGCTCAGCGTCGCCCGCCAACAATTGCCCGCCGTTGTACGGCAAAAAACCTTCGCGGCGATTCCAGGCGTAATTTTCACCACCCGCGCTCGATGCGGGCTGGAAGTCAATTTCTTCGCGCGCGCCCTGGCCCACATCGCCGATCCATAGGTCACCGGTCTCGCGGTCAAAGCTGTCCCGCCAGGGATTGCGCAAACCCCACGCCCAGATCTCAGCCCGCGCTCCCGCGGTTCCCACGAACGGATTGCTCGGGGGAATCGCGTAATTGCGATCGGGATCGGCGGAGAAATCGTCACCGTCGACATCGATCCGCAACATCTTGCCAAGCAGCGTTTCAAGCGACTGGCCGTAGTTATCAGGATCGCCGCCGCTGCCGCCGTCGCCGCTGGCGATGTACAGGAACTTGTCGTTCGGGCTGAAACCGATCCAGCCACCGTTGTGGTTACCGTACGGTTGGTCATAGCGGAGAATCTCGCGGACCGAGGCCGGATCGGCAACGTCGGGATCGGCCGAAACGGTGTACTCGCGAATGTGTGTCGCAAAGCCCGCGGCCGCCGTGGTGCTTGCCACGTTGACATTCACATAGAACTTGCCGTTGTTGGCGTAGTCAGGATGGAACGTCAAACCGAGCAAACCCGCCTCGTTTGCTGTGCCATCGACATCCGGTATCGTGAGGAATGGCGTCACATTGAGCGCGCCGGTGCGCAGATTGAGGATCTTGATCGCGCCGCTCTTCTGCTCTACCACAAACATCCGCTCGACGTCGCGCGGCGCATGGGTCGCGAAGACCGACGCACTGGCTTGATCGTTGATCAGTTGTGCAAAGGTACCCGCAGTGCCGGTCACGATCGGGAAGGTCTGCGCAAGACCGGCTGGTACGATTTGGGCGACGACGTATTCGCCTGCGGCCAGGTTCTCAAACGCGTAGGATCCGTCGGCCGCGGTCTGTTGCGTCGGTTCCCCGGTGTCGAAGACACCGTTGCGGTTCAGGTCGAGATAGACGTCGACGCCCGACATCACCGATTCGCCAGCATCTTGGATCCCATCCCCGTTTGTGTCATCCCAGATCGCTCCGCGGATCGACGCGTCGACGTCGCGCACGATCACGTCAACGGTTTGGTCGAGCAGCGGGTCGAAGGCATCGTCCGAGGCCGAATCGTCAACCGAAAGCGTCACAACCACGGTCGGGTTGCCGTCTACATCTGGATCGGGGACGCCCGTGACGGTCACGACTTGCGGTGCGTCCCAGTTGCCATTGGTGAAGGTCAGCGACGTGGGGCTGACGGTTGCCTCGTTGATATCAGCACTACTGACGTTGATCACGACGTCGGACACCGGCTGGGCATCCAGGACGACGCTAAACGTATCGGTGCTGCCATCCTCAAAGACCAACGTGTATCCGTCGGTTTCACTGACCTCGAATCCGCTCGTGTCGTCATCGGTGTTGGTGACCGAAACATTCGCCGCATCCAGGCCGCTGTAATTGGCATCGGTGCTGCTGGCCGCGGCGGTCAGGATCGTGTAGGCGATGTTGCCGTCATCGACATCGTCGTTGACGCCGGTGACGATGACGTTACGGGTGGTGTCCCAGTTCTGCGGGGTGAAGGTCAACG
>JAHELS010000152.1 GCA_024644085.1 Rhodopirellula sp.
GAAGCGACGCCGCAAACTTACAATTTGAAAGGATCGTTTCCGATCAAGTCGAACAATGGAAAAAGTTGGGCGCACCCCGTGATCGCTGGCAAGAAGCTCTACCTGCGTGACCAGGACGAACTGCATTGCTACGACATCGCCGGTGCCCAAAGCAGGTCGTGATTCGATTCACCGCCGATCTCGCCCAGCACTGTGTCGTGAATGAAAATAGCCGAATGGCGGAGCTGACGGTTCTGTCTCGCAATTTGAGCCCTGCGCGCTGGCGTCGGGCTCAATAGCGTAGAACGTGGCATTATCAGGCCCATACCCGGCGCATTTCATGTTTCGGCGTTCAGGAGTCCCTGCTGGTGAACTGGTTTTCACCTGCGAGCTGCTGCCTCAACAAATCGTCTAGCTTCGAAGTTCTACCGCAACACAAAGAAGGCGAACCGCGCAGCGGTAGCAGCCGATAGCCTGGGGTAAGCCAACGAGCGACAGCGAGCTGGTGTAACCCCAGGGAAACAACACGCAAGAAGATCCTCCCCGCGGCGATTTGGCGGCTACGCCGCCAAATCGCCGCGGGAAAATTCGGTTTCGCTGACCTATCCTGGGGCTGCGAATTGCTCGCTGAGACGAGCAAGTCTGACCCCAGGCTATCGGGCTGCCACTGCTCCGCAGTTGATCAGGTGGGTGTGTTCAATCGAAACGGTGTACCAACCGAAGACAAGACGCAAGTCATCACGCTTTTCAAGAAGACCTGATTGTGAAATGCTCTGGCGCCATCGGCTCAGGATCAGGTGCGAACGCATTTGCGGGCGCGGAGTCTACGGCTATCCGCCGGCTTGGAAATAGACTTCTTCGAATGGCTGGATGACGACGAAACCGTTTCCGGCGTAATGCGTTTGGATCGATTCGCCGCTGCCCCGCCCAATGAAAGTTTTCAGCGACACGTCGGTCTTGATTTGAGGTTCGAGACTTCCCGACCACGCGACCGTCGCATTGGGATCCGTCGTGACCGGGCTCTCAGGCGTGACCAGCAACGTGATCGGATCGTAATGCGTGGTGAAGGCAACCATTCCCGTGCCCTCGAGTCGAATATTGAAAAGCCCGCCGGCAAGCATCGATGACATCTTTTTCATCATCTTGATCTCGTAACGAATCGACGGCTCGAACGCGAGCAAGTCGTTTCCGTTGACGAACAGCGACTCGCCTTCGAGGTTCAGAATTGTGATCTTCTTGCCGCTATCGGCCAGGTAGACCTTTCCGTTGCCTTCGGCTTTGGTCAGCTGCGTTCCTTCGCCCGAAACCGCTTTCTTAAGAAGATTCCCGATTCCCTGTTCCATGATTCCCTCGCGTGTGAACTTGACGTTACCGCGGTACGACACCATCGAACCCATCTTGGTCCACATCATTCCATTGAGGTTCAATTCGAGCATTCGCTCGGTCTCCTGCTCAAAGACTCCCTGGCCCAAGTCTTTTTGACGCGTTTGCTCGACGAATTCCTGGATGCTGTAGCGGCTCAAAAGTCTTCTCCCGAAACGTGAGGTGTGTGTTTACGGCGCGTAAAGTTGTCGGCATTTGAATCGGCTGTGGTCGAGTCGTCAACGGTCGATGCGTGGCTCGTGCAACTGTTTCCCCCGCGCCGAGTCGATCGACGTCGGGGGACGCAACAACGGCGTAAAACAGGTAAGTTGAACGTTCCGAGTGACGATCGCCGACTTCTTGAAATCTTCAATCTGATTTGTCGCTCGATGCGGAGAACAATACATGCGAGCCCTGATATTGACCGGAGTCAAGCAACCACTCGAGCTGATGGATCGAACCCCGGCGGAGTTGGCGCCCGGCGAAGTCATCGTCGAACTTCGAATCGCGGCGCTGAACCGACGCGACTATTGGATTACCCAGGGGATGTATCCCGGCATCGAGCCGCCCGTCATTCTCGGCAGCGACGGCGCCGGTGTGGTTGCGGTCTGTGGCGAAGGCGTGGATTCGTCTTGGATCGGCCGTGAGGTAATCATCAATCCCGGATTGAATTGGGGATCCAACGAGTCGGCGCAGGCGGATTCGTTTTCGATCCTCGGACTACCTCGTGACGGTACATTTGCCACGCACGTCTCAATTCCGGCGACGCAACTTCATGAAAAGCCGGGGCACCTGTCGTGGGAAGAGGCAGCGGCTTTGCCGTTGGCCGGCGTCACAGCGCACCGTGCGCTGTTCGCACAAGGCGGCCTGCGTACGGGCGAATCGGTGTTGATCACTGGGATCGGTGGCGGGGTCGCCACCATGGCGTTGCAGATGGCGGTTGCCAGTGGCGCGGACGTTTGGGTCACATCCTCCTCGCTCGACAAGATCGAGCGTGCCAAGGGTATCGGTGCCAAAGGTGGATTCCTCTACACCGAAAACGATTGGACGAAACGATTCAGGGGTGACGCGGGCGCCGCCAACTTGATCGTCGATAGCGCCGGAGGCGCCGGCTACAAATCTCTGATCGATGTCGCGGCTCCGGGAGGGCGAATCGTTAATTATGGGGCGACAACGGGTCCGCCCGAATCGATCGATCTCTTCAAAGTGTTCTGGAAACAATTGCGATTGCAGGGATCGACGATGGGTTCACCGTCCGATTTCACCGCGATGATGAAGCTCGTCACGCATCATAAAATCCGGCCACTGATCGACCGCGTGATCCCGCTCGAGCAGGGCAACGAGGCGGTTGCCATGATGAAATCGTCCCCTCAATTCGGCAAGATTGTGTTGGCAATCAGCTAGGATCCGCACCGGCGGCCGGCCACCGGCGCACTCGGCAGAGCCCATTCGCTTATCATTGGGATCGGCTTTTCAAACATTTCACATTGGAGATCGATGCCATGACCATTTCTTCGTCCACACGTCGCGAGTTCATTCTCGAGAGTGCGAAGACGGCTGCAGCGGCCTCGTTGGCAGCAACGTGGACATCACACGCGGCGGCCCAGGACGCGAAAGTTGCGCCAAGTGACAAGATTTCTCTCGGTGTGATCGGGATTGGACCGCGTTGCACGTACGATCTGAAAGCCATGCTGCAATTCAAGGACGTGCAATGCGTTGCCATCGCGGACGTGCAATCCAAGCGTCGTGACGCCGGCAAGGCGCTGGTCGATGGTCATTACGGCAATGCCGACTGTGTGCTCTACCGTGACTTCCGCGAACTACTCGATCGAGATGACATCGATGCGGTCATCGTCGCCACAGGTGATCGCTGGCACGGCGCCGCTTCGATGTTGGCAGCCGAGGCAGGGAAAGATGTTTACAGCGAAAAGCCTTGCGGGATCACGATCGAGACCTGCCAGAATCTTGCCGATACCGTGCGTCGGACGAATCGGGTTTTCCAGGCCGGGACACAGCGACGCAGTGTTCCCAATTTTCAAAAGGCGATCGAACTCGCCCACAGCGGAAAGCTTGGCAAGCTGCACACGATGCACGCCTCGGTTTACGTGCCGGTGCTCGACAATACCTGGCTGCCCGCCGAGCCGCTGCCTTCACGAGACATGGTCGATTGGAATCTGTGGCTCGGCCCCGCGGCGTGGCGGCCGTTTAACCAGAAGTACTGTGACGGACAATGGCGCGGCCAATGGGATTTTGATTCCGGCGCGCGGCTGCTGGATTGGGGGGCTCACACGGTCGACCTTTGCCAGTGGGCCAACGGCGCCGATGACACGATGCCGATCGAGTATGAGCCCTCGGACAAAAATATCGTTTGCCGTTACGCCAATGGCGTGAAGCTCGTGATCGATTTTCTAAGCGAGCCGTTCGGCGATCGTTCGCCCCATTACATCACGCGTCTTGGGACTTGCCCGGTAAGATTCATCGGCGAGGACGGCTGGGTCGAAACAGGCGACAGCGGCGAAATTGTCGTGAACCCCGATTCGCTGCAGAAAGAGTTGCCCGACCCGTCAAAGAGGGTACGCGGACTTGATGTCTCGGCCCACTCCCGAGACTTTTTCGATTGCATGCGCAGCCGAAAGGCAACCGCAGCCAATGCCGACGTCATGCGGCGCTCGCACATCGCTTGTCACGCCGCTGCCATCGCATGGATTTTGAAGCGAAAGCTGAGGATTGATCCGTCCACCGAGCAGTTCATCGACGACGCCGACGCGAACCTGCTTCGTTCGCGCCCAAGTCGCGACTGGACGACATGAGTCGAATCAGCAAGGAGATCGAATTCGCTCTCGGATCAAGCGAGTCACGGATCAAGTGAGTCAAAGATCAAGTGAGTCACTGGCGACCTGTTGAAACGTCTTGCGCATATCCGACGCGTCGCTGTTGGGAAGCTTCGTGCGCTGGATCATCAGCACGTAGATCGTTTTCGTTTGCGGATCGACCCAGCCCTGGGTTCCAAACGCGCCACCGTGTCCGAAGGTACCCGGTGACAACATCGCCGTAACCTCTTGCGGCTGGCGGACAATGCACCAACCCAATCCCCAGCAGTTGCCGGGCGTGAACCCGGTTTCCAAGTCATCGGTCTGCGGCGACGTCATCTGCTCGACGGCTTCCTTGGACACGATTCGCTTGCCTCGGAAGCGTCCTTCGTTGAGCACCATTTGGTAGAAACGAAACATGTCTCTGGCGCTTGAGAACAAACCGCCGGAGGGATTCGGGCCCTTGACCGACGCCGGGTCGGCGATGTGATTCTCGGCGGTAACGAGTGATCCATCATCATCCCCTGGTCCGTAAAGCGTCGCGATCATTCGCTGTTGCTTCTTGTCTGGAAAAAAAGTGGTGTTTTTCATTTCGAGCGGCTCAAAGATTCGCTTGCTCAGAAAATCTTCCAGAGGCATCTCCGCGACAATCTCGACAATGCGACCGGCGACATTCAATCCGGGGCTGTATTGCCACTTGGTGCCGGGCTCGAAGGCGAGCGGTCGCCCGGACAATTCGTCCACCGCTTCGGCTAAGGTGCTATCGAAGACTTGGGTGCCCGCAAGCCCGGAGGTATGGGTGATCGCATCGCGAATCGTGATTTCACGACTCGGAGACTCGCCGTTTTTCAGTTTCAACTTCGCGAAAGCAGGGAGGTACTTGCTGACCTTGTCATCGATGCTCAATTTCCCTTCGTCTTGAAGGATCATCACCGCCGTCGCGGTGATCGGTTTGGTCATCGAGGCAATTGCGAAGCGCGAGAACGGCTTCATCTCTTTCTCTGACTCGATGTCGGCCAGGCCGACGGCGCTCAAGTGGGCGATCTTGCCTTGATGACCTACGAGTGTCACCGCGCCCGAGATGGTTCCATTTTCGACGAACGATTCCATCGCATTGTCGATGGCCGCAATCGTGGGTGCAGTCTTTTGCACCGCAGTTTCCTGGCCCAGCGCAAACGGGAAAACCGAAAAGGCCAACACGAGCGGCAATAAGAATCGCATGATCTTGGGCTCCACGAACAGGTATCGAAAAAACGGTAAGGCAGAAAACGGAGTGCAAATTCTAATCCGCCGCTGCCCGCGCCGCGGCGCTCGGCGACCTGGCAGGTCAAAACAGGGCTCTGACCGCAGGTTTTTGCACTTTCCCCATCGCGTTGCGTGGCAATGATTCGACGACCATCAATCGCTTGGGAACTTTGTAATGCGACATCAGGTCCCGGGACCATGACCTTAGCGACTCGAGGTCGAGTTTCTTGCCATCAACGAGAACGACGACCGCGGCGACGGCTTCTCCCCACGTTTCATCCTCGACACCAACAACCGCGCATTGGTCGATTGCCGGATGATCCAACAGCACCGATTCGATCTCGAGCGCGGACAATTTGTAGCCACCACTCTTGATAATGTCGACCGATTGCCGGCCCATGATCCGGTAGTAACCCCGATCCAACACTGCGATGTCGCCGGTGCGAAACCAGTTTTCCTCCTCGAACGATTCCGCCGTCGCTTGCGGGCGATTCCAATACTCGGCGAACACAGATTCGCCGCGAACCTGGATCTCGCCGGGCTCCTGCTCTTGCGTCACGATGTTTCCTGTTTCTGATTTCAATCGAACTTCGACACCGGGCAAAGGCTGGCCCACCGCGCCGGGGCGCCGCTCGCCGTCGTAAGGGTTCGAGAGCGCCATGCCTATCTCGGTCATCCCGTACCGCTCGAGCAGTTTCTGGGTTGTCAACGCCGTCCAATGCTCATGCACGCTGGCTGGTAACGCGGCCGAACCGGAAACCATCAAACGCATCTGGGCAAACCCATTGACGGCGCGGATGCGCTCTTCTTCGGGCAATGATTCAATCGCCTGGATCAGCTTGACGTAAATCGTCGGGACTGCCATGAACAAAGTGTAGGCGCCGTCGGCAACGCGATCGATGATCGTTTTCATGTCGAAGTGCGGTTGCGGTTCGATCGCGGCTCCCGTCCAAAGCGCGCATGACAGGATATTGATGATGCCATGAATGTGATGCAGCGGCAGAAAGAGCGGGATGCTGTCGCTGCTTTGCCACTTCCATGCTTTCACCAATGATTCGATTTGCGCCTGGATATTGGCGTGAGTCGAGACGACCCCTTTTGGCTTGCTGGTCGTCCCGCTGGTGTACAGGATCATCGCCGAGCGACGTCGATCGATTTCGGGCAGCCTCGACACGTCCGCTGGCCCAGCCTGGTCAACCACGACCGGTTTCAAGTTGAGTCGTTCGCACAGGCCCTGGATCTTGCCGACATGTTCGCTGGTTGTAGCGACGACGGAAGATTGTGAATCGCTGAGCGTGTACTCGAGTTCCATCTCGGTTGCGGAAAGACTGAGCGGCACTGCGATTCCCCCAGCCCGCCAAATGCCCCATTGAGCGGCGACATAGTCGATTCCAGCCGGCACCAGGTAGGCAACCCGCGCTTCGTTCAGATCGGTAGCGGATTCGAGCAGAGCGCCCGCGCAGCTTGCCGACCGATCGAGCAAATCGCGGTAGGTGTACTCACCCGGGCAGCATCGCATCGCGATCGCGCTCTCGTGAGTTTCTGCTCGGGCGATCAATTCAGGCTGTTCCATCAATCCTTCCTGAAATGTGGGTCGGACGTGACTCAGACAAGGGCGCGAACAACAAGAAAAACAATCGAAGGACCGACCAGACATCCCAGCCCGGTATAAAAGGTCGCCGTCATCGCTCCGTAGGGAACGAGTTTCGGATCGGTCGCCGCCAATCCCGCAGCGACGCCGCTGGTCGTTCCCATCAATCCACCGAAGATCAGCGCCGATCTCGGATTGTCCAGCCCAATCCATGGTGCGACCACCGGTGTCATGGTCATCACCAGGATCGACTTTACCAACCCAGCCGCGACACTCAGCGCCATCACTTCATCACTCGCGGAAAGCGCGGTCCCGGTGACAGGTCCGACGATGTACGTCGCCGCGCCGCCTCCGATCGTCGTGATGCTGACCGCGTCACGGTACCCGAATGCGAATGCGACCATGCCGCCGACTGCAAAAGATACAAGCACGCCGGAAAAAAGAGACAGCACCCCGCTCAATCCAGTTTCGAGGAATTCCTCGAGTCGTACTCCAAACGCCGTTGCCACGATCGCAATGTCCCGAAACATCGCACCGCCCATCAATCCGATGCCGGCGAGGACTTCGATGTCTGCGATTCCCTTGGTTCCGTCGGTGACAACGCCACCAATGTACGCCATCACTAAACCGATCAGGATCGCAATTGCCGATCCATGGAGTCGGCCGAACGTCAATCGCGCGGAAAGAAAATAAGAGATCCAGACCGTCAATCCGATCACCGCAAACGCCGTTACCAGCGAATACTTCGTCATCACGGCTTCGAGCGAGTCGACCACTTCGATCATGGTTCGCCGTCCGGAACGTCCCGACGTCCGATTCGGCTGATCATCGGCACCATTGCAAAGCAGACGATCACGGCAAGCACTCCCGCCGCAATCGCGACCGGACCGCCAGTGATTGCTCCCCGTACATTCTGGCTCGCTGCCATCGCGACGACAATTGGAATGTAAATGGAGCTCCAGAAAACGATTCCGCTTTCGGTTGGCGGTTGCATGCGGCCGCTGCGGTGCAGACGGTCACACGCCAATATCAACACCAGCATCGCGATGCCTACGCCGCCCACGTTCGCATCCACACCAATCGCCATACCCAAAAGCTTACCGGTGATCAGTCCGACCAGCAGGCAGACCGACAGCAGCGCCGTTCCGTAAATTGCCATCCGTTGAAGCGATCCCTATTGAACTTGGTCCGGGGTGAATCTCGGGTGTCAAATCAGCCACGGTGACGCATTGTATCCCACACTCGTTGGTCACGTTGCCAATTCCAATTGCGCGACAGGCCGAAAGCAGGGAGGTGGTGAATCGGTTATCTTCGTACAACACGAAGACACTTCATGATTCGCTTGAGCCCGCGATGAAACACCTGGCTATCTTTTCATTGATCCTTGGCGCCGTGGCCCAAAGTGCTGACGCGAAAGATCCACCCAGCGTTGAGGTCGCCAACGTGCGGCGCGTGTTCGACAATGGCGAGCACAATGCGTTCACCGACCTGGTTCGATTTCGCGAGAGATATTATCTGACCTTCCGCAGTTGTCCGGACGGCCACATGGTGCATCCGACCTCGTCGATTCTCGTTCTGGCGAGCGACGATTTGAAGTCGTGGGAGAAAGTTCATCAGTTTCGCGTCAGGCACCGCGATACGCGTGACCCGCATTTTCTCGTTTTTCGCGACCGACTGTTCGTCTATACCGGGACCTGGTACAGCGGTGAAACGACATTGCCACGCGACCAATATGACTTGAACAAGCACCTTGGGTACGCAGCGTGGAGCGACGACGGGACCCGTTGGCACAGTCCGGTCATGCTCGAGGGTACGTTCGGTCATTACATATGGCGTGCCGCGGCTTTTGACGGCAAAGCGTATCTATGCGGTCGGCGTAAACACGAATTCGATGTTCGACCGCGCGGTGAAGGGTCCGATGTCGAGTCGGCGATGCTGGAAAGCGACGACGGTCTCGTTTGGAAAACTCGCGCCCTGTTCCAGACGAAGCATGGTGACGAAACCGCGTTTCAGTTCATCGAGGGTGGCAGCATCCTTGCGATCGGACGGCGCGGCAGTGACCGCGCACAAATCTTGCGATCCGATCCGCCCTACACTCGGTGGGACCGTCGCGATCTCGATCGATACATCGGCGGACCGCTGTTGACGCGTTGGGGTGATCGGTGGGTCGTGGGCGGACGGCGAAGCACCGATCGCGGACCGAAAACATCGATGTGTTGGCTGGTCGGCGACGAATTACACGAGTTCGCTGAATTGCCGAGCGGAGGTGATAATTCCTATCCCGGGTTCCTCGCTCTCGGCCCGACGTCCGCGGTGATGTCGTGGTATTCCTCGCACGAGAATGACGAAAGCGGGAATTCGATTACCGCGATCTACATGGCGGACCTGAGGATGGCTGATTGAATCGTGACCACAGATTGGAACCGGCGATGATGCGAATGATCTCGACAATGGTGTGTGCGACAGTTTGCACGGTTGCAACATGCGCTCGAGGTGAAGACCTGACTTGTTTGGAAGCGGCACAGCAATCGAGCCTGTACGCGTCCTTGCAGAAACAAGCCTACGCGGCACTTGATCGTCGAGCCGAATCGTTTGAGAAGTTGAGAACGACGGAACAGATTCGAGAGCGTCAAACTCTCCTGCGAGAATTCTTCGTTCGACAAGTCGGGGGCTTTCCCAAGCATGGGCCGCTCCACGGAAAAACCGTCCGGTCTCTCGACGACGATGGTTACCGAATCGAGTGCGTGATCTTCGAGAGCCAGGGGAACCATCACGTCACCGCGAATCTGTACCTTCCCGATGGCTGTTCGGAATCATCTCCCGTCCCCGGTGTGGTCGTATCGAGCGGACACAGCCGCACAGCGAAAACGGCTGATTACAACCAGCGATTCGGGATCATGATGGCACGCCAGGGCATGGCCGCGCTCTGTTTTGATCCGATCGGGCAAGGCGAACGCTCACAAATCCTCGGCGAGGACGGCGAGCCGAAGTTCAGCGGCACAACGACGGAGCATTTTCTGATCGGAGTCGGCTCGACATTGGTTGGCCGTAGCACCGCACGTTATCGAATCTGGGATGCGATGCGGGCCATCGATTATCTGCAAAGCCGCCCGGAAGTCGATGCGAAGCGAATCGGAATGACCGGCTGCAGCGGTGGCGGAACGCTGACAAGCTACGTGATGGCATTGGACGATCGAATCGCTTGCGCCGCACCGGCGTGCTACCTGACGACCTTTCGGCGTCTGATCGAAACCATCGGTCCCCAGGATGCCGAGCAAAACATCTACGGCCAAATCGCCTTTGGTATGGACCAAAGCGATTACGTGCTGATGCGAGCACCCAAGCCGACTTTGATCAGTTCGAACACCGACGATTTTTTTGATATCCAGGGTAGTTGGGACAATTTCCGGCAAGCCAAAAGAGCCTACACACGACTGGGGTTTCCCGAGCGAGTCGATCTCGTCGAAGACGAAGGCAAACATGGTGTCTCGCCCCAGAATCTGGCCACGATTGCCCACTGGATGCAACGTTGGCTGCTCGGCATAGACCAGCGGGTCGAGGCCGTTGAATTGGCAACTCGACCGGCGAACGAATTGATCTGCACTGAAACGGGGCAGGTCTTGACGAGCATTGCACATGAGAAATCCGTCATCGAGTTGAACTCGGAATTCGCGGAAGAGTTGTCGCGACGTCGCGCAAGCACGACCGTTTCAGCCGACAAGATTCGCGAATTGATCTCGGTACGACCGGGCTCGGACCGGCAGTCATCGAACCACAAAGTGGTCGGCCGCGTCGAGCGTGAAGCGTACCAAATCGACAAACTTGTACTGCACGGCGACAACGACGTTCCCTTGCCCGCGTTGATGTTCCAGCCATCATCGCCACTTGACGATGTTTATTTGTATTTGCATGACGACGGCAAACGTGGCGACACACAAGTGGGCGGCGCCGTCGAAAGAATCGTCGATGAAGGGTTCCGGGTTCTAGCAATCGACTTGCGAGGACAAGGTGAGACGCAGGCCGACAAATCGGACCCGTTGTTGACCGACTGGAAGACCTATTACCTCGCCTACCTGCTCGGGAAACCGTTGGTGGGATTGAGAGTTGAAGACGTTTTCACGGCCGCAGATTTTGTCACCGATTACGAGAAACAGATTCAGGACAATCCGCGAAGAATCCACCTTGTCGCAGTCGGCCGATCCGGTGTCGTTGCTTTGCACGCGGCTGCCTTGCGTCCCGAGCGATTTGCATCGGTCACATTGCGGAACGCCCCGCGTGATTGGTCGAGCGTTGTTGCGCAGGAAGTCCCGGCTGGACAACTCGACAGCGTCGTCCATGATGCGCTCGAACATTACGAATTGACCGACCTGGTGCGGATGATCGGATCGGATAAGGTTGATCGCGAGGAGTAAAGATGTTGAAACCACGATTGTGCCATCAGATCCCGCGTTGTGCCGCCGTAGTGTTGATTTGGCTCGTTGCGGTGACCGGGAAAATCCTGGCCGAAACTCCGCCAAATTTCGTGATCATCTTTACCGATGACCAGGGATACCAGGACGTCGGTTGTTTCGGGTCGCCCGACATTCGCACGCCGCGGCTCGACGCGATGGCGGCTGCCGGCATGAAATTCACTGATTTTTACGCGCAGCCGGTTTGCGGTCCGTCGCGGGCTGCCTTGATGACCGGGTGTTACCCGCTGCGCGTCGCCGAACGTGGAAACATTAAACAGGTGCACCCGATTCTGCACAGTGACGAAATCACGATCGCCGAAATTTTAAAGACCAAAGGATACGCCACGGGGTGCTTCGGCAAGTGGGATCTGGCAAGGCATTCTCAACGTGACTATTTGATTGATCTATTCCCCACCCGCCAGGGTTTCGATCGATTCTTCGGGACACCGACGAGCAACGACTCGCTTGTGAATCTATTCCGCAACGAAGAATTGATCGAGCCGAAAACGGATATGTCGACGCTGACGAGACGTTACACCGACGAAGCGATCGAGTTCATTCGCGATAACAAGGAACGGCCGTTTTTTGTCTACATTCCCCACACCATGCCCCATACCCGATTGGCGGCGTCGGCGCAATTCAAAGGGAAAAGTCTTCGCGGGCTTTATGGTGACGTGATCGAGGAAATCGATTTCAACGTCGGCCGAATCGTTGATGCCATCGACGAGATGCAATTGAGCGAAAACACTTACATTCTTTTCACCAGTGACAATGGTCCCTGGCTGATCAAGAACAAAAACCACGGCGACGGTCACTTGGACGGCGATCACGGAGGGTCGGCTGGACCGCTGCGCAGCGGAAAGGTTTCGACTTGGGAAGGTGGCGTCCGCGTCCCGACGATCCTGTGGGGGCCGGGCCGTGTCCCGGCGGGAACGACGTGCAGCCAACTTGCCAGCACTCTCGACATCTTGCCGACCTTGGCGGCGCTCGCCGGTGCCGATCGGCCCGGCGACCGAGTCATTGACGGCGAAAACATCGAACACCTTTTCCACGGACGTTTTGACAAAGCGGATCCGAACAAGGCGTTCTACTACTATCTTCGCGTCCATCTCCAGGCGGTTCGCCAGGGGAAATGGAAACTGCATTTGCCTCGCAAGATTCAGCAAGACGGAGTTGAACCGTTTCGAGTCAACAACCACATCGCACCGAAAGATCGCGTCGGATTTGAGCAACCGTTTCTCGTTGATCTGGAAGACGACCTTGCCGAAACGCAGAACGTCGCTGGCGAGCACCCCGAGGTCGTTTCCCGGTTGTTGGCTCTGGCCGAGGCGATGCGAAGCGACCTGGGCGACTACGATCGTGTCGGCGAAAACATGCGGTTCTTCGATCCGATTGATCCACGGCCCACAAAGCCGCCGATGCCGGCACCGCGGAAACGCAAGTAGCGGAAAGCCAGCGATAACGCGTGCGGCAAGTGAAAAAACGTGCCCGCAGACCGTCGGATTCAGCGACGGAGCTGAGTGAACTTTTGCACCTGGGCGGTCAATGCGATCTCCGTTGGCAATCGTTCCATCGAACTCGCCCCGTAAAATCCGTCCACCGATTCCAAACGATCCAGTACGAACTTTGCGTCCTCGGGCATTGCAATCGGGCCCCCGTGGCACAGCACGATCACATCGTCACGCACTTTGCGGGCGGCATCAGCGATTTCGGACACCTTCAACACGCTGTCTTCCAGCGTCAAAGCGGTTTTCGCTCCGATCGTGCCGCTGGTTGTCAAACCCATGTGGGCGACGATGATATCCGCGCCGGCATCGGCCAGCGCGCTGGATTGGTCGGCGTCGAAAGCGTACGGGGTCGTCAGCATGTCCAATTGATGTGCTGCGGCGATGAGATCGATTTCATGATCGAAACCCATCCCGGTCTCCTCGAGGTTGATTCGCAAGGTGCCGTCGATCAGCCCGACCGTGGGGAAATTTTGGATTCCGGCGAACCCGATATCTTTCAATTCGCGCAGAAACGAATCGCGGATCATGAACGGGTCGGTCCCGCAAACGCCCGCAAGCACTGGAGTATGATCCACGGCCGTCAAAACCTCGTGAGCCATTTCACGGACCACTTCATTCGCGTTTCCGTACGGCATCAATCCTGCAAGCGAGCCGCGACCGGCCATGCGATAGCGTCCGGAGTTGTAGATGACGATCAGATCGATGCCGCCCGCCTCTTCACACTTCGCGCTGATTCCCGTTCCCGCTCCACCGCCGATGATCGGTAAGCCGTCGGCGATCTTTGCACGAAATCTCTTCAGTATCGACTCGCGTGATTCGGCCATAGCAGTCTCTCGATCTTGATGGTGTTTGGGTCTACGAGTGATTCTTATACAGACGCAAGAAATGTTCGACGGCGATGCGTGCAAACTGTGGATCGTTGATGTGATGAGGTAGCCGGATGATTTGCCGCTGGTCCGTTCGCTCAATCAACGACTCAAGCTCTTCCATCAACGCCGCGTCGGCGTCTGGATCATGGAACGGCTGTCCTGGTGCGTCGAGCATCGAGACGCCGCCGCCGGGCAGCAATATTGTCAGCGGTGCTGTCGATTGATTCAGCTTGCGAGCGATCCAGCGGGCGATCTCACGGTTTTCGGTGATGGTTGTGCGCATCAGTGTGACCTGAGCATTGTGGACGTGGAGAAGACGCCCACGAAATTTTTCGGGAACGGTCTCGACCGCGCCAAAATTGACCATGTCGACAGCGCCGACACTCAACACGAGCGGCACGCGCTGCTCGAGTAAGGCATCGAAGCGATGCGGTCCCGCTGTCAACACTCCGCCGACAACTTCGTCGGCGACCTCGGTCGTGGTGATGTCAAGGACTCCGCGGATCATCCCGGACTGGACAAGTTTTTCCATTGCCCTACCACCGGCGCCGGTGGCATGAAAAACGAGGCAGTCGTAGCCGTCGGTCTCGAGCATCTCACGTATGGCGGTGACGCAGGGTGTCGTGACGCCGAACATCGTCATTCCGATTGCCGGCCTTGATTCCCGCTGGTTCACGGTGTGAGAAACCATTCCGGCCATCGCGTGTGCCGCGTTTGCGAGAATTCTCACCGAGACGCTGTTCAAGCCTGCAATGTCGACCACGCTGTGCATCATCGTGATATCGCTGCAACCGACGTAGTGTGCCGTGTTCCCACTGGCAAGCGTCGAAACCATTAGTTTCGGCAATCCAATCGGCAAGCCACGCATCGCAGCGGTGACAAGTGCAGTGCCGCCCCCACCGCCGATTCCAATTACGCCTGCAACATGTCCAAGCGCACATTCGCCCTGCAGCCAATTCTTCAGCGCCTCGCCCATGGCGGTCACAGACGACCCACGGTCATCGCCGCTGGGTAGCGAAACATCGCCGAGGACGATATCGCGGCTTACATCCGGCGATATTGTCGGGGGCGATTTGGTACCGACATCGACGACTTTTACTTCGATACCGGCACCGCGAAGGCAATCCGCAACGTACGCGATCTCGTCGCCCTTGGTGTCCATGGTGGCGACGGCAAAGACGGCGGGCTTCATCGGCTGACTTCCTCGCTTGCGAACTTGACCAACTTGGACGAATTGTCACAGTCACGGTAGGATCGCATCAGCCCTGGAATCTTTCCAGCGTTTTTCTCGCCGCGTCCGAAGCGATGCACTCGATGAATGATTGGGTCGCCCGCACGTCGCTCCAATCACCTCCCACCGTGAGCACCTGTTTGGTTGCTGCCAGGGCTTCCGGCGGCATCGATAATAGATGCTGCGCCAAGCGATCGACCTCGGATTCGAGTTGTGCGGCGGAGACGACTCGGCTGACCAAGCCAAGAGATTCGGCGTGGCGGGCGTCGACCAAATTACCGGTCAGTGCGAGATCCAAAAGTTTTCCGCGCCCGATCAGCGAGGCAATGATTTCGAGACCGTAATTCGGTAGCCATCCGAGCGTGACTTCGGGCAATCCAAGGGTCGCGCCGAAATCGGCGATCCGGAAATCACATGCCGATGCCATCACCAGCCCGCCGCCGAGTGCAACGCCTCGGATTGCGGCGACAAAAACCTGGGGTAGCTCGGTGAATCGGCGGTACACCTCGCCACGTCGCAGACTCAAGCGTCTCGCCCCATCGGTGTCGGTCGGTAAATCACTCACATCATCGCCGGCGCAAAACGAGTCGCCGGAACC
>JAHELS010000399.1 GCA_024644085.1 Rhodopirellula sp.
ATACGTGACGGTGACTCGAATGGGACCTCAAGGGGGCGATCGCAAAATCAAGGATCACCAGTTCAGCAAGCTACGGCCCAGCGACGCTGAGTATTGGCAGAACCGAGGCGACAAAACGCTTGGCATCGGCCACGTTTTCAAGTACCCCTACGCCTATTACGACCTCCTTGCTCGGGCGGATGACCGCGAACTCGAACAGGAGTTTGACGCCAAGGCCTGGCACCTGTTTTGATTCTTTCCGCTGGGTGAACTCCGCCGTACAGGCAACACGCGCCCGCGATAACGCATCTGCGGTATTTCGCGTTAACCAGTGCCCACTTCGGCGGGCGTCACCGAGACGATCGTTCTTCTTGCCGGGTCAACAGTTCGGCCATCGCCCAGCCAAGCGCGTTACCGACTTCCATGTAGGTTTCGGCATTGTGGTTGTAATGATATCCGGCACCACTTGGCGACACGGTTTTGTCTCGCCAGAACGGTCGCGCGTCGATCGCTTTGACATTTCCCTCGAATTCGGGATAGGTGCCGGTTTCCCCGCTAACGGCGAGCTGAGCGTTTGCGATCTGCAACCCGTGACCACTTAGTTCATCACCACCGAACGCAATCGTCGCAAGAACGAACTTCGCCTCCGGCGAGTCGAAGTCACGTCGCAGCGTCTTGATCAAATGCACGAGGTTCTGTTCGTAGCGGCTCGCGTGCGCAGCATTTTGATCCTTGTGTCCTTGCCACCAGACGAAACCGGCGACTTCGTACCCTTGGCCTTCGTAACCGGGGTAGTACTTCTCGAGGTTCTTGAGAACTTCTTTTGCATGAGCCGTGTCTGCGTCATATTGCCGACCGGCATACCAATTCACTTCTTTCCGCGGTTCGCCCTCGACCCATGATGAAGGCGTGTCTTTGTAGCCCGCATAAGTCTTTCCATCGAATTCGAATTGCTCGCTGCCCGGCGGAAGCAGATCCCATCCGAGGCTGCGATTGCCGATACAGGCTTTCAAAATCAGAACAGGCTCATCATGCATGTGGCCCATGATGTGACCGAATTGTAACTCGGGACCGATGTGCCCCTTTTTTACCGTGAGCCATTCGTTCTTCACATCACCGAACCGCATCAGGTCCCGGAAGTCGCCGCCACGTTGATCCATGACATGAACGTTGCGGACGTCTTTGCGCAGCGTCCAATCCCCGTCGTCGTCGATCAGATGCGGATACTTGTCCCGTTCCTTGACGAGCCAGGAGAGCGTCCCGGGTTGATCGACCGGATCGATGCGTCCGAAGCCAAGCATGTTCGATTGGCCCAGCAATATGAAGACCTTCACAGGCTTGCTCATGTCAGCCGGATTCCCATCGGGATCGGGAATCGGCTCCGCGGCTCGCGCGGCGGTACCGAAGCAAAAGCAGGCGACCGCCAACAGGGCGGCGGCACTCTCGCAGCAAGTTTGTAGAACGCGTGAGTTCATCATGGAATCGAATGGTTGGTGGTGCGGGATGCTGGACAGAACAGAGATAACGTGAGTACTGACTCGTCATCAGCGTAGCGGGAATCAATACCAGTCTCAAACCGGGGAGAAATGGCGGCTTTGATATCCCGTTTGATCTCAACGGGCACTTCGAGGCGGCGGTTCAGGCAACAAAGGTCGCGCGAGACCGCTCGCAAGAGCCTTAGAATCGCGGGATCCCACCAAATGCCACGAGAATTCTTTCCAACAGCAACACCGACCGGACTGAGAATTGCTCTAAATTGAAATCTCTTCAATAAAAAGGCGAGTTGATGTGCCGAGTGTTTCATTTTGCTGCAGCGTTTCTTCTGGTCACTGTATTCGGTTGCGACGATCCAGTCGCGGTGTCGGAAGTTCCTGCGCCGGGTCAATCCGAAAACAACCAGGTTTCGGTGGACAAGAAGTCTTCGCAAATATTGGCCAGACCTGTCGACGATTCGCCAGAAAGCGTGCTCACACGAGTGAACGATTTCGCCGAAGTGGAGATGCCCCCCGCCGAGTTCGAAGTGGGGCATGCCGAACCGATCGAACCGACGGAATTGTTGATTGAGTCGACCGACGAGGGCTACGTGATCACGTTTCCCTCAGGTTCACCGATCCCGACACCCACCATCGTTGGCGGACGCATCTATGTCAGTGGCGGATTCAGCAGCGAATCGTTTCATTGCCTCGATCTTGAATCGGGGAAACCGACTTGGGAAATGCGACTGGACGACGACGGACCTTCGTCGGGAGTTCCCTGTGACGACATGATCCTACTTGGCACCGAATCGTGCACGATGTTCGCGCTGCATCAGGAGACCGGCGAAATGTTATGGTCGGCGTACCTCGGTGACCCGCTGTTATCTGCTCCCGCAGCGGCCGACGGCAAACTCGTCACGGTTTATCCAGCCGCGTCCGCGCCACCCGAAGCGGTCGCAACTCTCGCCGACCCGGAAACGCCACAAGATGAATCGGTGGATCGCGGCGAAAGGGCAACTCGCATCGCCGACCTCCTTGAACCGACGCATATCGCCATCTGCATGGACACAGCAACCGGCAAGGTCCAATGGCGAACCTGGATCGACAGCGATTGCCTCTCGGCGCCCGTCATCGCCGGTTCGGATGTCTACATCACATCACTCTCCGGAACCATTTACCAGATTGCGATCGAGGATGGCTCGGTGCGGATGGCACGGCGGGCGATGGCGACATCGGCACCGCTGGTCATGGACGAGTCCATCTACGTGACACGGCGGCGGGAACAGGACAGTGGAACGGTCCAGGAGTATCTTTCTTTTTTACGCCGCGAAGATTCGAAAGAATACTTTGCCGCGGCCTCGGTCGATGCGGACTACTTGCAAGCGACCATCCAGATGAACGCAGCGTTCCAAGACGCGGCGGAGGACTTTGAACAAATGAATGGCTTTGGCGGCGGAGGATTCGGCGGAGGATTTGGTGGAGGGCAGGGCAACTTTGGCGGTGGCGGTACGTTTCAAATCCCCGACGACATCCATGGCCCCGAAGAACAAGCACCTCAACCTGAGCAACCGGAAGACGTGAAGCCAGATGACAAAGAGGGAATCAACTACTCAGTCATCGGTGACCTGTTGGGGTACACCGAGGTTCAAGCGGCCGAGAATATCGGACTGGGAAGTGCTTCGACGATCCAGGGTTTTGCCGGCTCGATCCCCGTCGGCGACTCTCAGCATCTGTATAACACGATGGGCGATCGAGTCGTTTGCACATCTCGACAAAGCGGTGAAATCGTTTGGACGCTGTCGATCGATGGGGACCTGAAGAAGATGGGAGGGCATCTCGCGTCGCCACCGGTGCTGAGAGGAGATCGATTGGTGATCGCCACGGCGTTGGGCAAAGTGATCGAAATCGACGCCGCGACAGGCAAGGCGGTCGAGCTCGGGTCGCTCGATACGCAATTCCGATTTCGACCGGCGGTCACCGCGGACGCAGTCGTTGTGACTTCACAAGACGGCCGGCTGTTCTACCTGAAACGATCGAATTAATCGGCGCGCACGGCGGCAGTTTTCTCCGCGGCGCGCAGATCGGCCTCCAATTCTCGACGCATTGCATCACGCCGGCGTCGATCGGTCATTCGCAAGATTGCGGCGGGATGCCAGGTAGCGATGGTGGCGGAACACCAATCACTCCGCAGAATCTCACCTCGTTGCCGGGTGATTCGAAAGTCGCGTCCTAAAATCGCCTGGGCGGCGGTCGCACCCAAGCAAACAAGTACTTTCGGCTGAATCAACGCCAACTCCGCCTCCAACCACGGCCGGCATGCAAAGATCTCGCGCGATCCAGGTTTTTTGTGCAGCCTTTGTTTGCCACGTTCGGTGAACTTGAAGTGCTTCACC
>JAHELS010000400.1 GCA_024644085.1 Rhodopirellula sp.
TCGGCCCCGCGTTCACGCCGATTTTACTCTTCCGAAAGCAGACAGAGCAACCATTGCCAGCGCGTCATCGTACGCAACATTGGCGGCGTGAAGAAAATCAACCACAGAGATCACGGAGTGACACAGAGGAACTGTCGGCACTGGACTCCGTGGTCTCTGTGCCCTCTGTGGTTCCATCGACCGCGCAACCCTTTCGCGAAAACGGATCTTGAACGAAGCCGTGGTTGGAATCGTCCCCGCAGCTTCGCCGCTGGCTACATCGACCGCGCACCCATTCAGCGAGAGTGAACCAATGCCATCATTGACGATGCCGTCGGAGAGTCGATTCGCCGATTCCGCACGGCGCTTCGAGTACGGAATTCGTCATGCACAATTCTTCGTCCACGTAACGAATAGCGTTTTATCGCTTCGTCGCGCAGCGATGAGCGATAAAACGTTGTTGATCTATGCCGCGGAGCTGCGGCGGTTAGCGGATTGCCCATTGTATCGACGACCACCGGGCCGGTTCAATCGCCGCGAGCCGTGATCGACCCGATTGTAGGGTCGAAAATCCAAACGCCGACCCGTTGCCGAGTCGTTCAGGTGTCCTGCATGCGGATTGGCACGCGTTTGGCAACGCGGGCGCGGACCGGGAGCCTGGCCATCGAATCGACGTTTTGATGCACCGGTGAATTCAGTCATGTCAGGACCGCCTGCGGAGGAGCCCGTGGTTGCCTTGGTGATGTGGATAAACGCGGCTTGGGCCGACCATCCGGCTGAAGCTCACGTTCGCGCAGCGGCGCACCGCAACAGGGACAACCGTTGGGATCGATACCGAGAACCGATTCCAACCACTGTGCCGCACTCTGCACGGCGGGTGGCTCGGGAGGGCGGGCTCCCAACAGCTTGCGGATCGTCGCTAACTTCTTCTTGCGATTTCCATTGGACAAAAACCCGTAGTGACGAATCCGCATGAAGTTGTCGGGTAGCACATGCGTCAGGAATCGACCGATGAACTGATCGGCAGGCAGTGTCTCTCGTTTGCGGCGGTCACCGTCACGCCGATCGCGATAGCTGAACGTGACTTGGCCATCAGTGCAAGCAATCAGCCGATCATTGGAGATCGCCACTCGATGGGTATAGCGGCTAAGGTAGTCCAACAGCTTGGCCGGGCCGGCAAACGGTGCCTTGGAGTAGATCACCCATGACTTCTTCTTGAGTCTCTTTTGCAGCGGGCGGACATGCTTGTTCCCCGCAGCATATTCGCGCGGCAGGCGAAGCTCTCCGCGATTGAGCAAATTCTTGAACCCATCGAGGAACTTGCCGCGGAACTTTTTCGACAGCGCCCGCACCGGAAACAGGAACTTGGCCCCACCAGCGATCCAGCGAGTTGCATCGGCCGACAACGCACCAGCAGGAATCAAACCGTGCAGGTGAACGTGCGGACGCAGCAACTGGTCCCAAGTGTGCAGCACCAGTGTGAAGCCAACCTGGCCACCGAGCTCACCACGACCGAACGCCAGTAGCGTCCCCGCAGCCGAGTCAAACAGCAGTTTCAAGAGCGCGCGCTGATTCTCTTCGCTGGCCAAAATCCACTCGTTGAGCTCATGTGGCAGCGTGAAAACTTGGTGGAAATAGGGTACCGGCAACAGGTCGAGCTTTCGAGCTTCTCGCCAGGCTTCCTTGGCTTGAGTCTGACACTTGGGACAGTGGCGATTGCGGCAACTGTGGTACACATACTTCTCGTAGCCACAGTCGTCGCACGTCTTAACATGGCCACCCATCGCGGCGGTGCGGCAAGCCTCAATCCGTAGCATCACTTTGCGGTGACGCCACGGCAGCCGATGTTTCCTCCGAAACGTCTCACCATGACGGGCAAGGATGTCAGCCAACTCGATGCGATCGGTCGCCGGCGCCGCGCTGATCGCGTCGCCTGACAAACGACGCTACTCCGAGATCTCGCCTGGCATTCGCAGCAGGTCCAGCGGACTACGGATTGCATCAACATGACCCGCGGTGACGTGCAAGTACTTCGCCGTGGTGGCCAACGAAGTGTGCCCCATCAACCGCTGGATCGTCGGCAACGGCACACCCGCTTCCATCAGATGAGTCGCGAAGCTGTGGCGCAGACCGTGGATTCCGTGGCCGCTCTGGATCCCGACGCGTTTCTTGACGTGATAGAACATGCGTTGAGCGGTCTCTTTGCTCAAGGCCTCTGAGCATTGGTTTTCAAACAACCACCGCTTCGGACGATACGTTGTCCAATACAATCTGAGTTCTCGCAGCAAGTTTGCCGACAGCAGTGTGTAACGGTCCTTGTGTCCCTTGCCTTGACGGATGTGAATCAACATTCGCTGCGAATGAATGTCTCTCAGCTCCAATCGGACCAGTTCACTGGATCGCAAGCCACCGCCATAGGTGGTCATCAGCATCACGCGGTGCTTCAGATTTCGGGCGGCGTCGACAAACTGGCTGATTTCCGAGCGACTATACGGCACTGGCAAATGGCCGCTTCGTTTGTGCGGGATCTTGAGGTCAAATCGGTCTTGATTGAGGACATGACGATAGAAGAAGTTGATCCCACAGAGTTTTTGGTTGCAGGTGCTGTAGGCGAGCTTCCTGACGGTGATCATGTGATGGAAGAAATCACGAATCTGCTCGTGCGTGATCTGATCGGGCGAGCGACCGTGAAATCGTGCCAAGTCGGTGACCGCGGCGGTGTAAGCCTTGATGGTTTCTGGCGACTTACGGTGCAATTGCAGAACACGGATCATTTGTGTACGTAGTGCAGACATGGGACGGCTCCTGTTGAGAGAGGAAAGAGTTGAAAGTCCAACCTCTTGAGGGAGCCGCTCCCGCTCTGGCATGCAAGGCGCCCGCAGCATCAGCGCATAAAAAAAGCCCAACTCGAGTACCGCGTTGAGCGATCAGATAAGCCGCGCAACCTCTCCCGCGCAGCGGTTTAGTTCAACTATAGATTATCCGGCGCGAGCGCCGGATATTTAGTCTATCCCATTGAGCAGGTCGAAGGGGCTGTGAGATCCGTTGATCTCGGTTTCATCCTCCAAAATGTAGAGTTGTGTCACTTCAAGCGAATTGTGCCCAAGAATGTCTTGCAGGCGTTTGACACCATATCGCCTGACAGCATCTCGAAATATCCGGCGCAGGTGGTCGTCGTCGCGGTGGTAGCGTTTGAGTCGGCCATCAGATGGCGAGTTTCAACGCTCGCGTGCCTCCTCTAACAGTCCAGCTTCCAGTAGCGCCTGCAGGCCGTCCAGGTCCCGCCATTCGTAGATCCCACCCTTCCGTAGACTGCCTCCCGTTATAATCGACCCCTCTTGTTTCAAGCACCACACAAACTGGTTATCGACCAACATGTACTGGCCCAAGACCAACAACGCGTCTTTCAACTTGTTCGGAAAGACCGATAGTTGCAGGTGCGCGTCGCTCCCTTCGCGGATCAGATATTGCGTCGGCCCAAGTTCGCCGGGGTGGGTGTATTCCCAAAGAATCACCGGCATACAACCCTCACCCGTTTCCAGGTTGAATGGGTGGACCCGCTCGGCCTCTGATCTTATTTGGTCGGCTGTCCGCACCGGTAGCAATCGCCCGGTATGCCGATGCGGGTGCTTCCGCTTCTTCCGCGTCATTGTGTTTCCCCTTTTGACGCAGGCCGACCGGACCAACCGACGCGAAAGGGGCAACGCTTCGATTGATCCGGTCAACGCGGGAGCTACCCGCGAGCCTGCATACGTGACGATAAGACTATCCGACCGATGGGGCGACCTTCGCCGCTGCAATCGCCTTCGCTTCGCTGACTTTCGCGTAGTGTTCGGTCATCGCGGCATGTGTGTGGCCT
>JAHELS010000153.1 GCA_024644085.1 Rhodopirellula sp.
CTGGCCATGTTCGCGCTTGTGAGCGTGAATCCATACGGCTTGCACTACTACGAATACTTGTGGACAGCGACAAGAATGCCGCGCCCTTTGATCAACGAATGGGGACCAATTTGGCAAGCTCGCCTCACTCATCAGGCGCTGTTTATCGTCTCCTTGCTGCTGCTGGTTTACGGGTCAAGTCGAAACGGGATCAGGCATTCGTTTGGCTTCCCCATTGTGGTTGTCAGTGCCCTCGCCGCTGCCCAGCATCAGCGTTTTCTTCCGTTCTACGTCATTACCTGGCTCTGCTTCTTACCCAGCCACCTGACGGGTTCAAAGTTGGGTCAGCAGATGCAGCAACTCTGGAATCGGCGTCCTATCACGCTTATTTGCATTTGGACATTGACGGCACTAGTGATGACGGGACGCAGCGTATCGAACCGACCCTGGAGTTTGATCGTACCCGGTTCGCGCGTTGCGGGCTTACCGAATCACGCGGTTTACCCGGTCGGAGCCGTTGAATACCTGAACAGGATTGGCTTTCGCGGCAATCTAATGGTGCTGTTCGATTGGGGCGGTTATGTTGCGTGGAAGCTGCACCCGCGAGTCAAGGTTTCAATCGATGGCCGCTACGAGGTTGCTTATCCGGCATCGCTCGTGGAAGAGAACTATCAATTCTATTCGGGCTACGACGGTTGGCGTGACATTCTCGACAAGTATCCAACCGACGCGGTTTTGACCCGTCGTCATTTCCCGCTAACGGGCGAGATCGCCGGCATCGAAGGATGGGACCTCTGCTACGAAGACGACCTGTTCGTACTGTACTCGCGTTCCGATCTTCGACTTCCCAAAATGCGCGTCGAAGATCGAATCACAATGGGAACTTTTCCCTAGCGCAAAGAGCGAAGAACACGGGTCGCTAATTCTCGAGGCCCAGTTCGGCCGCGATTCCCTGCATGGCCGCGACGCAGAAATCGATGTGTTCGTTGAGATCGACGCCGAGATCTTCGGCTCCGCGAAGAATGTCGTCGCGGTTGACCGCCGCCGCGAAAGATGCCGTTTTCATTTTCTTGCGAACACTTTTTGCCTTCAGTCCCTCCAGCTTCGTGGGGCGGACCATCGCACAAGCCGTGATGAATCCGCACAATTCGTCACAGGCGTACAGCGTTTTGTCGAGCAGCGAAACTCGCGGACAATCGGGCAGGTAGTCGGCGTGAGACTTGATCGCGTAAATCACGTCCTCGGGATACCCGCGCTGCTCCAGGATTTCCGAACCCTTCAGCGGGTGATCCGGTGGGTCAGGCCATCGCTCGTAATCAAAATCATGCAGCAAACCGACGCGGCCCCACTTCTCTTCGTCCTCGCCAAACTTTCTTGCGTAAGCCCGCATGGCCGCCTCGACGGCCATCATGTGACGGATCAAACTCTCGGACTGCGTGTATTCACGCACCAAGGCGAGATCTTCTTCGCGTGACATGCTTTGCTCCCTTGAAACTTTTCAAAGATTGTAACATCGCCAGTGCCCACCCGATAATCCTTGGCACTTGTCCATCCGATCACTCGAGTGACGCAGCGGCATGAATTTAAGAGAACATTGGCAGCTGAATCCCGAGATCGATTTTCTCAATCACGGTTCCTTCGGTGCGACCCCCACGATTGTGCTCGAGGCGCAGCAAAACCTGGTCGCCGAACTGGAGTCTGATCCGATTCGGTTTCTCGCACCCGAGCGTGAGCTCGAACCCAAGCTTGATCGGGTTCGCCACGTGATATCGGAGCTGGTCGGCGCACCGGCCCGGGACCTCGCATTTGTTCGCAGCGCGACCGACGGGGTCAACGCCGTGCTTCGCTCGTTGCCGCTTGCCAAGGGTGACGAGATCATTATTACCGATCATGGGTACAACGCGTGCAACAACGCCGCCCGATTTGCCGCCGGGCAATCCGGGGCGAACGTGCGCGTTGCGAATGTCCCCTTCCCGATCGCGGACGACTCGGAGGTGGTCGAGGCGATCGAGGCACGCTTCAGTGATCGAACTCGACTGTTGCTGGTCGACCATGTGACCAGCCCAACCGGACTGATCTTTCCCCTGGAACGAATCATCGCGTCGGCGCGGTCGCGCGGGATCCGTGTGCTGGTCGATGGAGCACACGCACCCGGTATGCTGAAGATCGATTTACGAGACATTGGCGCCGATTACTACACGGCGAATCACCACAAGTGGCTCTGCGCGCCCAAAGCATCCGGCTTCTTGTACGTGCACCCAGACCTTCAGGATGAGGTCCGCCCAACGATCATCAGCCATGCTGCGAACCGAGGTCGTCCAGGAAGGTCACGATTCATCGCCGAGTTCGACTGGAATGGCACGTTCGACCCAACGCCTCTGTTGGCAGTTCCCACCGCGATTGAATTCTTGCATTCGCTTTACCCCGGTGGGCTCGAGCAGTTGATGTCAGCGAATCACGAATTGGCACTTCGATCACGTCGAGCTTTATGTGAGGCCTTGGAGATCGATTCACCCTCGCCGGACGCCATGATTGGCAGCCTGGCCTCGGTGCCGCTGCCACCACAGATCGCGGCCGAGCAACTCGGTGCGCAGCTGTTTAGCGAGCACCGAATCGAAGTGCCGATCTTTCCCGGGCCGCGACCGGGAACGTTCCTGCTGAGGACATCTTCCCAGGCTTACAATTGCATCGAACAGAGCGAACGCCTGGCGAGATTGCTTCGAGAGGACGCGTGAGCGCAAGTATTGATACTACGATCTTCGCAGGCCAGAACCTGCGTGTTTGCAAATAGCACAACATCAAAACACGCGCTTGCGTTGCGTCTTTCCTCGAAAACGATTCACGTTCTCAGGCCCGCGGTTAGCACGTTTCACGTTTTGGCGCTCAGGAGTCCCTGCTGGTGAACTGGCCTGCGCCTGCGAGCTGCTGCCTCAACAGAGCGCGCTCGCTTCGATGTTTGCCGCAACACAAAGTTTGCCGCAACACCGAGAAGGAGAACCGCGCAGCGGTGGCCGCCGGTAGCCTGGGGTAAGCCAACGAGCGACAGCGAGCTGGTGTAACCCCAGGGAAACAGGACGCGCACCAACAAAGAACTCCCCGCGGCGGTTTGGCGGCGTCGCCGCCAAATCGCCGCGGGGAAATTCGGTTTCGCTGACCTATCCTGGGGCTGCGAATTGCTCGCTGAGACGAGCAAGTCTGACCCCAGGCTACCCCCTGCCACTGCTTCGCAGTTATCAATGGTTGCGGTAAATCAAAACGGCGTACCAACCGAAGACAAGACGCAATTCATGACGCGTTTCAGGATGACCCAATTGCGAAAACGGAGCCGCGCACAAAGCCCTTTGGGACGAACAATTCAAGCCTGTAGAGGCATCAATCAGCCGCACGCGTGTTAGTCCCGGCCTCCGCTGGAAAAATACCCAGGTTGTACGGCCCGCGGCTAGCGCCGTCGGCTCAGCGATTCGCTTCAACTGGCCTGCTTTTTCTCTTCCGCGGCGTTGAGCTTGTTGTACAGCGTCTTCAAACTGACGCCCAATTCTTCGGCGGCGGCCGGCTTGTTGCCGTCGTTGCGGCGCAAGGCGTTTTCGATGGCAACCATTTCGAGATCGCGGAGTGTCATTGGTCCGGCATCCCGGATCTCCTTGCGAAGTTGCCGCTTGCCGAATTGTTGTGGCAGATCTTCCAGAGCGATGGGCAGCGATTCGCACAGAATCGACGCGTGTTCGATCACGTTGGCAAGTTCACGGACGTTGCCCGGCCACTGATATGACTGCAGTTTTTCCATCGCTTCATCGGTGAACAACTTGCCGTCGCGTCCGTCGGTGCGATGCCGTCGCGCCAGGTGTTGTGCCAGCAACGGGATGTCTTCGGTCCGCTCTCGCAGCGATGGCACAATGATCTCGAACGTATTGATTCGAAACATCAAATCTTCGCGAAAGGTCCCTTCCTCGACCATCTTCTCGAGATCACGGTGGGTGGCACAGACGATGCGCACGTTGACGTTGACCGTCTGGTTGTCACCGAGCCGACGGATATCGCCGGTTTCCAGAACACGCAGCAGCTTTGCCTGCATCGCCAGTGGCAACTCGCCGATCTCGTCGAGGAAAATCGTTCCGCCGTCGGCAACTTCAAAGAGTCCCGTTCGCGACGCATCGGCTCCCGTGAACGCTCCGCGACAGTGGCCGAAGAGCTCGCTTTCGATCAGGTTCTCCGGCAGGGCGCCACAGTTGATGGCGACCAGCGGTTGGTCGGCACGCAGACTCGATTGATGTACCGCACGGGCGACGAGCTCCTTGCCACATCCGGTTTCTCCGCGAATCAGCACCGTACTTTCGGTCGGACCGACCTTGCCGATCAATCGCTTCACCGCGTCCATTGCTTTTCCGGTTCCGACCAATTGTGGGTCACCCTCGGCGCGTCGCAACCGATGCTGGAGCGCCGCGAGTTGGCGTTTGTTTTGGCGGCGTTCGTTGACGCGGCCGAGCAATTCAGCGATTTTCGCCAACCGGCACGGTTTGGTCAGGTAATCGAACGTTTGGTGCCGGAGCGCTTCGATTGCCGTCTCCTGGCTTGGCTTTCCGGTCATCACGACCGCTTCGATCTCGGGACGCAGTTCACGCGCCGATCGAATCACCTCGATTCCGTTCATGCCGGGCATGTCGAGATCGACCAGCAAGCAATCAAACGATTCTTTCTCGAGCGCCGCAACGGCGGTCAAGCCATCGGGACACACGGTCACCGTATACCCCATCCGCGGCAATTCGGTGCGCATCAACTCCTGAAGATTTTTTTCATCGTCTGCGAACAGGATGTGCATTGATTTTCCTGGAGCACTGATGGATTCAAACTGTCTGGTACGATTCATGATTGGGTCCGAGTGTATTGCGTCTTTGTCCCGTGCTATCGTTGCAATCCGCCGTCATCGGCAGCAACATTTCCATGCGAGAGCCTTTATTTTCGCCATCGCTTTTCGCAGTCAACGATCCGCCGTGCTGGGAGACGATTCGATAGGTGATGCTGAGGCCGAGCCCGGTGCCCGTGCCGTCGCGCCGGCGCGTGAAGAACGGCTCGAACAGATGCTTGAGAACCTCGTGGCTCATTCCGCACCCGTTGTCTTCGACGACGATTGACGCAAACTTGTTTTTGGTCGCGACATAAACATCGACCGCACCCTCACTCTCGACGCTCTCAAGTGCGTTGGTAACGAGATTCAACACGACCTGGCGAATCTCCTGTGGGTTCACGTGGGCGTTGACCGGCCCGTCGCAATGGGTCCTCAACGCTTTGCAGCGATATTTCCCGACCTTGCCAACCATTTCGACGACGTCCTGGACCAGCGCGACAATGTCGGTCGACGCGCGGCGAACTTCGCTGAGCCGGCTGAAATCGAGAAGTTTCTCGGTGATTCCTTTGCAACGGTACGCCTCGTCTTCGATGCGACGCAGGTTGGTCGTCAACGCTTCGCAGGTTTCGTCATCGAGAAAACGTTCCTCCGAACGCTGCATCGCTGCCTCACCGATGCGGGATTGGAGTGATTCGGAACTCCAAGCAATCGCGGCCAACGGGTTGTTGATTTCATGAGCTACGCCGGCGGCGAGAAACCCGACGCTTGCCAATTGCTCGTTCTGAACCACCTCGCGCGTCCGCTCCTGGACCTGGCGATCCAAATCGGTGCACCACAATTTGACTTGGTTGAGCGCTCCCTGGAAACGATCGGTCATGTCGTTCATGGCATCGGCAAGTTCACTCAATTCATCCCCGGTGCCGAGGTCGATGCGGTGATCGAATTCGCCGCCGGCGACAAGTCTCGATCCCTCGAGCAACGTACCGAATGGTTTGATCACCAACGACCGGAAGTACCAAACGAGTATCGCCAACATCAAGAACGAGAAAATCGTGCATGACCATGCCACTCGGATCCAGGTGCGATATTGACCGCGAACATCCTCGCTGAACACAGCCATTTCGCTGTTGATCATGGCAAGGTGGGCATCGGTTTGCTCGACCAATTGGTCCAGCATTTCGGCGAGTTGCTCGGGACGTGATAAATCCAACGAGCGAGGCTTCTCGCGGAAATCGTCGAGAATCGCAAACGACGCGTAAATGCCGTCGAGACTCGATTGATGGCGAGTCGTATCGACAACCAATGGGCCACCTTGCGCGCTTGCCTCGATTGCATCTTCGTAGGCGCTCAGCACGATTCCAAAGTGGAACATCGCGGCGTCGAAGTTCTCTTGCTCCTCAACCTCCACGTGGAAAATTGCGCTGCCCAGTGGCAACGAATCAATCATTCCGCGACTGTGCAAACTCCGGGTAAACTTGTGGCTCGATTGAAGGGTGCGGGCCAATCGATTCAAGTCATGGGCGTAGGGAACTTCCTTCGCCCGCTGGCTGACCGCATTGGCAAGTTTGCGGTATCCGTAGAGGCCCCAGAAACCACTGACCGCCAGAAGTGAGACGACCCCCGATAAGAGGGTCAGCGCGATGATCAGCTTCGTACGAATGGATCGCCGTTTTAGCACGCACTCGCCCTCCCTGGCTGATCACGTGAATCTTCCTGTTTGCGCTCCCGGCGAGGGTAGTCCCAAAGCCGCGATCACGACAAGAGCGAACGGTAGCTAGCAATCGACGGCTGCGCCCGGTCATACTCTCCTTCAAACGTCGGGACAGGTTCATTTCACTCCGCCCCACAACGATGAAATTCACGCCGAAATCGCTCGACTCGCAAATCCACGCGATCGCACGTGCATCGGATCACATGCACAGCGGGGACGCTTCCCGGTGGCACCGCCGACTCGAAATGGCCTACGGGGACATGGAGGGCCAGCGTCGCGTCGATTTTTCGCTCCTCGCGGGCGAACTGGAACCGCGACAGACGATCATCGCCCTCGAGTCGGTCTATTACCTGCTGTCCGTGCTGATCAGCACCTCCGCCTTCGATCGGGATCCGGCGAAGGGTTTGAGAGACAGGAGCCGGACATCGTATCGGTCCTTTGATTCCTTTCTGGTGACGATACTCGACGGCACGGTCTACGACGAACTCGGGATTCACGGATGCCGCGACACTTTTCCGCTTGGATGGATCGGTGATTGTGACCAAGTCCTGCGAAGCGAATTGCGCGAGTTGTTCAAACTAGTCGCCCGGTGCTGGGACGGCACGAAGCTGAAACTCGCCGGTGATGACCCGCTCCAGGAAGTCCATCGCCAGCTTTTCCCGGTCGACCTGATGCACATCACCGGTCAGTTCTATTCGCCTGAATGGCTGGCCGAGCTCTGCATCGCTGACGTTGGTTGGCAGCCGGATCAAACGTTGCTCGATCCGTTTTGCGGATCCGGTGTTTTTCTCGTCAAGGCCTTGCGCGTCGCGAACGACGCGGGAGCCGATCCGCGACGCGTCCTTCCGAAAATCGGAGGGATCGACATCAATCCGTTCGCCGCGGCCGCGACTCGCGCAAACCTGGCATTGTTTCTGGCACGTTGTGCACCGGCGATCAACGATCCAGTCACTTTAAAGATTGAGTGTGCCGACGCGATTGGCCCTTCGCTCGCCAGTGCAAAACAGAACAACCCCAGCGGCAAACTTGATGATGCCGAAAATGCCCACAAGGCTGACGTTGTCGCGACAAACCCACCGTGGGTTGGATGGGAATACCTGTCACGGCCGTACCGCGAACAGATCGAGCCTGCCTGGCGGTTTCATGACCTGTTCACCAGCAGCGGTCTCGAGGCGTCGTTCCTGAAAGAGGATCTCTCGAACCTTGCACTCCTGGCGGCCTGGGATGCCTACCTGCGCGACGGAGGACGCAGCGTCGTGGTGCTGCGGCCATCGACAATGCACTCGCAGGTTGCCTCCCGCGGCGTCCGCCGGTTGTCGCTGCGCGAAGGCGGCACCAAATTGAACCTTCAACGCATTCGAACCTTTGACGGCATGCGATTGTTCAAATCCGCCAGCACGCCGGCGGCGACCTGGATTGTTCAAAAAGGAACACCGACCCAATTCCCGGTGCCGGTAACGCAACTCGAAAAAACGACGCGTGGGTGGAACCCCGCAGCATCCGATTCGTTGGCGGAAATCAAGCGGCACGTTCGGGAGGTGGACAAACTTGCCGAGCCCACGGAGCTAAACGACGCTGCGTCTCGTTGGATGATTGTCCCCAAGGAGTCGATCGGTGCGATGCGACAACTTCGCGGCGCCAACGATTACAAGCCACGGATGGGAGTGTTCACCGGAGGTGCGAATGGCGTATTTTATCTTGAGCCGGCGCCGAACGATTCCGCATTCACTTTCCGAAACGTCACCACAGGGTCCAAGCGTAAAGTGGCCCAGACGGAATTCGACGTTGAATCCGAACTTGTTCATTCGGTTGCCCGCGGGCGCGACATCACGATGTGGCGGTGTGCCCCTCAGTTATTCTTGCTGATGCCACATACGCCCGAAACGCGCATCTATCCGATCCCACGCCACACTTTGACGTCACGTTTTCCCCAAACCAGCCGCTACTTCGATTCCATGAAGCAGGTCCTCGAGTCGCGAAAAGGGTTCGCCGGATGGGAAAAGAAGATTCACCACGAGTTCTTCTACGCACTCCAGCGAATCGGATCCTACACGTTCGCTCCCTACAAAGTCGCGTGGCGATACATCGCGAGCGAGTTCATTGTTTGCGTCATTGAGAACGATGATAATGGCAAAGCGATCGTGCCCAACGACAAAGTCATGTTTATCCCGTTGGAGAGTGCCGACGATGCCTACTTCGTCGCCGGTTTCCTGTCGTCGGATCTTGTTCGAAGGTATGTCGGTTGCGTGATGGAGAAACGACAAGTTTCGACGCGCGTGATCCAGTCGCTTGCGATTCCCAATTACGATCGCGAATGCTTGGCACACCAGAAGATTGGAGATCGGTGCAGAATCGGGCACGAGGAGTTGCGCAGAAATTCGGACGCAGATGTAACAGAGCTGCGACTTGAAATCGACCAACTTGTTCAAGCGATGTGCTTGACGCCAGCCTGAGCCTGGTTGAGCCTCACGCGCTAGCGTCGGGCCTCTTCTCCAAGTCGATCCAGACTCTCGGGCCCGCGGCTAGCGCCGTCGGCTCAGCCATCCGCCTGGCGCGTCGTCACGACAATCGCATCGACGATTCACCGTGGCGCGATCACAGCAACTCTTGATCGATTTCCTCGTCCGCAGTCGCCCCACACTCGCGGAGGACTTCTCTCAATTTCGCGTCGAGATCATCGAGCTGTTTCAGTACGTCGTCCTGACGCTGCTCGAGTTCTTTGAGCAATTGGCCCGGTTCGCTGTCGGAGGCCTGTGAGGTGGGATGGGGTGACATGATGTGGATCGCGGCTGCTATGGGTACTCGACGATGATCCGCCGAGTTCGGTCGTGGCCGGGTCGGAACTCGAACCGGCACACGATTGACAATCGGCCACGATCGAGGAGTCTCGGCACCCGGGGACCGGTCGAATTGGTCGGCGAAACCTGGGAAGGTATTCCGATCCTCCGGCCTGGAACGATGGCGGGAGCCGTCCGGAGGTCGTGGGAAACGTGTCGGCCCGGTTTTCCAGCGATTTCTGCCCTGGGGATCCAATTCTCGAAGGCCATTGCCCCGGGACCGGGTCGATGGTTAGACTTCGGGGCTGAAAACCACGCCAACAGGGGTGGTCACCAACCATATCTCTCGCAATAGGGAGAACCAATCGGAAGATGAATTCGGAGCAAAAATGGTCAAGTTAGTGGTTCGCGACAGGGAAACAATTCAAGAAGCAGTCCGTCGTTTTCGCAAGTTGGTCGAGCGCAGCGGCATCAAGAAAGAGATGCGACGCCGCGAATACTACGAAAAACCAAGTGAGACCAATCGCCGCGCACGTCTGCGTGCCGAGCGCCGCGCACGCCGAACCCGCATGCTCAGCCGATAAGCGCGGCCCTCACAGCGTCAATGTTCAACCGCCAACTTAGTGCGTGGCGGAGTCCGAATGTCGACCGTTTCTTTTCCGGGCGTTTAGCTCAGTTGGCTAGAGCATCTCGTTTACACCGAGAGGGTCGGGGGTTCGAGTCCCTCAACGCCCACTTTTTACTCGCGATTGAGCGGCGGCCGATGGATGCAACCTTTGCCTGCAATCGATCGCGACCGTCGAGACCTTTCAAGCATCGGTGCCGGGCGGATCGCACTGAGCGTCTGAGGGATTTTCGAGGAAGCTTAGGACGTCGCTAAACGGCGTGGTCTTCGTGTACAGACCTCCCAATACCGACACTGACTTGACCGGCCCGAGGAATGTAACTTTCCACGGCGTGTTCGGATTCTTTGCCGCGCGCAGCGATGCGATGTTGTGAATTCCGATCGCACCGACCAGACGCCGCATTCCGTGCTTAACGGCATAGGCTTGGGCAGCGGCTTTCATGACCGCCGATACCCGTTGGCCTCGACACTCGGGAATCACAAAATCGTTTTGCGTGATCAAAGTGTCGCGTGGCAATTCTCCGTCGAGCCTTCCGTGGAAGTATCCGAATCGTCCGCGGCCCATCCGCTTGAAGCCGATGATGCGTTTACCCGGTCCGTCGGGATCATCCCTTCGCGCCAGGATGAGTGATCGATTCGGTCCCTGCTTGAGATGCTCCAATAGTTCGCTGAATTGAATCGGTGGTCGAATCTCTGCCGCCAGATCCTCCAACTCATCCGGGCATGCAACAACCACGCACTCAGTCCCATGCTCATCGGCGAACGTTTCGATGTTCGATAGCTCCCCTTCATCAAAACTCACCAACGTGATGTACGCGGTCTCGTTGTGGTAGATCGGCGAAATGAGCTTTCCTGCGAGGCGCCGCAACATACCTGTGACACCCAGTGAGTCACGGAGATAGCGGAGTCGCTGCAATCGCCCTTCAGTTCGCCCTCTCATGAGTGAAAACCCTAAACACTCTGCGGAATTCCGATCGGTGGTTTCCACCAATGCTTGAATCAGGCCGGAAACCATGGGTTCCCGGTAAAACAAACCGAGGATAATTCAAGCTTCACGCACGGGCCATTGAATGTTCATCCCGGATGACCTGATTCAAGCAGTGTGCCGGTCACAGAATCTCGGGAGTCAGGGCGGGGTGGTGTCAAAGAACGCCCGATCACCAATCAGCTTCACTGTTTCCGCCTTGATCTTGCTTAGCAGTGGGAGGAATTGGGAGGCCTGTGACTTCTCGATCGTTTCGTTACAGAAGAACAACAACGCGAGGAATGTCCGGTCGATTGCAAAGCCTCCGGCCACACCGAACACCGTTTTGACTCCGGCCTCGCGCACGAAGTCCTGCGCGGAAATGATTTTCCTTCCTTGCTTGTCGACAGCCGACTGTGCGTCTCGCACATAGAAAACGCCGGAAAGATTGCTGAAGGTCTCGACGTCGATTCCGGGTGAGTCGGCACCGAGCCAATCCATCTCAAAGCCCACCTCCGCCAGAAGTCGGGAGATCATCGGGATGCTTTCCACGAAATCTGCTGAAACCAGGGGGATGCCCACATGTCCCACCGATTGGCGACGATCGTTCCATGCCGGCTTCGCGCCGCGCGATGCAATCAACGACAGAATCGGCGTCTCATCGTTGAGCGTCTCCCCGACCGCCATGCCAGCCACGAGTCGCTGAACGAACTTCTGGTTCTCACTCGGCAACTGACCGTGAGCCACAGTTGCAAACAGTCGGGTGAGAACGATGGACTCGCCCATCTGTGACATCACCAGATCCAGAACCTTCCCAGCTGCCTCCTCGAGACTCGTGCAGCCGCTAACGGCGCCCTGCACTTCGCTCAACAGCGGAAAGATTTGATGGAATTCGCTGATCTTCATAACGACTGCTTCTACCTCTACCGCAAAAAACGTTCATGATCGGCGGGCCGCCGGGTAAACGGTCGAGGTACCGCACTCTCGATTGGCAGAGGCGAACTACAAACGTAGCCCACGAACCGGTTCCCGGAGGCTCACAAATTATCCCAATCACGAGGGTGATGACAGTGCGGGGTGAATGTGATTGCGGTGAACCACTGCACCTCCGAAAAGGTGGACCAAGGCCGCACAGAAGACACGGGCGCATCACGAATCGGGATCAATGGGCCGACAAACGGTTGTCCGCAATGGAAACTAGTTCGATTTCCTCACACGGGAGCCGGATCGAGTTTTCGGTCGTTGCAACAACGAATCGAAAGCGGTCTCCCTCACGAAGCGGAAGGGTCGCCATCTCGAGCCTGCTTGTTTGGTCATTGGCCACGAACACAACACGGCGTGAATCACCAGCAACGCATGTCGCCGTGTAATCCCAACTGGTGCACGTTTCCCTTCCCTTGTAGGTGTTTGTCACGGGAGTTTCGACAACCGAGACGACTTGCCAGATATTTTCGACCCCCGGCGGTGCGTTTCCGTTGGCGTCGTCTTGCATTAGCCAAAATACGCCAGCGACCAAAATGCACACAGCAAGTCCGATCACGACGTCGACCCGCTGAAGGTAGCGACCGATACCGTGATATCCAGACAAATGACTGCGATGGATAAAGATCATGATATCAATCCAACACCGATTGCGATTGAGATCCAGGATTCATTGCCCGACAAAACGGCACTCACGTGCGGCGGCTCGGTGGCGACTAAAACGCGTCGCGATTGGCCGCGGATGAACGTCGCGAAGTATTCAAAAACCTTATCGGGTTTGCGTCGACGTAGATTGTTCCGATGGACGCTTTGGGAATCACCCGTTTGCGTTCCTGCTCGCCGTCGAGATTTATCAGGACATAGTCGTCTCCGACGGAGATGACTGTGGCGAATGTTGTCCGGAGAAACGGAGCAATCACGAGATGGCTTCTGCTCTCATCGGGCTGGCCGATACGCTCGATGTATTCATCAAGTTCCTTACGTACCACAGGGTTGGTCTCTGCCACGCTCGCAGCAGATTTCAAAGTCCTGCCGATTTGATTTTCAAGCTCTCGGGCAACAGTGTAATCTTCGTCGGTGTAGGTATGCAGGATAACACTCGTGGTGCCTTCGACCGAAGAGACGCCGAGATGCATCCCGGACTTCAGGAATCCAAGCATCGTTTTCGGCATGTCAGTGTCTGCCTGAGCGAAGGCCGCACTGGGTGCCATCAGTACGCCAAGGATCAGAAGGAATCGCGGCATCACGAACGGCTCCGGTATCAAGTTGCAAATACGAGCGTGCGCCCGTCCGAACATTATCGGATCATGCAGAACCGGATGAGGCAAGTCGCGCCGGCGCCGGACTCAGCCATCAGGAACAAGGTTTGCCAGCGCGTTGAAGGGTATCCACGAAACTTCGCGTCGGACCGACGGATCTGATCTGCATACTTATCAATCACCTCCGTGCCTGCATTGGCATGGCGATTGCACCTTGCCCATATGGGCTGTTCGCACGCGCGGACGCCGATTCCGAGATTTCTACAATGAGAGAGGGACCCGATGATCGATACCGTTCAGGAAAAATTTGAAGACCTGCGAGACCGTTTGCCGGGAACCGGGGACGCCCCGGACGGAGAAAACGCCGGTATTTCGCAGACGGAGTCGGTTATCGCGTATGCCACTGCCGCCGGAGCAGCTTTTTTGACTCGGCAGGTTCTGATGGCGGGATGGCGAAGGACGCTCGATCGCGAACCGCCAAAGAATCCCGCCTCACACGAGGTCGATTGGAAAGATGCGTTGATGTGGGGCGCCCTTTCAGGCGCACTGGTCGGCGTCGCGCGGATCGCGTCGCGTCGTATGTCGACGGACGTCTATCGTTCGGTCAAGTCTTAGGTGATACCGCATGGATCAAGTGCGACGCCTGACTGTGGGCGTCGCATTCAAGGTCCATGACTTCTCTTCTACGCCAGCAATTGCGATCGAGCCGAATTGTTTGCCCGGCCGGCTTGCGAAGCGACCAATTCACGAGGCAGAGCGCAACGACGCCGCTGCCTTAAGCCCGCCCATGTTTTTCGCAACGGCCGCAGCATTGACCCAATCAAGCATCGCTTGAAAAACGACCTCGCGCTCCTTTTCCATCAGCAGATTGTGCCGCAAGCCGGAAAACGACTTGATGGTGCAAAACGGAGAGCGTGAGGCAAACCGGCGGGTGGCTGATTGGTCGGTCAGGTCGTCGTCATCGCCGAGCAAGACGAGCACTTCGTCCTTGAGCAGCTGTGCGTTGTCCAACAGCCATTGGCCCTGAGACAACAGCTCCGTTGCAATTCCTACCGCAAGGGAACTATGGATCACCGGATCCCGGACAATAGCCTGGATCATTTCAGGGTCTTGAGTCAATTGCTGAGGATCGGGCGGATCGGAGACACGTAGCCAGGGAAACAGCTTGCATGTGATCCGCGCAGAAATGATTTGGTATCGCGTCGGTGGATTGGGCGGCAACAGCATTGGATTGGTCAACACCGCGCGCAGTCGGGGGTGAGACGCTGTCATCAAATACGCGAGGACGATATTACCTCCCATGCTGTGACCAACCAGCGTCGGCGTGGCATTGGGCCAATTCTCGCGGCCGGCTTGGATTGCAACGTCGATGTCATTGATCATCGTCCGCAATCCGGGTGCCGCGCCACGCCTCCCGGGACTGTAGCCGTGCCCATGTTGATCGTAAACCAGCACGGCGCAGCCATGCCGGGTCATCTCCGCAGCGAAACTTTCGTACGAGTCGGTATGCTCGCCAACGCCATGAACAACAACAAAAAGCTGGCTTGCATCTCTCTCGCCCCAACGCCTCGCATAGAGCAGGCGACCGTCAGGCGTTTCAATCTCGCAGGGTCGAGCGGCATTTGGGGCAGCAGAATTGGCAACGGACATAATTGTGGGCTCGTAGAAAGATTTGTGATCGCCAGATTTGCGTGCGTCGGTACGTCTTGCATCAGTCGCCCATGATCATCCATCGATGTCGTCGTGGTCAATGCCGACGCTGGACGGACCATTAGAAAAAGCGGCGGACACCCATGGACATCCGCCGCTATTGTTGCATCACGCAGAGTTATCGGGCTTACTCGACTTCCACCTCTTCGAGTGCGTCTGCCTTACGTTCACCTTGCTCTTCGATTGCATCGGCCTTGTTTTCGGTCGACTCTTCGATGTTGTCAGCCGTTTCTTCGCCACGGTTTTCCAGTGCGTCGGCAGTTTCTTCGGCGCGATCTTCAATCGCATCGGGAGCGTTCTCAGTCTGTTCACGGAGTTGCTCGGCAGCCTGCTGCGATTCATCGCGGGCTCGCTCAGCAGCTTGCTGACCCGATTCACGGATATTCTCAGCCTGCTGTTGGGTCGCTTCGCGAAGCACGTCGGCTTCTTGCTCGTAAGCGTTCTCGTCGCATCCGACGACTGCGAAACTCATCAGCAGTGCGGCAGCAATCTTCAAAATCTTCATTTCCAGTTCCTTTGTTATGTGCGGGTTGGAGGTGCTGGTGATACGCCGTCGATCCCAGCATCGTTGATGCAGAGGTAGATGCGA
>JAHELS010000401.1:0-2138 GCA_024644085.1 Rhodopirellula sp.
CCGGTTCGGAGCCGAGAAAGGTGATGCCTTCGTCCCAGAACAGGACCTGCTCGATGTTTTGCAGGCGATTACCGTGAAGGATCACCTCCACATCCCGGCCCCGCTCCACAGCCATTGGCATGAGATAGTCTGCGGTTGTAGCGGCGAGCGCCAGGTTGAACGCGGTGAGGAAAAGGACCAGCGCCAGGACGAGGTAGTTCAATTTCGACAACCGAATGGGGACAAACGAATTTTTTGATTCAAATTCATTTGGTTGTGAAAGTTCGGTTGTTAATTTGTGTGGTTTCAAAATGTATTTAATACAAATCATTCAGTTGTCCCCATTCGCTTGTCGAAAAACTAGGCAATCAGATCCTCAACCGGTTTGCCGCCATCAATGATCTCCATCGGTCGCGGGCCTGGAGCCATCAGCTCCTTGTCCGAATTGATGCCGATCAGCTTGTAGATCGTCGCATGCAGATTGGCCAGCGGAACCGCGTCGCGGGAAGGCTCCGATGAGGTGATGTCCGCATCACCGTAGAACAGACCGCGCTTCAATCCGCCGCCAGCCATGGCGATGGAAAACACGCGCGACCAGTGATCCCGGCCCGCCACGATGTTCACCTTCGGCGTGCGCCCCATTTCGGAAACCACCCAGACCAGCGTGCTGTCGAGCAATCCACGCTCATCCAGGTCATTGATCAGCGTTGCGAACGCGTTGTCGAATGCCGGCATCTGCACTTCGAACTCCCCTTTGATGTTGGAGTGATGGTCCCAACCACCGTATCTGAACGATACAAATCGCACTCCGGCCTCGACGAGGCGCCGTGCCAGCAGCATCCGCATCCCCGCTTGAGAACCGGAGTTCGCCCCGAAGCGCCCTTTGCCGTAACGATCCTTGAGTTTTTCCGGCTCTTTCGAAAGATCGAAGGCGTCTTTTACCGCGTCGGAACTGATCATCTCGAACGCCTGGCGATAGTAGGAATCCAAGGCGTCCAGCGGCGCGGGATCGCTCTCCAACTTGCGAAATTTGGCATTGATCGCGTCGCGAATCTTCTTGCGCGACTCAAAGGCTTCCCAACTCAGCCCGTCAGGCAAGGTCATATCCCGCAACTCGAAATTGCCGCTCCCCGGGTCGCCTCCCGTCGCAAACGGACCGAAATGCGAGCCCAGATAACCGGTTTCTTCACCCGCATTTTCAATCGCCACGTAGCCTGGCAGGGCGCCACGCCCGCCGAACTCGTGATTCACTACCGTCCCGACCGTCGGATGCTGAATCGCGGGCGTCATCCTGTAACCACGCAACATGTGATACATCGCCTGACCGTGATCCGGGATCGCGCCGACCACGGAACGCACCACGGTGAGCTTATCGGCGATTTTCGCGGTCTGCGGCATCGTCTCGCTGAGGACGATGCCGGGAATCGACGTCTTCGTTACGCCAAACGGCCCACGATAATCCGCCGGGGCGTCCGGCTTCGGATTCCACGATTCCTGCGCCGCGACTCCACCACTAAGCCGGATTTGAATCACACTTTTCGCCGGACCTTCTTTCGACTCATACCACTTCTGATCGGCCTGAGCCGATTGAATCCGAAAGAAGTTGCCCAGCGTCAATCCACCCAACGCGAGCGAACCAATGCGAAGCACATCGCGACGTGAATGAGACTGCAGTTGTCGATGGTTCTGGCAACTGCCTTTTTGTCGTTTCATGCTAATCTTCCTTACTTGGTTTCACTCGAGGCAGGTTCGATCAGCAATTGAAAGTGTAGATCGTCCGCGAAGTGGCCATCGAATTCCTCGTTCGCTCCGTCGTCATTCACGACGTTTTCGAATGCCAGGATCATGACATTGATGCAGCGGCTGTCTATCGGAAGGGTCAACGACGCTTCGAGCTTTTCCCACGATGCCGGATTGCTGTCGCTTAGTAACTGGTGACTGGTCCGCGAACGTGCGAGCCGCCGCGACTTCAGCAGATGATGAGCTTGATCTGTCCCGACCTCGAACGATTCCAGTTCAATACTGAACTGCGAGTCTGTGTCCGCATTGCCGGCAACACGATTGAACCGCGACGTCAGCTTTGCCTGCACACGGCCGTCGGCAATCGCGTCTCGCCACGGCGTCAGATCGATCCACTGCGACAACTGCGAGGCACGTGT
>JAHELS010000401.1:2148-3800 GCA_024644085.1 Rhodopirellula sp.
TTTCGATATCGCGCCCCGTGGACTGAAAAAGCAGCATCCCGTCGCCCGCGTACGGCTTCACCGACTTGTGCTCGCGGACGATTCGACAAACGTCACCGTGCCAGACAGCCGCTTGGCTCTCATCTCCGATCCGGAGTGCCGTGTCCGATTCAAAGCCGGCGTGACGCAACACTTTGCCGACCTGCCGCGAAGGTTGAGGGAACGTCGCTGCGTCCATCGGTAGCGACTCCCGCTCGCCCGCTGGACTGATTCGCATCGCGGAGTTGGCTTCGATCCGCTGTATGGAAGCGCTGGAAGACGCCGGCCGAACATCAACCAGTCCCTCAAAGACATGGGTTTCAGTTACCCCCGCAGCGTCCACATAAACGCCGTAACGAGTTCCGATATCAACGACCTCGCCAACCGGAGTGTGAAGTAGGAATGATCTTTCCGAGTCACCCGCTTCGACAGTGAGCCGTCCACTCAACAGGCGGGCTTCACGCTGCGAGCGAAGCTCAATCTCCGCCGGAGCCTGAAGCGTGACCGTAGCTCCACCGTAAAAGTTAAGTTCTACAAAGCCCTGCTTGAGCAGATAGACGCCCGGCCCCAGTCGACTACCGGCAACGACTGCGCGATCTGGCGACTGTCGCGCGGTGGTGAAATCAGCGTCTTCCGCATATCGCAGTTCCGCGACACGAATGCTCGGGTCAGGTTTCGCTGATGAGACCGACCCACCACGCTGCCACGCAACCATAGCAACGACAATTCCTGCCGCGAGCCCGCACAACGCGATCGCGATGCCCGTCCACGGCGTGCGAGGCTGATCGGGAATCGGCCCTGCCGCGACACGTTCAACCGCCTCTTGGGCAACCGCACAATGCAACAGCCCGTGCATGCGAGCGTCGGCCGCAAACGTTCGACGAGCATCTTCCGATTCGCGCAGAAGCGAGTTCAGCTCTTCGGCATGTTCGTCCGACAGATCGTTGTCGCGCCAGGCGTCAATCAGTTCATCGAGACGTTCTTTGTTCATGATGTCTCCTCTTCTTCGTTTCGCCCAAGACAATCCCGCATCGCATTGCGAGCCCGAGTCAATGCAACGCGTACCGAATTGGCCGTCCAACCCACCTCATCGGCGATCTGCTCCGGGAGCTTTCCAGCGTGGTATCTCAGGTTGACCAACTCGCGAGCTTTCGGAGCCAGTTCCTGCAGACATCGCCTGAGCGTCGTAACGTGCGACTGAAACACTGAGAAGTCATCATTGTCGTGCTCCGCCAGCAGTTCGACGACATCCTCAGCCAACCGTGCGTTTCGGCGGCTGCGCGTCCTTTGAAAATGCAGCGTATTGAAGCGGGCAATCGCACACGCCCACGCCAGAAAGTTGGTCCCGACAGTAAACGTCGCCGCTTTACGACTGGTCGTTACGAAGGTCTCCTGCACGATTTCCTGAGCATCATGCAGGTCCGGCTCCAGCGTAAGGATATACGCCAGCACCGCCTGCTGATGCTGCACAAACAGCGTCTGCACGGCGAGCGTGTGGTCGTCGAACTGAATAGAATCGTCACTCATCAAAGAATAATTGCCGCCAGGAGTCTCAAATTAGCAAAGATTCTTGACATTATTCTCTGGCGTTTTCCCTGACGAAAGGTAGAACGCAATAATCCCAGTGTGGACGG
>JAHELS010000154.1 GCA_024644085.1 Rhodopirellula sp.
CTCGAAAACTGCCGACCGGATCAAAACACTCCATTGCAAACCCGGGTGGATCGATGCGTCGATGACAAACGGCACACGCCTCGGCACTCTGGTGTTTCTCGAGCAGTTCGCGAATGGTCGTTGCCCCACGTGTATCCGGCTCAATCGATCCGGCGCTGGGCGGAGGAGGGTTGGGTGGAAGTCCCAAAAGATTGGTCAAAACAAAATTCCCTCGTTTGACGGGTGTCGTGACGGTTCCGTTTGCGGTCACTTTTGCAATCGACGCGTGCGTCAAGATGCCGCCACGGACGCTCGTTGGATCAAGCTTGGTTTTTCGCATGGCTTCGCCTTCGACACCTTCGATCCCGTAGTGTTCAGCAAGTCGGCGATTGAGAAACGTGAAGTTGGAATCGATAAGGTTCGCGGCACGAAGGTCTTCGTCAATCAAATGGGAGAAGAATTCGCGGGTCTCGGCCAGCATCGCTCGTCGAAGTACGTCGTCGTACTCGGGATACAGATAAGCATCGGGCGTCGTCGCGTCGATCCGATCGAGTTCCAACCATTGACCAAGGAACCCATGCACGAATCGATCACGTTTGGGATCGTTCAACATGCGATCGACTTGTTTCGCGAGCGTCTCACGGTTGGATAACCGACCATCGGTGGCGAGTGCAGTTAATTCTTCATCCGGAAGACTGCGCCACAGGAAGTACGACAGTCGGCTGGCAAGCGCGCCATCGTCAAGTGGTCCGGCTTCTCCCGTATGAAAAAGCAAGGCGTGTGAGACCAGAATGGCTCGAAGGGGAATCCGAACCGAATCAACGAAGTCACGGCCGGCATCGAGGCTTGGCTTGGCCAGCGCCGTCAGTGAATCAATCTCTTCGTCACTCACCTTGCGCCGAAATGCTCTCTCAGCAAATTCGGCAACGATGCTTCGAACGTGTTCGATCGGTGAATCTGAAAGGACTGGCTGATAGTAGCGAAAGTCGTCGAGACTTCCGGTTGCGTCGCTGACCGGTTTGGGCCGAGAGTCTCCGCTTTGTTCGCTTGAGGCCTTCCACCCGATTCCAGGGAACAATTTTCTTGTCCGCTCCGGGGGCCAACTGGTTTCCAATGGACCTTCCACAGTAACGCGACGGATCTTAACCCCTTCGCCACCAAACGTGTTGGCCGGTTGGCCGCCATAGATCACGCGACCGTCGGGTGCGGGTTCCAACTCGTCGGCGCTGACGTAGATGTAATCATCGGGACGAAGGTAGGTGGTCGTTTCTACGTCTCGATAATCGGAGCCGGTAAGATCCCAGGCCGCAAACAATTCGCTCTCTCCCTGCTGGTCGTTCTGGCGTTTGAGACTCAGCGTGATGGAAGACCGCGGCTGGTGCGCGGCGGCCTTGACCGTGATGCGATACTTCCCCGCCACCGGCGGGACAAAGCCGCTGGCGTCGGAGCGAAACACGTAGTTCTCACCTCGAAATGTGACAACGTCCTGATCAGTTTTGAAGATCGTGCCACCGCCACGGCGAACCGGACGGTCGACCCACATTTGAATGTAGGGCGAATCCAGATAACGAATCTCCCGCTTTGACATCGGCGGCTTCTTTCCCAATTGAATCGCCTCGTCGAGTGCCAAATCCGCTGCCATCAGCAGTCCGCGGACATGAACGCTGGACATCTCCTGGGTGGCCGCCACCACGTCAAACGATCCGGATTCGTTTTCCGGTGGAAGATGCTTCGCCAGGTCGCCACCGATCCCGAGCAAATCGTGAAGTGTGTGCTCGTATTCCTTGCGACTGAGTCGACGTGAAGGAACGCGTCCAACGGTCTGATGCGAACGTCGGTTCACACGATGGAGTTCCGCTTTGAGTTGCAACATCGCTGCGGCACGAGATTCCTCACTTGGCGGAGTCTCGGATGGCGGAGGCATTTCACCGCGCTCGATGCGATCAAAAACGTGGATCCATTTTCGATACACCTCTTCATCCTCAAGGTCGTATCGCAGTGAGCTGAGGTCGAGACCGGTTTCTGTAGTGGCGTCGTGGCAGCCGATACAAGATTCCTGGATGAAAGCGATTGTTGCGGAAGGAAACTCAGTCGCATGGAGGGTACCCCCGAACAACAATATGGCCGCGACAGCAACGACCAATCCTATGTAGCGGAAGTCGTTAAGACTGTCGAATGGACGACACGGCTGGCGAAAGCCGCGACTACTTTCGCGACGAGAGGACGCACACATCACTCACTGGTCTCCGCAAAGGCATACATTGCGGAATGTGTCCGCACGTAGATCACACCGTCAATGATTGCCGGAGTCGCAAAAACACCATCTTCCATATCGTTGACGGCCAGGATCCGAGGCGACTCGCCTAGTTGCAGGACGCTGATTCGACCGTTGCCCGAACAGGTATAAAGCCGACCATCGGCAATCAACGGCGATGCGTAGTGGGTTCCTGTCCCACGGGTGCGCGTGCGATAAACTGTCTCGCCGGAAGCGACGTCGAGACAGGTCAACAGTCCACCATTTTTCACCATGTAGACGTAGGTGCCGTCGAAAACGGGACTCGGTACTTCTGGAATCCCGTCGGTGATTAGCGTGCGAACTTGATCCGCTCCAATGAATCCTTTGCTGTCGAGCGGTATGGCGATCAATCCGTGCGTTTCATAGCCGGCTCGGAATTGGTCCAACTCATCAATCGTCTTGGTCCATTCTTCGCGATCGATCCTCGCATCACCGTTCCTGTTGGCATGCTTCCAGGAAACCGGTGCACCGTTCATCGCGGCCTCGGCACCCTCTGGCCTGTGAAAAATCCAAAGCGTAGGGAATTCGCGTTTGCCGATCAATTCGTCGCCGTCCTGATCCTGTTTCGCGATTAACTCATCAAAACTCGGAAAAGGCGGACGCAAATCGGGCTCCCCCAGTTTGTTCCACGCCGCCACGATGACTTGATTGTCAGCCAGGATCGGAGTGCTGGTCGCAGTGGTTGCACACTTCGCAACCCAAATGAGTGCGCCGGTGTCGATGTCAAAGGCCTGGACGGATCGCGCGGTGTGACAGATCAGCTTGTTCCCCGCCACGATCGGGCAGGCTGTGCAGGCCATCTCTCCCGTGAACTTCTCTTTCTGGGGTACACGCCACTTTTCCCGTCCCGTGTCCTTGTCCAGGCAAAGCAGGAAATGATCGACGTAAGTGCCTCGATACAGAATCACGTTCTCGCCGGAAATCATGGGAGAGGTCGCATTGCCGCCGAATGATGCCGCCAGAGGAAATTTCTTCTCCCAAAGTTGCCGCCCCTCGAAGTCAAAGCAAACCAAGCCCAACGAACCGAAATAGGCGACCACGCGTTTGTCGTCGCAACAAGGCGAGCTACTTGCCGGATTGAACGATGGATGTCCCTCTTCCAGCTCGGTGACGGTGATCTCACGTTCCCAAAGGGTCTTGCCGGTCCCGCGGTCCAGGCAAACGACCGCCACCGAGGGAACGTCCTTGTCGTAGGATGTTAAGAAGATCCGTTTCCCGGAGATGCAAGGAGAGCTGTGGCCGGGCGGCAACGCTGTCTTCCACAGCTCGTTATTGCCAGGCCCGAATTCAACCGCAGGCGCACCGGTACCGAGACCGTCGGAATTGTTGCCTCGAAACTGCGGCCAATCAGCATGCGCGAAGTTCGAGAGCGCCAGCAGAAGAGCGACCAGCAGGAAGCGAAAGTCGCCAAACTCCGTAGCGAAAGTCGTCAAGACTTTCCGCCGCGCGCTTGTTTCGTTCCCCGCCCGAAAATCTTGACGACTCTCGCAACGATTGGTTTGCCGTATCATCTCGTTGTCTCATCACGCGACTGCAGGAACGCGAGCAGGTCGTATATCTCGTCGACCGTGTATGTGTCCAGCAATCCTTCGGGCATGGTTGAAACGTCGGCGATCCGCCGATGTTCGATCGAAGCCTTGTCGATCGTTTCAATTTTCTCGGGCTTGAGCAGGTTGGGCAGCAGTCGAAGTTGATCGTCGCCTTCTTCAATGACCAATCCGGTCAAAAGACGCCCGTCGTTGACCAGGATCATCTGGGTCTGGAACTCTTTGTGAATCTCGGTCGAGGGGTTGACGATTTGCTGCAACAACTTGTTGCCGCGAAAACGTTTGGTAACGTCGGTCAGGTCGGGTCCGTACTTGGCGCCCTGTCCACCAATCGTATGGCATCGACTGCACGCGGCTTGCTCGTAGACGAGCTTGCCGTTTTCGATCGATCGACCATTGATTTGATCGGGAGCCGATCCGAAGTGGTGGTGTTGCCATTTCTTGATGAAACGTCGCTCCGGTTTGGAACCAATCGGCTCGCTGACGACGTAGTCAAGAATTCGAACAAACATCTGGCCATCATTCTTGCGCTGGGGATTCGACGCTCGAAATTCGTTCCATAGCCGTCCGATACGTCCGCGTCGATTCTCGGGCAGGTTTGCCATGACCGCGTCGACGTATTGCTGATGCCGTTGAGGTTTGTAGGCCTCAGGCAATTCCAGTCGATCGATTTTCGCGAATAATGCCATCTTGTCCGACTGCGTTTTTTTCATCGTCGGGGCCGTGGCCAGATTACCGACGTCATGACTGCCATCGTATGTTTTGGCGGCCAGCCGGATGCCCCCGTCTTCAGGCAAAGTCTTTGGAAGCGCGATCTTGATCACCGCACCGACACCCCTTTCCATATGCCGCGCTGGCCCGGAGGTACTGGTCCACACATTGCCTTCGTCGTCGAATTCGATTTCGCGCGTGTAGGAAACGCGGGTTGGCAATCGGATATCGACCATCGTTTCGGTCTTCGGATCAAAACGATTGATCGTGTCGTTACCAGTTCCGCAAATCCAGACGATTCCCTGCTTGTCAACGTTCAACGCATAAGGAATTTGATTCTCTGCGTCCGGCAATTCATAGACGGTCCACGTTTCGGTGTTGGGATCAAACTTGCCAAACACCCCCGAGCCGAATCCAGGAACCCAAACCATCCCATCGGGAGCAACGTGCAAACGCCGGGGGCCACGGAACGGCGGGTTCCATTCTTTAATGTCTCCGTCATCCGCATTGGGATCGATTCTGCCGATCCGGTTCGCGTTCAATTTGGAGTACCAGATCATGCCATCTACCGGCGAGTAATCCAGGCCATAGGGCGTGATCCCGCGCGATTCACCGCGTCCTGCACCGATTGCCTGGCCGGCACTGAGCAACTTGTACTCTTTGACCGCGTGTGATTGTGGATGGATTGAGAAGCACGAATTGGAACCCGCGTCGGTGTACCAGATCAATCCTTCGGGATCCTGGGGATTGATTCGCAACGTGTGTGGATAGTTGCCGCGCCGCTTCGGTGCCTCGGCGCTGCTGTAAGTTTCAAACTGTTTCGTTTCGATATCGAATCGAACCATTTGACCACTGGCACACATCGTCGTCCAAAGACTTCCGTCATTGGCGCTCTCGATCGAATGCGGACCGTACGTTCGTGGCGGAAACTTGTACGGCGTTTGCTCTCCGGTATCCGGATCCAACGCAATCATGCGATGCTTGCTGATGTTGACGGCGTAGACATTGCCATCACGACCGATCTCCAAGTCGTGAAAGGAACCTTGCAGCGGCTCGTCCATCTCCCACATCGTGATTGTAGCTGCGGCCGCAAGCCCCGTCGGCGGCGGCGGGGGAACAAAGGTCGGCCATTTCTCGACCGCATTGTCTTTGTAGGTAGCCATCAGCCGCCCGATGATGGTGTCTTGAGTGTGTGGATACAAACCCCCAAAACCATCCATTCGCCGAATCATGGTTTCCCAATCGACCGGTTCTTCGGGCGTGCGAAAACCGACGGTCCCGATTTGATGGCAGTAGGCGCACATCATTTTGAAGTTCAACTTGTCGCGCGGGTGGTCAAAGGCAAGCATGCCAAACGCGCTGCTCGCCGGACGCTGCACTTCCAACTCCTCGCCTACAGCCGGACGCGTTCGAATCACCATGTCTTCGACCCCCGCCATGACGCTGCTGAACCATTCGTCCGAAAGGCCCAGCAACCGAGTGCGGAGGCTATGGTCAACGTTTCTCAGGCCAGTGATCAAAAACGAACCATCACTCTGAGTGAAGACGGAGATCCATTTTCGATGTTCATCGTCGATCGCCGACACCATGACGCCTTCGATTCCGGCACCCGATGAACTCAAAACGCGCCCACCAATCGAATGACCGGTCCCGTCGGCGGCAATCGCATCTTCCGATAGCACGCTGACCTCGACGAAGACGATCAACGCCAGGAAAATCAGTGAGGTCAAACGACGAATCATTGTGGTTCTCCGGAGGTGTCCAGCACAGTCGCATTGAGTATCAATTCCCGGAAACTCTCTTCCGGGACATCCGACAGCGACTGCAACAAGAAGTGCAAACGATGGAAATCTGTATTGTCGATTCGAATTTCGCGATGCGAGTCACTTGCCATGACCTCTCTCAATTGATCGCGCGAGAACGAAGCATTGCGCAGCGACGGGATCGGCGGTGACGCCGTCGCGTGACCAAGCTCGGGCAAACGATGGCACGCAAAGCATCGCCCGCGGTGGAGATCATTGCCGCTTTCCAAAGCAATCTTGAAACCTTCGTAGGCGAGTCGATTCATTCCCGGTGGAAGCTTCACCAGGATCCTTCCTTCCTGGTTTGCTAATCGACCCAGAATTCGCCCGGCCAGGTCATCCGGAGTTTCATCCGCTTCCCTTTCGGCTGGAATCCGGTTGACGTACAAGAATGCGTCGAAGGGTGAGCGTGAAGTGAACTGCAGACGGTGAACGTGAGGCTCGGCCTGCTTGCCTTCGCCGGCCTCCATTGGTTCGACCGGGGCAGCTTGGCTGGACGACCAATCGAACGCTTCCCGCATCGCATCCGATGCCAATCGCTCGAGTTTCAACTTGAGGCGGTGGTGAACCTGTGGCATCTGAATCGACAAGTCGCGCTGCTGCGACGGGTCGGCGACTAAATCGTAGAGCTCGAACCTGGTGAGTTTTGATTGCTTGATGGTTGGAATCCAGGACTCGTGGAACTGGTTCAACCGAATGAATTGACCACGGAGCCTTTCAGCATCGGAATCGGAAAAACCTTCGAAGAGTTGTTTCGCGAAGGTACTTCCCCTTGTTTCGGTCCCAAAAACACCCTTGTCTCGAAGAGTCGATTCAATTTTCGTTTTGATAACAGCGATGGCCTCGTTATCTCTCGGGACTTCGCCGTCGCGATAGGCAACCATTGCATAGCGGCCGGCGCGAATCGCGAACGCTGGTCCGGCCAGAGGCAATCCCCAGAACAAGGGTTGCTCGCGGACGACCTTCGTTGTCTTTCCAGTCAGCAAATCGGAAAGATCGGTTCCATCAAGTCGGGTCGATGTTTGGACGATACCAAGCAGCCCGCAAACGGTCGGGACGATGTCGACGAGTCCGGCCGGCTGGTCGGTCACCGACGCGGCCGGGATATGTCCCGGCCAGTAGAAAATTCCCGGGACTCGAATCCCGCCCTCGTAGTTGGATCCCTTCGTACCGCGGAGATTGCCGACACGGTCGCTTCGGTAGCTGCCGTTGTCCGACGCATAGATGATGATGGTGTTCTCGGGCGCATCAACCTTGTGCAACTTCTCAATCAAGCGTCCGATCGCCCGATCGGTATTCGCAATCGTCGCGGAGTAAAGTGCCGCGGAATCGAGCGAATCTCCGTACTGCTGGACCAATCCACTTGGTGCGGCGAGCGGCGCGTGCGGTTCATGAAACCAAACATTCAAAAAGAAAGGGGCTTCTTTGTTGGATCGAGCGTCGAGCCAGCCGACGGCGTCATCAACGACGAGATCACAAGCGTAGCCTTTCCGTGGGCCGACGAGAATTCCGTTGTGAATGAAGTTCGTGGGGTTTCGATGACTCGGTTGTGCATTGTTCGGCGTCGCGAACCAATCATCAAAGCCGTGATCCGACGGGGTCGGCTTATCGGGATGTTGCGTCGAGGGCATTCCCAGGTGCCACTTGCCGAAATGTGCTGTTGCGAAGCCTTCGGCTTTCAGTAACTCCGCGAGCGTCACTTCACTCGTGGGCAGATGAATGCGTTGGTCATGGTCGTTGATCCAGCTGTAGATACTGCATCGCAGATTCGTGCGTCCGGTGAGCAAAACGGCTCGTGACGGCGAACAAACCGCTGCGCCAGAGTAGAAGTCGGTCAGTCGCATTCCCTCGCTGGCCAGTCGATCCAGGTTTGGCGTTCGAACAGGTCCGCCGTAGCAACCGATATCCTTCCACCCAAGGTCATCCGCGAGCAAGACAACGACGTTGGGAATGCGCGATTCAGCATGCGACATCCGAGCCATCGCGATCAAAGCGAAAAACGCCGCAGCACCCGTAGCGAAACTCGTCAAGAGTTTCGGCAGCGGCTGAAAGTCTTGGTCTGCCCGAGGCATTGCGCCGGTTGGGCGACTTTCGCTACGATCGAAGGTCATGCTCATCACGAAAAAAAACTGTTAATTCCAGCGAAGCTCACAAACAGAGCCGCTGAAGAGGAAAATAGAGGATACCGAATCGAAATCCGAAATCCACGAGACAATTCGCAACTGATTCAAACTGTTACAAAATGGGCCACGACCTTCACGGCATAATGATCGCTGTGCCTGGCAAAGGCACCTTGCACCCGGCCCACTCGGCTTATCCGAGGTGTACCCCACACGATCGTCGTGCTATGGGGTGACCACGGCTACCACTTGGGCCAGAAGAATCACATCGCAAAATCCGCGCTGTGGCAACCCGCGACACGAACGCCATTGATCATTCATCTGCCGAGCGAGCTCGCCGGCGACGGCGGCACTGACTCCGATGCGAGACAACCGAAAACTGCGACGCGCTGCGTTCGCCCCGTCAGTCTCATTGATCTTTACCCGACACTCATTGATCTTTGTGGACTTCCCCAGCGGGATGATCTGGACGGACGAAGCATTGCGCCACTGGTGCGCGATCCCACGATCCCGTGGCCGTATCCGGCGATCATTACCCATTCGCCGCATTGGCACGGTGTGAACCACGCGATTCGTTCGCAGGCGTACCACTACATTCGTTACAGCGACGGAGGCGAGGAGTTGTACGACATGCGGGAAGACCTGAACCAATGGCACAATCTGGCAGATGTCCCAACGTATCACGCCGCAAAGCAAGAACTCGTCGGCTGGCTGCCAAAGACCGACGCCGAGCACTTTCGCGCCGAGTCCAGGTAAGAAGTCCAGGTAAGACACGTGAAAGGCGATCGTGCACGGGAGTCACTTGCTCTTCATCAGTGTTCCAGTCTCGCGACGCGACATTGCACCGATTCAGAGCAGGTTGGACCGCGCGGGACAATCATTCGGGCGACTTCGCTGAATGGTTTTTCACCAACACAATCAACAATATGGATGGCCGTCTTCTCTTGAGCGTTAGAATGTATGCATGAAATCAACCATCAAGTTTCTCGGCGTGCTCGTCTCTGTGCTAACAACCGTGGCATCAGTAGCTCAAGACAATGTCAAACCCTTACTCGATGGATCCAAGGGAATCGCAGCCGAGCATCCTGAGGATCGCGGAATTGACGGGCATCCGGACGTCGTCTTCAGCGAGAGTTTTGATGACGACATTGGCTCTGTGAAGGGCCGTTGGGAATCGGTCGCCAACGAGAGTGAGTTATCACTCTCCAGTGACACTCCCCTGGCCCGTAACGGAAGCAAGTCGCTGTTGGTAACGCACGTGGGCGGACAGAGCACGGGCGCGCATTTGTATCAGCGACTCGATGGCGGATTCGAGAAACTGCACTATCGTTTCTATGTCAAATTTGACCGCGACTGCGCACCGATTCATCACTTTTTTCATGTCGGCGGTTACCACCCTTCCACCGGCTGGCCACAAGGCGGCGCGGGATCGCGACCGCGTGGAGATGAACGATTCACGACGGGAGTGGAACCGTTCGGCGAATTGTGGCGTTGGGATTACTACTCGTATTGGATGGAGATGCGTGGAAGCCCGCCGCGCGGCCAATGCTGGGGAAATTCGTTCATTCATGATCCAGCCGCCGCAGTGACCAAGGGTCGGTGGCAATGCCTGGAGTTAATGATGAAAACCAATGACACCGGCAAATCAAACGGCGAAATGGCCCTGTGGCTTGACGGCAAGTTGCTAAGTCATCTGCGCCGGGGAGCGCCGGCGGGCAAATGGGTCTTCGACAAATTCTTGCCGGGACAGGGAGGCGAAGGTGTTCGTTGGGACGATGATCGAGGCGGGAGAGAGCAATTAACGTTTCCGGAATCGGGCGAGCCGTTCGAGGGTTTTCAATGGCGATCCGACGACGAGCTGAAATTGAATTTCGTCTGGTTGCTTTGCTACATCACCAAGTCGCCGCGCGGCCATGTCAGCAAGATTTGGTTCGATGACATTGTCGTCGCCAAGAGTTACATCGGTCCCATCGAAAGTAACCTCCCAACCAAAAACTGAGCCGCCCGAAGTGAGAAATCGACGAGGGAATCGGGCCGTCTTTCCTGAGAGCTTCGTGACGGCCGCAAAAATGACACACACACGATCGTTGATAGCTCAGCAGAGAATGGCCGGTGGAAACTCTCGACCTGCCCATCCGATTCAGTAGCTCCAGCCGCAGCGAAACAAGATCGCGTCATCGAGCTTCACCTCCGAATCGTCGTTCTCGTATTCCAGTTGCCGACTGAAGGCATAGCCCGCGTCCGCGAAACAGCCTCCGCCGCCGTCAACGATCTTTTCAATTCCCAGCCTCAGACTGAAGTCTCTCAGAGATACCTCGTCTGTCGCCGTTGTGTCGCGCGTAATAGCCCAAGTGTTCCCACCAAGCCCGGCTGAAAGGTATGTCCACGTTTCGCTTCGTCCTCCGTCCTTGGCAAGTCGACGGGAGAGCTTGGATGTCGGAAAACGTAAATCGAGTCTTGTCATCCGGTTCGGCGTCCACATCATTCCAAGGGCCGGCAACACCGGCAGGTCGGCTCGTCCCAGGTAGACTGCACCACCTGAAAGCGTCAGTCGGTCCGGCACGCACTCCCAGTTCAAAAGTCCCAGTGCGAAAACACGAAACGCATTGTCGCTGGTCGTGAGATCACTGCGCACCGACGGTGAAAAGATCGCCATCGCGGACAAGCGATCATGGATCGGTCGGCGATAGAAGAATTGAAGCTCGAACTGGTACAGCTCGCTTGGAATGTCAATGTTTGGATCGGCGTCGATCCAGTCAACGCGGAATTTGGGCTTCACGCCAACAATGTTATCGAAGCTACCGAGCGGGATGCCCGAGCCGACAGACAGATCAATATAACTGCTGCTCAATCCACTTCCGCCCACATCGTGCGTGTAGCCGCCCGAGAGCGAGACACTCTGCAACGCCTGCCTCTTGAATCGCGAGAGTTCGATTTCCTCTGAGATTCCATCACAAGTCCTGAACGGAACCGAAGCCGGTATCTCCCTCAACAGAACATTTGGTTCCAGTTGTGGCTGTGGTTGCTGGCCAATGCAACATACCGATTCGAACAGCATCAGTACGATGAAAGCGAAACGCATACGGTCCTTCTTGATGCACGAGCAGCTGACTCCATCGGCAGCGACATGGAAACATGCCGCGTCCGTCCCGGCTTAGCAGAAGATCGTACCGAGGCCGTCAAGTCTCAAGCTATCGAAATTCGCGACGCTATCGCAAGTGATCCCGTGAAACTCGCGGGCTAGACAGGATTCGACGGAGAAATTCGGTACCGCCTCGAACTCCGCCACCGCCTGGCAAATTCAGAGCTGGTCGGCATTGCGCCGACGCCGAGTATTGCATTTGATTTGTGAACGAACAGTAATCTGCTTGCGCACACCTTGATCAACGCCGAATTTCGGTGGCAAGGCATGTCGATTCAAAATGTTATCGCACGGACTCGGACAACTCGCCCTGCTGCGCTTCTTCGTAGTTGGGAAAGTCCACGTAACCCTTCGCATCGAAGGAATACCAGACATCCGCTTTGGCAGGCTCATTAAACTCCCAGTCATTGGCGAATCGCTCGACCAAATCCGGGTTGCTGATGAACGGACGACCAATCGCAATCAAATCGGCGTGGCCGTCCGCGATCCGACGCTCTGCATCCTCACGCTCGTACCCGCAGTTGCCCATCAAGCGACCGGAATAGACGCCGCGAAATTCCTCCAAAGTCATTGGTTCACCGAGTTTGTGAAAACCGAATTTCAGTCCGTCGATGACATCGAGAAATGCAAGCTCGTAGTCACTCAATTGCTCAGCGACGTAGGTGAATGTTTCGCGATAGTCGGGTGAGCCCATGTCGTTGAAACTACCGTTAGGTGAGATTCGGACGCCGATTCGTTGAGACGGCCAAACGTCTTTGCACGCTTCGACAATTTCACGAAGAAAGCGAAATCGGTTCTCGACGGTGCCACCGTACTGGTCAACGCGATGATTCGTTTTTGACTGCAGGAATTGATCAATCAGGTACCCGTTCGCCGCGTGGATTTCGACCCCATCAAAGCCAGCCAGTTTTGCATTCTCTGCGGCATTGCGGTAATCATCGACGACACGGCGAACTTCATCGGTTTCCAAAGCGCGCGGCGTTTCGTGCGCTTTCTTTTCGCCAGAAGAGGTCCGAATCTTGTCGCCGGCATGTCTGATCGCCGACGGTGCCACGGGTGGCTCGCCGTCCAGGAAGTCGCTGTGGGAAGCCCGCCCGGTATGCCAAAGCTGCAGGAACATAGGCGTGTCGTGTCCATGGACTGCGGTGGTCACCTTTTTCCAGCCAGTAACTTGCTCATCGGACCAGATGCCCGGAGCCTGCCACCAGCCGACGGCCTCTTTCGAGATGAATGTGCCTTCGCTGATGATCAGTCCCGCGGACGACCGCTGAGCGTAATACTTGGCCATCAACTCGTTGGCAATCATTTCTTCGCCGGCACGTGCGCGTGTCATCGGGGACATGACGACGCGATTCGCTAAAGACAGACCGTCCCACTGAAGCGGCGAAAGAAGGTGGGAAATTTGATTGCTCATTTTGGTTCCAGCTTAGATTTCGAGAGAAAGTTGAGCGTGGCGTCCCAGATTAAACAGGACGACGCGTTGGTCCTTGCGATTCTTTCTAACACGCGTAGATGACGGGTTAGACAAGTTTTTCAACCGGCAACGGGCCGGTAGACCCATTACGCTTCTTGCGCTTGCACCATCCAGAGATGCTTTTCCAGACCAGCGGAAACTCCAATGCAGAGGTCCTCGCTGACCGCATCCAAGTCACCCAGTTTGCCGATCGCGTCTCGAAGCGATTCGATCGTGGTCATCAGCGCGTCCGCCACGTTTGACAACGTCTCGGATACTTCTTGAAAGCCCTCGGGGTAGCTTGCCAAGTTGCTCGACTCGGCAACGGTCGAGGAGCGACCATCCGGAGCGACACCAAGCGTGTTGATTCGCTCGGCAACGTCGTCACTGGCTTGGCAAACTGTTTCGATGATCTCGTCAAGTTGCAGGTGAACCGATCGAAAGTTTTGGCCCAAAACATTCCAATGGGCCTGCTTTAACAGCAAAGCCAAATCAATCAAGTTGACCAAATTAGATTGCAGCAAAGCGGTTGTCTCGCCTTGCGCGTCGGTTTCAAGGATGTCGCGTTTAAATACAGATTTGGTCGCAGTAGCCATGAGTTGTCGTTCCGTTCAGCGTTTTGTTGTGATGAGGCTGATCGTTTTTCAACCAATGTCATGAACGCTAATCGTTCAATTAGCAGACTACGCCTCAATCTTGTCCGCACATTCAAGCAGTGCAAAGAGTGTGCCACTATCTGCTTGTGGTCAGGTTTTTGATCGCGTGCAGGTTCGCCGCGAAAACAGAAGACTAGGCACTGTCCCGCAAATGTGAGCCGAACGCGCTAGCGTCGGGCCTTCCGTTGACAACAGTTCAGATTTGCGGCCGCGGCAAGCGTCGTCGGCTCACCAATTTGCCTTTCATCATTTACGGGACAGTGTTTAGCCCGCTCAGCAGCGAGCACTGTCGCTCGGATCCAGGCAATCCAGCGAATTGGCGGATAAGCAGCTTGTTGCCGACCAATCGCAATTAGCGCTGAAGACGCCATCATACGAGCATCGATCTCTGCAGCTCAAGCTTTCCGGCTTGTTCATCCCGCCAGCAGGATGTCCAACGAAGTGACCTGGCTGATCGGACGGATGATGAACCGCTTCCTACTGCGTGTGAAAGGTGGGCAACCATCGACGGTCATTCATCCAAGGTCTTGCTCGAAAGCATTGCGTGAACGCAAAGCCAGCGGCTCTTACTGGTGTTGATCTGATTCAATCCGAATTGGTCAATCAGGCTGATTTGTTCGGAACGATCCTGTGGGTCCAATTCGTAGACCACGAAACAGGCTTTACGGTGCGACGCCGGGAAATGCTCGTCGTGATGCCATTCTTCGGCGGCGACACAGAGAAAGAGTGGCTTACCAATGCGCCGGTTCGCGGGCCCTGTAGTTCCGGTCAGATTGACCTCCAGCTCGCGCGATGGAGCATCGAGAATGCGATACGCCTTGTAATGATCCAATCCATGCGGGATTTCCGATGGAGGCCCTGTGCTGATCCGCTGCGCCGGCGACAAGAAGTAATCCGCTGACCCGATTGTCATTGTTGCGTCTTCCGATCCGCGGATCGGGTCGAGCACCGTTACTTTCCGGGCAACCTCTCTCTTGGCGTTAACGATTTTGTACCAAGCCAAATACGCCCTCTCTTTGCCAACCGCTCGATTCATACAACCGACGGCGAGCGCGAAGTGAGACGGCCCTTTCAACTCCGTTGGAATCTTTTGTTCGTCAAAGAAACTTTTCACTTCGACGCCGTGCTCAATCAAATTGGAAGGCTCGCCCTGTAGAACTTCCAGAAACTCGACCGGCGTATGAGCTTGGGCGGAAGAAACAAGAACCGTGACGGCAACCAGAAACCCTAAGAGGAGGCGTTTGAGCATGGCAGAACACTTGGTGATGAAATCTTTATCACCGTGGTTCGCTCCGCAGGCCAAATGCAGAGCGATCAACGGCTATTGGCAAGAATAACGCCAGCCACACATGTGGCTGGCGCTGATGTTTTTACAAGAAACCGGATAGAAACTAGTTCGTCTCTTTCTTCTGTTTCTTCTTTGGTGGCAGAATGACCTTGTCGATGACATGGATCACGCCGTTGGAACTTTTGACGTCGGTCTTCACCACGTTGGCGTTATTCACCTTTACCTTGCCTTCGTCGACCTTGATACGAATGTTCTGGCCCTGAACTGTCTTTGCCTTCTGCAGACTGACGACATCCTTGGCCATGACGGCACCTGGAACGACGTGATACGTCAAGATAC
>JAHELS010000402.1 GCA_024644085.1 Rhodopirellula sp.
TGGCGTTGCGTTCGATGACAACATTGACGACGCCTCGGTACGCATTGCCGGCAATCGCATCGAAGCAGATTCCATCGATGCAGTTCTGTTTAACGACACCATGAACAACGCCAGAATCTTGATTGTTCGAAATCACCTGGTTGCAGGCGACGAAGGCATTGATGTGGCGAGCATGAACGATGGCCGGTTTTTGGTCTTGAATAACCGCATCGAAAGCGAGGGAGACGGGATCGAGATTGAAAGCGATTTGAATGGTTCGCTGGTTTTGCTCGTCCGTGGCAACAGGATCGACGCAGGAGGGGATGGCATTCGTCACGAGGACGAAAGTTCAATCAATGACGATGTTCGCGTCGCCTACATCAACAACGAAATCAACGTTGATGGCAGCTCAAGCGGCATCCGGATCGCGAACGTCGATAGCAACCGGGCGGTCTTGGTTCGCGGCGGCGAAATCAATGGCGGCGCATTCGGCCTCGAAGTCGACCAGCTAGACGATGGAATTGACGGACGTATCATCGTCAACGGGCTGGTCGTCAACGGACCCAGCGATACAGGATTGCAGTTCACCAACGACAGCGAAGAAAGCACTCTCCGCATCGCGATCCGCAACGGTGTGACCGTCAACGGCGGAGCCTCGGCCAACGATAATGGATTGGTCTTTGATGGCCCCGGGCTGTCACTGGCTGGCAACACTCTGAATGACACGAAGCTCTACGGACAGAACGGCAACTTCATCGAACTTCGCAACGGCGCGCTCTTCGCGCCAGGCACTCCAACGCTGATCGACGCAACGGGAGTCGATTTCGATGGACTCAATCCGACCACGATCGCGGGACGGCAAGCCATCATCGACAAGATCGTCGATTACCTGGATAACCCTACGCTCGGTTTGATTTTCCCCGGTGCCGGGGGGCTCGGTGAGGAACAAACGTATGACCGATTCACGCGGTACGAGGACTATTTCCGGACGGTCTATTCGCTGCTTCAAAGAAACGTAGGAACGATCTTTTACGCCGCACCGACCTTGGAAGTCTCCGAAGATCTCGAATAACAGGAGCCGCGGATACAATGCCGCCGCATCGCCAAGCGGCGAAGCGGCGCGAGCGGGCCCTAGAATGGCGAGGCTTCTTTCTAGGGGCGTGGTCCGAAAACGGAAACCAGACCGACGTGGACGCGGCCACCTTCGTTGAAGAAGGCCGAGTCCTCGAACCCGTAGGCGTAATCGACTCGAAGATTCGTCCGGTCACCGAGTGACCATCGTAATCCGGCCCCCGCGCTATACAGCACCTCGTCGCGTACTTCGGTGGGCTGGGGATCCTCGATCACAGCCTGACCTGCATCGAACAGGGTGTAAACACGTAACGATTGCTGATGTCCGTGGCCACACCATCGCCACGGCCTGGGGCCAAGCTCGAGGTTTGTGATCCAGCCGTGATCGCCCGAAAATGCACGTTGATTGTAGCCGCGGATGGAATCAAATCCGCCGAACCCAAGAGTTTCGCTGAACAATAACCGCTCCGACGAAATCTGTCCTGCGGCACGCCCAACCAGTTGCAGGCCGCGGTTGCCGATCCACGATCTCTCGAACCGTGCGCGGCTGTAGATGTAATCGGTCGTCGTATCGGGCCGGATCGTATTGAATGCAGCGCGGTTATGATGCGACGTGAACCCACTTCCGGGGCCGACGAATGTATCGACCGAGAACAATCGGTACTCGTCCCGTGAGTAGTGTTGCACCGAGCGAAGACCCATGCGAAGTTGTGCCAGGTCAGCTTCTGAATTGAACACGTTGGCGCCGCCGAATTCGAGATCATTGTTGGTCGACTTGAAATCGAAGCCAAACGACAAACTTGTATCCGTGCATCGAGTCTTGGTCAGGTGGCGTACCAGCCCCAATCCGGTCTGCCAGCTTTCGCCGCGCTGGGTGACCGCAACGACAGAAATCGGATCGACCGCCGCCCAACTTCCATAGGATTGGAAACTCCAGTTTCGATTGAGCGGTTCAAGGTAGGAGACCGCGTGGGCGTGCAGGTGCCGAAAATCTGCATCCGCCGTGTACTGGTAACTGAGTAATCCGCCGCGGCCAAACGCGTTGCCCCAGATCACACCGGTGAACAACCGCTCGAGCATCAACGACGGAACTCCGGTGTCATCGTAGCCCGCGTAGACATTCCAGGGCTTGACGTCGTCCACCTCGAACACGATGTCGGTCGTTCCTTCGGCGCAACCGGGTCTCAAATCGACGTTGACTCGGCGAAAGGGGTTTTGGTTCAGCCAGAATAGATCATTGGTCAGTGCCGATTCGTAGATCCGCGAGCCCGAGCGAGTGCACGAGACCCATTTTTCCAGGTCACACCCGTCAAAGTAACATCCATCCTGGACTTCGACGCAGCCGATTCGTGATTCAATCACGACGATCTGGACCGATCCCGCGGTCACTCGTTGCTCGGGAATTACAACGTCAACGACCGGTTGACCCCGCTTCTGGTAGTAGCGAATGACGTCGCGGGACAATTCATTCAAACGCCGAAGCGTGACGGGACCGCCGAGGTACTTGTCGATGATGCAACGAAAACCCTCGCTGCGAACCAACGATCCGGCGGCGTCAAAGTCAATGATGACCCCCATCGCGTCCGCGTAGGCGTTCTCAGGGTCCACCTTGTGCGGATTGTCCAGCACGATGACCGCGTCGAGCGAATCGACCAGGACACGATCACTGCCTTCGATCGGAGGAAGGTCCCCCTTGGTGACCTTGCTCGGCCGCGGCATCAACTCGATCGTCTTAGGGCGATACCGTTCGTAATTCTGAGCGTCGCAGATTTGTGCGACCAACATCATGCCGCAGGCGAAGCCGATGCGCGCGAAGCGATTCTTGAACCTTGAGATCATCATTGCGGTCGTCCTTGAACGCGGTTGATGCCGTTGACTTATTCTCGCCGCAACCGGGTGGACCAGTGCGCGTACGTGTGTGTCGGTACCGAAATGGGACGTCAGCATCCTTGCTGGCCAGATCGGTGCAGTTCGGCTCCAACGGAGCCTCTCCGACGACGTGTTTATCGACCCCCAGACGAGGCGACTCGTCGTTGTAAGGTCGAGTCGTCACAACGCTCACAACCAAGACATCTCGAATCGGAGCGTCAAAATCTCACGGTGCTGCGGGCTATGTCGGCACGAATCGCCCTACGGGTGGCCAACAGAACGGCGCCGATTGCAAAATTGGAATAACCCGTAACGTGCGGGGCAGCCCTCGAGTCCGCTGCAGTATCGTCGCGTAGCGGTACAATCGGTATGACCCCGACGATGCGACATCACCGTCGCGTTACTTGGCTGTCGCACTGCGTCACTTGAGCGTATCGATCAGGACCGCGACCAGCACGACGGCACCCAACTCGATTTGCTGGTCCGGAGCCCCGGCACCGCCCGGATTAGTCGAAGCAGCAATCGCTCTGCCACCGCGCGCCGCGGAAGCCTTCGGGCACGCCAATCGTGCGGTCCTTCCAGGCCGGAAACGCGGTCCGGTAAAGGTAGTCGCTCCTGTACGGAAAGCTGCTGCGGGTCGGGAATCCACAGCGATAGGAAAGAATGCTCTGACCACCTGATCCAAACGGGTACGTTTCGTACGGATTGAAAGTCCGAAACCCGCAGGAACTCGCCAACCGGGTATGACGGCGTCGTGTCCAACGGACGCCTGGATGGACCGACTGCAACGCGTTGGGTAATTCGCAATATGCGGTTTCCGGGAAGGTGATTCCATCCGTCGCCAATCTTAGTGCAGAAGG
>JAHELS010000155.1 GCA_024644085.1 Rhodopirellula sp.
TTGCTTGCGGTATCTTTCGACCTCATCTGCCCTTTTACGCCACGAAGGACCTGCTCGATCTATTTCCTGTCGAAGAAATGAATGTGACGCGTGAACTTCTCGATGAGTTCGTCCGCGACGCGGGCGATTTGCCGGATGAAGCGTACCGCTGGTGCGGGTTGGCCGTCGACGAGAATGGTCACCCCATCATCGGCAAGGATCGCTTCGTCGATATTCTGCGGCACGGAGAGAAGATCGAACCCGAGGAGGGTGACCTGCGTGGATGGAAACAGATGCTGCGACACTATTTCGCCAGCTGTGCAGTGGCCGACCGCGCGGTTGGACGTCTCCTCGACGGACTCGACGCAGGTGACTTCGCGGCGAACACCATGATCATTCTGTGGAGCGACCACGGGTACCACCTCGGCGAAAAACTGCATGAAACCAAGTTCACACTTTGGGACGATGGCGCCCATGTGAACTTTATCCTCGCAGATCCACGTCACCGTGAATCCGCCGGACAACGGTGCTTTCGCCCAGTGACCCTGACCGACATTTATCCCACTGTCACCAGCATGGCGGGGATCGAATTGCCCGACGAGCGAATCCGCGGCCAGAACCTTGGGCCATTGATCGCTGAACCCAATCGTGCGTGGACCACGCCGGCGCTCAGTACGCACAAAGACGTCAGCAACAACATGGTCCGTACATCGCGATTCAAGTTGATACGCTACGGCGACGACAACGACGAGGTCGAACTGTACGACATGCAGGAAGACCCCGAGGAGTTCACCAACCTCGCAGGCCAGCAACAGCACGCGTCAACCGAAGCGAAGCTGAAGCAATGGGTCGACGCCGCGACGAGTCAGTAACAGTCCGCAGGTACGGGAATCAAGCAGCGGGCTCAAGTCCCTGGGCGACGGCGATCGTCGTTCGCACATCATCCAATTTCAGTTGAGCTTCAGCGACAGCCTGGGCCGCCGATTGCGATGCCTGCTTGGCCTTGGTTGCCGCTTGTTGCAATGGGTCGATCGCGGCCGTTTTCTGCGTGACTTTCTCTTGTGCCGCCTGCTGGGCCGCCAATGCCTCGGCGGATGCCTTCTCCATTGCTACGGCGTGTTGCACAGCGTCTTGTTCCGCCTTTGTCTTGACCGCGAGATCCTCCGTGGCTGCGGTCAACATTTTCGCTTTCCCGTCGATTAGCGCCTGCCATTTGGCAACCGCTTCAGCGACTTGCGCATCCTCCTTGGCCAATTCCACCGCTTCTTTCGCTTTCCCGGACGTCTCCTGAAGTTTCGCGATCAGCTTTTGCAATTGTGATTCCATCGTCGCAGCCTGGTCTCTCGCCTGCCCGGCGGCGACTTGCGCCTGCTTCGCCTTCTCGACCTCGGCCAAGGCGGCCTTGTATGCCGCTTGACTCGACTCGAGTTCAGATTGTCCGGCGGCGAGTTCGGTCTTCGCCATCGCCAATGCCGCATCAGCGTTGAGCGTGACGGAATCGAGCTCCGCTTTCTTTTCCTCTTCGGAAGCCAATGCCTCGGCCGTCGCTTTCTGCTGCGCCGTCAACTCAACCATTCGCTTCGCAAACGCAATTTCATCATTCCAACGATTGACGAGTTGCTGTGCCGAGGCGAGCGCGGTGGATGCTTGATCAAAGGCCTGCTTCGCGGCGGTTGCCTGTTGCTGGGCCGGTTGCACCAGCGGCATCAGTTTTTGTTCTTCCTGCTGGGCGGAAGTCAACTTGTTGGCGGTTTCGGTGGCCGTTGCCTGCGCCGTCGTCATGGTCGCCTGTGCCTGTTGCAGCAAGGCGGCTTTTTCGGTAGCCGTTTTCTGGAGTTGGTCGAGTTCTGTTTGCTTGCCGGCGGCCGTTTCTTGCAGTGACTTTGCCGTGCCGGCGAGATTCGCGTCGTCAGGCAATTGTGCGGCGGCCGCGCCAGCCTTTTCCGCAGCTTCTTTCAGCAAGGGGACGCCCTTCGCCATCGCGGCGGCTTGCTGGCTGATCGTCGTATGTTCGTTCGTGGCGGCGGCGAGTGCTTCCTTTGCGGCTGCGAGCGCCACCGTGGCAGCATCGGCCGCTTGTTTGGCTTGGATTGCGTTTTGCTGAGCCGACTCGAAATCGGTGCGGGCCTTGTCAAAAGCCGCTTGTGCACCTTTGTAGGTTTCGGCGATCGGGTTGTACTCGCTTTGCCTTGTCGCAACCAATTGAGTCGCCTCGGTCAGGCGATGCTCGAGAGTCGGCGCAGTCATGCTGAGCAGGCCTAGACGATTGCCGTCCGCGGCGTTCCAGACACGAATCTCGCCGCTCCAGTCACCCGCGATTCCTCGATTGGTTTCGTTGCAATAGGTTCCGCGCAAGGCCAGGTCTGCGAACGCTTCGAACGCCAATTGTTGGGTTCCGTTTTGGTCCCAGAGTTTGGCGACCTTGTCACGCCCGGTCGAAAACAATCGTCCATCGCGAGTGAATTCGACCGACGTGGCGCCGCCGCCGTGACCTCCCCAGCTTTTGACCTCGCCACCGTTCTCCATTTCCCAGAGCTTGATCGTCGTGTCTTCGCTGCTCGAGGAAAGGATGTTCGAATCGCTGCGCCAAGAAACGCTGGTGATCGCCTGGGTGTGCCCCTTGAGCGTCAGGTATTCGCGTCCGGTCCATCCTTCCCACACAAAGAGACCGCCGTTGCGGTCTCCGGTCGCCAACAGCACGCTGTCGGGGCTGAATTCCATGGCCGTCACCCAGTCGGTGTGCTTGCGGATCTCGTGCATCAACGCACCGGTTTCGGTCGAGAAGATGCGTACAACACGTTGTGGACCACCGAGTGCAATCAGGGTTTGGTCGGAGCTGATGTCTGCCGCCAGGATCTCGTCCAATTCGCTGCCGATTTCGATGATTCGTTCGCCACTGCGAATGTTCCAAACGACAACGCGACCGCTGGCACCTCCAACGCCCCCGCCCGCCAGAAGCAATCCGCCATTGCGGCTGAACTTCAACACGCGCGGTGTGCCTTCGGGAAACGCCAGGGCACCAACCAACTCGAGGCTCTGTGTGCTGTACAGCAGAACTTCCTTGTGCCCGCCGACGGCAACAAGCGGTGCCCACGGGCTTGTGGATAATGCATTGACGGCCGTGGTCGCGCTCGCCTGGGTATGAGGTTGCAGGCTAAGTCGGCCAGGCATCGGCAAAACGGATGGCCGCTCGGTCGACGGCGCCGAAAGGGCAAGGTCGAACTTTTTCTTCTGCGATACCTTCGCCTCGCTGCCGGAGTTTTCCAGGACGCCGCCGTCGATCCACTTGCGCAGCGTTTCGATCATCGGATCCGGAATCTTCGGTGACTCCGGCGGCATGATCGGCTCGGACGCGTGCGTGACCAACTCGTACAGATAGCTCGCGCCGGAATCACCCGGCTCAATGGCATCGCCCGCGGCTCCACCGGCCATCAACGCCGAGTAGGAAGTCAGATCGAGATCGCTACTTTTCTTGTCCTGGTTGTGACAGGAAAAGCACTTCTGTTGGAGGATCGGTTTGACGTGTTCGTCGTAGGTAATTTTCGGCGGCTTTTTTTCTTCGGCCGACGATACCGTCACCACCAATGCGGCAATCGCACTGGAAACAATTCGCAACGAAAGATTCAAATGGGACATTTTCACCATCAGTGATTGAACAAGAATTCGCGTGAATTCAGCAGCGCCCAGAAAGTGTCCTCGAGGATCAACTTTTTGTCCGGGGCCGACGCGACCAACTTGGTAATTCGATCCGATTCGGATTGGGTCGGTTTTCGACTCAAACATCGAATGTAAAGTTCCTCGACGATCTGCTCGGGCGTTTTGCCTTCTGCAAGACGGTTTTCGACCACTTTGCCCTGGGAAATCTTGGTGGCCAACGTCTCACCATTCAACAGATGCAGCGCCTGCGAGAGATTCGGTTCGACCTTCACTTCACAGGAACAAACCGAAGCTCGCTCAGCCCGACCAAACGTGGTCAGAAAATAGGTGCTCGTGTTGCCATTGGAAATCTGCACCGCTCGGGCTCCAAGCGGCAGTCCAGCAAATTTGTTCTTCGTTTCGGTGACCTGGCTGATCACGTCGAGCAACACTTCCGAGCGAACCCGCCGCAGGGCCGCATGCGAAAAATTCCGATCGTCTTTCGCATTGGTCGCGTTTGTCGCGGTGCTCAATTGATAGGTTCGCGAGTTGCAAATGTCACGAACAATCGCCTTGAAATCGTAGTTGTAGTCGGTGAATTTCGTGGCCAGCGCATCGAGCAACTCCCCGTTGACCGGCGGGTTGCTGATCCGGACATCATCCACTTCCTGGATGATCCCTTTACCGAAGAAGTGAGCCCAAACGACGTTCGACAAGTTTTTGGCAAAGTAAGGATTCTCGGCCGAGGCAAGCCATTTCGCCAATACAACACGCCGATCCTTGCCGGCGACTTCGGGGACTTCGCCACCGAGGAACTTGGGTGCCATGACGCGTCCGCCAACGGGATGCTTGACGTCACCGCCGCCGCTGTTGAATACGATTGTTTCGCGAGGATCTTCGCCGCGTTTGCGACCGATCTGTGAAAAGAACGCGGCGAACCCGTAGTAGTCGTCCATCGTCCATCGATCGAAGGGATGGTTGTGACACTGGGCACACTGGATCCGCATTCCCATGAAAACCTGGGCTACATTTTCCGAGACCTTCAACGGGTCGGTTTCCATCTGGTAGTAATTCGTCGCCGCGTTCTCGAAGGTACCACCACTGGCCCCCAACAACTCCTGGCACATCTGGTCGATGGGCACATCGTTCGCCAATTTTTCCTGGACCCAGTTGTAATACCGCAGCATCGGCTTGTAGGCGATTTCCTGGGTCGTGCGGATCATCAGCAATTCCGCAAATTTCATCACCCAGATCTCGACGAACTCTTTCCGCTCGAGCAACTCATCGACGAGCTTTTCGCGTTTGCGTGGATCGGCGTCAGCGAGGAATCGCTCGTATTCCTCGACCGTCGGAACCATTCCGACGATATCGAGCGATGCACGTCGCAGAAATTCTTCGTCGGTGCAGACTTCGGAGGGGTTGATGCGCAACTTTCGAAACTTGTCATGCATCAATTCGTCGACGTAGTTGAGCGGCTCGGCACCCGCCCACTCGAACTGTAGATCTTTCGGCAGCGCGATGAACGGCACGCCTTCGGTGTGCGTCTCGAATCGGGCCATGATGAAAGCTTCACCGCGGTTCTTCGCCTCGACGATGCCTTCGGGCGAGATGGGTGCCGAGTTATCGTTATTGGAAAGAAACGCGGCCAGCGAGGTGACGTCGCGGTCGGTCCCGTCGGAATAGTGGGCGCGAACCGAAACACGCTGGGTCGCTCCCTGGCCATCCAGAACGGCGGCCTCGGGAAAAACTTCGACCTTGGTGACCGAGGCGATTTCACCCGAGTCGTTCGGCGCGCCCGATTGGTGCCATTGCATCAGCGTGTCCGCATACTCGCTGTCCATGTCAAACCGTTTGCCACCGGTGTGCGGCACGGCGCCGACCGATTTTTGTATCAAGAGGCTTTCCTCGGGGATGGCCAGATTGATTCGACGGCCGGGAATCTCGCGTGTGATGCGGTGGTGATCGCCGTTGGGATCATATCCGAACAGCGACAACATGAAACCGTCTTTCCCGCGCGCCGCACCGTGGCAACTACCCGTGTTGCAGCCGGCCCGCATGAACACCGGCATCACATCGAGTTGAAAACTGATCGCCGGATGTGTCGCGGCATCCTTGACGACGATCGGGACCGTCTTGCTGTGTCCGGCATATTCGATCGTCAGCTCGGTAGCACCGTCGGCCGACGGATAAACAATGTTCTTATCAAGACGGGCCAGTTGACCGTCTTTGAGCGTCAGCTTCGCCTGGTCGGTAACGTCCTGCGTGATGCCGCTCGGAAAGACCGATTGCACAATGATCGATTGGCGGTCACGCGCCGTCGTCAAGTTCACATCGGGAGGGTAGACGTTGATCGAAACGGGTGACTCGCCCGCGTCGGGGCGAACTTCGGCCGCCGCCGCTGATTCGACCGCCGCCGAATCGGGTGCGGGCTCGGCAGCGAACGACGAAGCGGCGAGAAATGCAGTCGCGGCGAGAGCGAACGTGGCTCGCGGGAACGCAAATGACATGGAGATAACCGTTGGGGTTGGTGGGAGCAGCTTGGGCGGACCAAGGAACGCGCCGGCGAGATGCCGGTCACGAGCCGATTGCTACTCGGAATTCTTTGCTTCTTGCCGCTGTTTCGCAGCAAGCCGTAGTTTTTCAAGTCGGGTCAGCGGCTTGGCCTTGGGCGCCTCGGCCGGCTTCTCAGGTGTCGGTGCGGGAGTGGCCGCAGGTGTCGGGGCGGGCGCGGGTGCTGGTTGATTTGGCTCAGGCGGCAGCGGTTTGTCGATTTGAAGTTCAACGTTGCCCGCGCGGCTAACGATTGATTCCCCGTTTTGCGGGATCGTGATCTGACAAAACAGTCCGTGCTTCCCGACGGGGCTGTCACCTTCGGTCTTCAACGTGAATGTCAACTCGGTCGTGTCTTTGGTGAAGGTCAACGGCTCGACAGAAACCTTGGGCGGTATTCCGAGCAATTCCGCTTTCGCTTCGCCCTCAAATGGGGTCGTGTGGTTGATCTTGCACAGCACCTGGGCTTGCTGGCCCTGTTCGCACGCTGTCCGCTGCAGTTCGAACCGAGCGAAGGCGTCAGCGATCTCGAGAGGTGCGAGTTGTGTCGACGCCCACATCCCGGCGGCGGTCCCCAAGGCGAAGACTTTCCAATGTTTGATTTCGGCGCCGCCGTTGGCATTGATCGGATAGAGAACCTCGGATTGGCCTTTCGGGATGTTCACCGAACTCGATGCACCGACTCCCGGCGGACGGTAAGGGAATTGAATGTTGATTTGTTCATCCCAGCCTTCCTTCTTCTTGGCGACAATCTTGACTTCCATCGATCCGTCGCGAACCAGCGGCACTTTCGGTTCGACGATCTCGATGTGAAACGGTACTTCGTCAATCACAGCCATCGCCAACTTGTCGACATCTTTCCATCGATAGAGCGATTGGCCGGGTGCCGAGATGATGTAGTCGGCGCGGTTCTGGAACCCGCCTGAAATATCTTGCGCCGGATCGGCATGTTTGGCGATGAAGTCGACCAGCGCGCCGTTGAGCTGCGCGTCGGCCGTCGCCTCGAAGACGACCGGCATCGCCGTTTGATTCGCCGGCATCGGATCGCAATGCATCGTGATTCCGGGCGGAAGGTTTTCACCGAGCAACACCAGGTCACCGCCGAAATTGCCGCGAGTCGCGTTGATAAGCGTTCCGAATCGATTGCCCTTGGGTACAAAGACCTGCTGTCGAAATTGGCCGTAGCGTTCGGTTCTCGGGATTCCCAGCGAGAGAGTCGGCTTCACACCCTGGAACTCGATACGGTAGACCAGGTCGGGTCCGCCGCGACCGAGATGGTCGGTGACACGCACGACGTACTCGGCATCCTCAGGAACGGTGAAACGTATGTAGCTGTCGGGGCCGCGGGAGTCATCATTACCAGCGATACCCCGTCCGTCGGCATAGTAAAGATTCATGACCGGATCGAGACCCGAGCGGATTCTTCGCGCGTAACATTCAACTTCAAATACCTGGCCTTTCTTGGCCGCGAATTTGAAGCAATCGACGTCGCCCGGTTCTTGAATGATTCCGTTGAGTGCGAGAGGAAGTTCCGCGGGCGTCCCCTGGGCAATCTCGTTATTGGGTTCCTGTTCAAACGCATTGCCGTGCTCGAAAAGGCGGAAGTCGTTCGGCGTCGGTGCCGTGCCGCCGTCATCGACTGCGAAAACGCCGAAGTCGGTTACCTCTTCTGCGGGCAGCGTAATCGCTTGAACGTGTTCACCGGTGGGCATGCCGAGAAACCGCACATCGATCGGTTCGCCCATTTTTCCGCCCGCCGGAAATGCGACTTTGGGGCGGGGAAAAGTGCCAACGTGAAGCCGGTAGTTGTTCCCGGCCGCGTAGGCGCTTTCGCGGACCTCGATGATGTATTTTCCGTCTTCCGGAGCGATGATCGACGCAAATCCGTCTTGCAGCGCCAGAGCTGTGTCGTCGTTGGTGGCAAGTTCAAAACGTTTCTCGTCGAGAATCGCGACGTACGGATCAAACATTGCCGTACTCAATCGCATCGCTACGATTTCGGCCGTGATACGCTGTCCTTTGGTGGCGTTGACGACGTAGTAATCGACGTCTTCGTTCGCCACGTTTCCGTTGACGACCTGATTCAGCTCGATTGCCTGAGGCGCCTCGAATTCGCTGTTAGGTTCGACCTCTTCGGCCACCGGCAGGTCTTCGACCCAAATCGTTCGGTAATCAGAAATGCCGCTGGCGGTGCGAACCTGGGCGACGTGCTCGCCGAGCCGGCAATCGGGGGCGACGCGTATCTTCACTTTCGCAGTATTGCCGTCGCCGGTGACTTCGATGACTTCGAAACCGGGATCGTAGAAAAAAATCTCCTGCGCATCGGCGAGGTTCGTTCCCGAGAACGTTATTTCGTGCTCGACACCGCGCTGGACCCCGCGTGGCGAAATCGTGCTCAACCGCGGTGAAGCAGCTTCGAGCGGTTGCAAGGCTGCAACAATTCCGAGCGTGATGCCCATCAGGGCACAACGAAGCAACATGTTTGGCTCCATCAGAACGTGAAACGGACGTTGGCCCGTCGAGGGATGCATCTAGGCGAGCAGCTCTTTGCGAACTTTACCGCCGTCGACAATTTCGATGGGTCGGTCACCCGGCGCCATCAGCTCCTTGTCGGCGTTGATGCCAATGCAGTGATAAATCGTGGTCGCCCAGTCTTCCACGGTGAGGGCGTTCTCCTCAGGTTCGCTCGCCGTCGCGTTGGACGATCCGTAGACGATTCCCTTTTTGATTCCGCCGCCGGCCATCACGACGCTGAAAACTTTTGGCCAATGATCGCGACCGGAGGTGCCATTGATTTTCGGCGTGCGTCCAAATTCGCTGGCGATGACCACCATCGTCGAATCGAGAAGGCCGCGGCGATCCAGGTCACGGATCAGCGTCGCGTAGGCTTGGTCAAACGGGGGGACCTGCCCGCGAATGCCGTTTTGAATGTTGTCGTGCATGTCCCAGCCACCGTAGGTCGTTGTCACGAACCGAACACCGGCTTCGACCATGCGGCGACAAAGCAACAACCGTGACCCCGCCTGGTTGCGACCGTACTCGTCGCGAATTTTGTCATCTTCCTTGTTCAAATCGAACGCTTCACGCGCCTGTTGAGAATTGATCATCGCGTAGGCACGCTCGTAGAACGTGTCGACCGCGTCAAGCGAATCGGACTTTTGTGTGTTGCGAAAGTGATCGTTCACAACGTTCAACATTTCCTGTCGCGTCGTGAAACGATTCTCGTCCACGCCGCCGGGCAGATTCAGGTCGCGGACTTTGAAGTCACCAGCCGCAGGGTCGGCTCCGAGGCTGAATCCGGCATAGGATGAACTCAGGTATCCGGTGCCGGCGAATTCGTTGGGTTGGTTGGGAACGCAAACGTACGGCGGCAAGTTGTTACGCGGACCATACTCGTGCGAAATCACACTGCCCATGCTCGGGAATGCGAGGGCCGGACTCGGTCGGTAACCGGTGAACATGTTGTGCGTGCCACGCTCGTGAGCGGCCTCGCCGTGAGTCATGCTGCGGCAAACCGCGATCTTGTCAGCAACGGTTGCGGTTTGCTTCCACAGCTCGTTGAAGCGCACACCCTCGACGTTCGTGGCAATTGAGTTCATGGGCCCGCGATACTCGACCGGAGCGTAAGGCTTGGGGTCGAACGATTCCTGGTGGGCCATCCCTCCGGGAAGAAAGATGTAAATGACCGACTTCGCCGTTCCATCCTTCGACTCGTAGAATTTCTGTTCCGCTTGCGATTCAACACGCAGCATGTCTGCGAGTGAAAGACCGAGCCCGCCGACGTAACCGGCGTAAAGGAAGCTGCGTCGACTTAGACCATTACCAAGGCACTTCATCTGAAATCTCCTGGGCCTCCGCATTTTTCCAATGCGAGGATGTCGGTGTGAGATCACCGATTTGGGCGGGGAAGGGGCGTGGGGGGCGAGAATCTGAAGTCAATCAGATAAACGTTTGCGAGCATGAGGGCTCTGGCGAACGAATTTCGGTATGGGGCGTCCTTACCGATCGCGGTAAGTTTAGATATAGCTGATCAAAACGGTCAAACCACCCATATTGGTGGAGGAACGGAATTGTTCCATCAATAAGAAAACGCAAATCGGACTCAGGATGGACACAACAAAAATCATCGTTGCTGGAATGTTTCTTGCTTTGCCCGTCTTTGTGGTGGCCCAGGATCCACCTACCAGACCGGTGTTTCCACTCGATTTGCCGGCGCCGCCAGTACCATGGAAATCGACCGCGCCGAAACCACCGAACGTCATCGCACCGATTCCACGGCTCGCCGCAGCACCGATGCGAAACGCGCATCTACGGTTCCAAGTCCTGGTGGTGGACGACTCTCGAGCGGGACAAATCGAAGATTTGATCCGGGAAATTTTCCCCGAGGGTTCCCATATGCAGGGTGGCTCGACGTTGGAAGTTGAGACCGAAATCGCCGAGACCTTTCTGCGGCGGATGATCGAGGATGGTCATGCCCGGGTTGTATCACGACCTCAAATGGTTGTACGCGCCGGCCGCACTGCCCAAATCGAAGTGGGTGAGCGGGTCGAGCCGGTTCCGCCCGGAAAAGAGTTGGATCCCGACACGCCACGCCCTGGATTGACGCTCAAGTGCCAAGTGGAGCGTGTCGAAGACCCGGACCGAATGCAACTGTCAATCAAGTGTGCGCGGGTGACCGCCGACAAAGAACGAAACATTGAGATCGAGGGTGGCGAAGTTATTCGTTCGTTTGCCGAGGAGTTCATCGAAACCACCATCGAGGTGACTTCGGGCAAGACGGTCACTCTCATGAGCCCCAAAAAAATGTTGGTGTTCATCACACCCGCGTGGGTGTCCAAGCAACCAAAGCCACCCGTTACGCCGGCGCGATTTCGGGCGCCGCGGGTCGTTGCCCATCCGCCACGCAGACCGAACGTTCTTGATGACTCGATTCGAATTCGACAAGCCATTGCCGACGTCAGCGGAGAGGCAGCCATCAGCGTCCGGATCCAGCGGGATCAAATCGAGATCGAAGTCGTTGTCGATGACGATTCAAAAGCACGCAAGGTCGCTGAGGCAATTTCAGCGATCGGAGGTATCGAGGTCGATTCGATTCGGCTGCAAACCTTGGGGCGAGGGTCGAAACTCGAATTGGCGGGCAGGCGGATCGGTTCTCCTGTACGGTCGACCGCCGATGAATTGCGTGCGATACGCCTTGAAATCGACACGCTGCGAAGGGCGATCGAAGAATTGAGCGAAACGGTTCGGAAACAGTGATCGAGCCGCTCGGAGCGATTGTCTTGTCGTTCCGTGGACACGTAACCCTGCGCGGCGATACCCTGCGCGGCGTTACTTTACCTGCATCAGGTACGCGATGACGTCCGCCAAGGCTTGTTTGTCGATTGCATCCTCCATTCCCTCCGGCATGATGGACAATCCAGTGCTCTTGAGTTGTTCAATGTCGATGCGCAGAACCGTGTCCGCCTCGGATTCAGCTCGGCGAAGTGTCACCCCGGTGGCACTCTCCGCAGCGATCATTCCAGTGATCGTGCGACCATCGACGGTCAACAGCACGTAATTCAAATACTGTGGATTGACTTCGCGATTGGGGTCAAGAACATTGACCAGAATTGTCTCGGCGCCGCGTGATTTCATGGTTGCCAGGTTCGGCCCGATCTCATGACCGAGACCCTCGACTTTGTGACAGCCGCTGCAATGCTTTTGAAACAGCGCTTTACCGCGCCCGACCTCCCCTTCCAGATTGAGAGCTTCGCGATAGGAGTCAACGACATCACCGCGGCGTTTCGAACCCGCAGCTTGCATCAACTTCGAGGCGCGGGACTTTACACCGCTATCCTTGGAATTCGCGGCGACTTGCAGCCGGCTTCGGGCAATGTCAGTGATCGCGAGCTGGCCGGCATCGACTGCATCAAACAATGCCATAACGCGCTCCGGCCGGGCAAATAGCACCTCGCTTGCCGTCTCGCGCAATTTGGGGCTGAGCGTCGGCCAGGCCGCCAGGATCGGCTTCCCGACATGCGGCGAATCGAAGCTCCCGAGCGTTGTCATTGCCGCGCGTTGGACGATGGCGGGTTGTCGAATGTCGATCAATGACACCAAAGGTTCACGAACGTCGTCGAACTTTCCGAACGCAAGCGATTGGATAGCGGCAATCCGCGTCGCAGAATCTGCGGATTCGTTTAGAGCGCGCTGCGCTGAGGCACCAACCATGCGGTCGACGATCACATCAATCGCTCGCAATTCGCCGAAGCGATCTAACTTCGAGAATGCCGTTCCATTTTGCGAGCGGCTGCGGATGAGCTCGCCAATGATCGGCAACGCGAACGCCGAGTCTGTCAGCGGCAAACGGTCGATGGCCGCCAGCGATGTACGTGCTTCGTCGTCTGAAATCGTCTTCGAAAGTTGCGCCGCGAGCTTTTGAAGAAACTGGCTCGACGATGCCGAGCGAAAATTGGGATCGCGAACCAAATCCGCAAAGAATTCAGAAGCTTCCTGCGACAGAGAACTTTGAATCGCCGCTTGAAAAAAGGGATCACCGCCATCGCTGCGCAACAGCTTTGCGAGGATCTCATTGCGACGACTGCAATCGATCGAGCCGATGGAAAACGCCAACTGATATCGAACTTCGACCGAATCATCACCGGCAAGCTGCGTCAACGATCCGCAAAGGTCCCCAGGGTCGGACAAAAGCTCTGCGAGTCGGATCGCATGCCGGCGGACTTGCGCGTGTTCGTCACCCAGACCTGCAGCGACCGTTTCGGCGTCCAGATTGCCGAGTCCGTCGAGCACGTACATCGAATGCATGCGAGCCAGCGGCGAGGGTGATGCGCGAACCATCCGGCGCAAATCCGCCACCACGCTTCGGTCCTGGCGTTGAAACAGCAGCCGCGCCGCGGTTTCGCGATGCCACGCATTGGGATGTGCGAGCAGCTTGACCAGGTCTCCGCTCGGCGCGCCGCTAAGCCTGGGCGTGCTGCGGTGCTCGAAACCACTGGGAATGATCCGATAAATCCGTCCGCGGTCTCGTCCCGCCGTCAAATCGAGATGTTGCTTGATCTCCGGCGGCAGACTGGCAGGATGCTCGATTACTTCGCGGCAAACGTCAATCACGTGAAGCGACCCGTCCGGGCCGTTGGCGAATTGTGCGGGACGGAACCAGATGTCACTTGACGAGACAAATTCACTTTTCGGGTCGATTCGTCGGGCGATGAAGCGGATGCCATTGGCGTGCAGTCGCTTTCGATGGATGAGATTGCTGCCGACGTCGCCAACAACCGCCACGCCGCGCCAATCACTTGGCCACGCGTCCCCGCGATAGATCGTGATCCCGGTGGCGCCAGTGAAATAGCCGGCGGCTCTTCCGCCTCCTTCGATTGGGCCGCGCACCTTGCCGCTGACTCGCAACCGCGTGCGGACGATTCGCCACGGCTCGACGGGGCTGGTTCGATACACCTCCGCCTGTGGCCCGTCCGCCGCGATCGACATGCGAGACGCGGGTGCAACGGCGTATTGGTTGCGTCCGAGGTACCTGTCCTCGTACATCACCTGTTGGATATGGTCGCTGTTGGAGGAAACAAATTTTCGGCCCCAATCATCAAAACACATTCCGTGTTGCGCGCCGCCGCTGGTCAACGTGATGGTGCCGTCGGTCGGATCGAACGAAATGTCTCGCCCACGCACATTGATCGCCGATGCCCGATCATCCTCGATTCGGCGGACCATTCCTCCCACACTGCTGCATGCGACATGGATCCGGTTATCGAGACCCCATCGGAACGAATTCAATAGCCCCTGGACATTCGAGGTGCCGAAACCGGTCAATACGGTCTTTTTGACATCGGCCTTCCCGTCGGCGTCGGTGTCTTTGAAGTAATAAACATTCGGTGCGTCGCCAACGAAAAGTCCTCCGTCAAACGGAAAGATGGCCGTTGGCCACAACAATTTGTCCGCGAACACGATACTTGTATCGTAGATGCCGTCGTCGTTTGTATCCTCGAGGCGGGTAATGCGCGAGATCGCGTCATCACGATCTTCACTGTACCCTCGCATTTCACAGACATACATTCGTCCATCCGCGTCCCACTCGATCGCCACCGGGCTGGTGACCAGGGGTTCGGCCGCAACTTGCTGCATTGCAAAACCATCGGCGATCGTAAAGGTCGCCAACGCATCGGCGGGATGTGTTGCAGGGATTCGGGGCAGCTGGTCGGAATAATCTTGCTGAGCCGCGACGCGGATTCTCGTCAGTCCGACAACAGCAAGCGAAAGCGCCAGTGACAAGAAGACGAGTCGAGATTGTGCAGGTCGGGACCTCATCGCTCGACTTCCAGCAATCCTTGGAGGCTCGAGATCAAAACCTGCTCGCAAGATTTGTCGACCTTCGACGCTCGCTCACTCGTCTCGTATCCACCCTGCGAGTATCCGATTTCCGTTCCGATGTAGCCTGGTCCGTAGTCACCGTAAGCTGCCATCGCGACCTTCAAGTCGGGGCGCATTGCCTTGGCCGCCAATTGGTATTCGACGAACAATTCGCCGGGCATGTGCAGGACGCGTACGTCGCCGACCTGCAAACAGGTGAGATCGATCTTGTGACCACTTTCACAGCGTATCAGCCAGGCGAGATCGTCGGCGCTGCCCCAGTAATCTTTGGGTTCCCACTCGGTCAATCGCTGGCGGAGTTCATTTTTGTCGAGGTGCTTGCCCGGCGGCAGTGCGACGGGAATCGATTTCCATCCGATATCCCGCCCGGTCACCGCAAACTTCTCGGTTGCCTCATGCGCACGTTTCATTGCGTCGGCGACACGGCCGGCCAGAATCAAACGGTTCTCCTTGGCACCGTCGTTGTACTTGCCGGCACCGATGTTGCCGCCGGCGCCATTGAAGTGAACATGCAACACGTCCGGCACGTCCTGGCCTCGCATGAATCTCGCAATCCCGGGAAAGTCGGGGCTCGGAACGCCCGTTCGATAGTAGCTCTGTGGATGACATGCGTAGTAGGTGAGCACGGCGAGCACTTGATCACCGTTCCAAAACGAAAGCGCGCTAAGCTCGGGATCGATCACCCCTTCAGGCTCAGCC
>JAHELS010000156.1:0-11978 GCA_024644085.1 Rhodopirellula sp.
AGCGAACTCTTGCCGCCACCTACCGGACCAAGCAGATAAAGAATCTGCTTGCGTTCTTCGAGCCCCTGGGCCGCATGTCGAAAGTACCCGACGATACGTTCGATCGTTTCTTCCAGTCCGTAGAACTGCGCGAATGCAGGATACGACTTGAGCGTCCGGTTCATGAAGATCCGACCCAGCCGCGGATCCTTCGCCGTGTCGATGTGAGTCGGCTCGCCGATTGCCTGGACCATCCGCTCGGCGGAACTTGAATACAGCGAAGCGTCGTTCCGTGCCGCGTCGAGATACTCTTTTAACGTCAGCGTGACGCGTTTCTCGCGCTCGTACGATTCAGAATAGAGACGCAGGATATCGGATGAATCTTTCATGACGTCAATAAGCCAGGCTCTGGAGGGATAGACGCACATCGAGATCCAACACCGGTGGATGAGAGGATCCGATTCGCGCGAGATGTCCTACGGCCGCGCAGGCCTTCCCACGACGAACGTCATCGGGTGCGAAGAAAGAGCAGGTTTCAAGCCTGCTTGCCATTATAGATTGAGTGTTCATTCGGCCACCGATTTTCTGGCTCGGCCAGGCCTCGGACAGCATCCGCAAGTGCTTTCAATGTAACGACTTGGGAAACTTCGTCGGAGTGCTCCAAATGGGCCCGATTTGCATCGGAACAGAGGTACCGATCACGGCCATTTTGCGTGAATCGGCTCGCAAAACGTCGATCGACGATGCTGCATTCTGAAAACCAATCGGCTTTACAATGGACACCTCTTTGTCGACGCTCTCGAAGCTTCTTTTTGCAATCAATCTGGCCCTCCCCAACGACGATAGACAATGTCCTCTATTCCGCTGCCGTCCCGATCGCTCGTCGCGCTTGCTTGCCTGATCCTCACCGCTCTACTTGTTTCGCCCCAAGCGTGCTCGCGTGCCGAATCGGCGGAACGGCCGAACCTGTTGATCATCACGGTCGATGACATGAGTGCCGACTCGCTCGGGGTCTTTGGATGCAAGCTGCCCGACACCTCCCCCAATATCGATGCCTTTGCACGCGAGTCGTTGCGATTCACGCACGCGCACGTGCAAGTGGGCAACTGCATGCCGGGTCGCAACATCATGTGGTCGGGTCTGTTCTCGCACGTCAACGGTGTCGAGGGATTCGTGCCGAACAAGAACGCCGATTATCCGGTGCTGTGTGATCTGGCCTCTCAAGCGGGATACTTCACGGGAATCCGTGGCAAGGTGTCTCACTCGACGCCCTATCACCCCTATGCATGGGACGCTGTGTTGGACAGTTCAGGCGATGGCAAAAAGTTCCATGTCAAGGATGCCGAAGGATACGCAGCATCGACACGCGAGGGGATCGCAATGGCCGACGAAGCGGGGAAACCATTTTGCCTGTTGATCAATATCTCTGATCCGCACAAGCCGTTTTACGCCCAGGGAAGGCGTGGAGAATCGATTCCCGATCCACACGTTCCCTCGCGAGTGTTCACTGCCGAAGAGGTCCCCGTCCCCGGGTTCCTGCCGTCGGATGAGGTGATTCGCAAGGAGCTCGCGCACTACTATTCCTCGGTCCGCCGCGCGGATGATTGCTTTGGTCAAATCATGGAGGCACTCCAACGCTCGGGCCAGGCAGAGAACACGTTCGTGATGTTCTTGTCAGATCACGGAATGCCGCTGCCGTTTGCGAAAACCCAGCTCTATCACCACAGCACGCACACACCGCTGATGGTCCGTTGGCCCGGCGTCACGGAACCAGGCACAGTCGACCAACATCACATGGTTTCGGCAGTCGATTTCGTGCCTACGTTGATGGACGTGATGGATCACGAGCATCCGCAGCCACATCGACTGCACGGGCGTTCCTTCGCGCCCCTGTTTCACGGACGCTCACAGGAAGGGCGTGACCACGTGATCCTGCAGTACAACGAGAACTCGGGGCGAAATCGCCATCCAATGCGTGGAATCCACACCCGCGAGTTTTTGTACCTGTACAACCCTTGGAGTGACGGCAGCAGGAAATTCGCCACGGCGACCACGGGGACCCAAACCTACGGACAAATGGTCAAGCGTGCGGCAAGTGAACCGAGTATCGCAGCCCGTCTGGATCTGTTTGACCACCGCGTATTGGAGGAGCTTTACGACGTCCGAAACGATCCTGATTGCCTTGTCAATTTGATCGATCACCCCGATCACAAGGCGACGCGTGATCGATTGAGAAATCAATTGACCGCTGCGCTGGTGAAAATCGAGGATCCCGTCGCGCCTTTGGTTGCCTCGATCGACGACGCGTCGCTGCGCCAAGCTTACATGGCAGCCGAGGATGCACGGAAACAAAAGGCGCAAGAAGCAAAATCAAAAAGACAAAAACGAACCGGCGCCGCAGCCAAGGGGTTGCGGGATGTGATTTCGCTTCGACTGCCAATCTCGGTGCAAAAAGGTCGAATATTTACGGTGACGGTGAGTCATCGGATCCCCGAATCGCTGGGGACGCAGAAAATACATGTGACCCTGAAACGTGCTTCGACCGATCCGGACGCCAACATCAATGATCGAATTCACCGTGAAGTTGTCAGCGCCGTGGGAACGGGTGACGTGGAAATCGATTTTCAAATCCCGCAAACCACCGACGTACAGAATGTCCGGATCGCTGCATTCATTGGGGCCGATTTCGAATCGAACCTTCTCCATCTCAATTCGGCGCCGATACGTGTGAAGTAGTCGTTACTTGCGCTTGATCGGTCCGACATCGGGCACCGGTTTGTCGGCAAGAATGGACAGCATTAAGTCTTTCGCGGCCTGGACTTCGTCGGTGTCGGACTGAGTGACATCGCGATAGCCATCGCCATTGCGAGAGTCCCCGCAATCAAACAGCACGCCAAAATCTTTCATGGTGTTGTCCTCCAACAACCAGCGCTTGGTGCGAACCACACGCCCGCCGCCGAGGTAGCCGTAGATCCATTGACGCAGCGGCGTCAAGTCACCCTTCAGGTAGGGGACGAAGCTGACGCCGTCGACGACGTGACTTTCGGGAATCTCGATTCCTGCGACTTCGCAACAGGTCGGCAGAATATCGGAAACATCGACCAGCTCGCGGCAGGCACCGATCGGTTTGACCAGATTCGGACCGTTGACAATGAAGGGGACACGGCATCCCATTTCAGTCGTTTGTGCCTTGCCGTTTCCGCCGGTTCCGTTGTCACCGACGAAGATAAACAGAGTGTTGTCGCGCCGACCATTCTCCTCGAGGCCGCGAATCAATTTGCCGACGATTTTGTCGGCGTATTCGACGTTGGATTGCCAGTGATCGCGTGAGTTCCTGGGCTTGTCCTGGTCCGACGGATTATCGCGGGGCGTTGGCCAGTAGGGAGAATGCACTAGCGCCATTGGGTAATACACGAAGAACGGTTTGTCCTTGGTCGAATTAATGAAATCGAGTGCGAAATCACAGAAGATGTCCGGTCCGTAATCGTCGATCGTTGTAGGGATTTTCTTGCCGTTGCGCACGATCGAAGGATGCCAGTATCTCGCCGTCTTGGTGCCTTGTTTGTTTTCATGAAGCCCATCATGTTTCTTGATGCCCGGCGGCAAATTGTGCGTGTAAGCCCACATGCAATACTCGTCGAACCCGGTTTCAAAAATCAAATCCGGATGTTCGCCGCTGAGTTGCCACTTCCCGCACTGGGCGGTCGCATAGCCGGCCCTCTGAAAGAGCTGGCCGATCGTCAAGTGAGATGAAATGTCGTCTGCACCCTCGTTTGCTTTGGGCGGGCCACCGGGACGATTGGGAAACTGGTAGACGCCGTTGTGATGACCGTACTGGCCGGTCATCAACTCGAAGCGAGTTGGATGACAGATCGGGGTCGAGTATCCGGTCTCGAAATAGATTCCCGTATTCGCCAATTGGTCGAGATTGGGTGTCTTGTGCACCGGGTGTCCGTAGACGCCAAGTTCGTGCGCGCCGATGTCGTCGCACAGCAACACGACCACATTGGGTCGCTGGTCAGCCGCGGGAACGGCCGAGGCAGCGATCAGAACGCCAAGGAAACAAACAAGTGGCCGCGAAATCGTCATGGGTTCAACCAAAAAAATAGACTCAGTTGCAAACACGGGAATTGTAACTCGAAACGATCAAGCGTTGTCAGGCAGGTTCCGCGATTCGTTGTTCGATTTCGAGTCGCGACGGCATACCCGTTTGAGCACCAAGCCGGCTCGTGGCAATGGCGCCGGCGGCGGATGCGAAACGAGCGGCATCGACCAACCTGGCTCCCTCGGCGAGTCGCACCGCCAAGGCTCCCGCGAACGCATCGCCGGCGGCCGTCGAATCGACCGCTCTGACCCGATAGGGTTCGATCCAATCGACCGAATCACCATCGCTGACCACCGCACCGTTCGCGCCGAGAGTGATGACTACATTGGCCACACCGCTTTGATGGATCGCCGAGACCGCATCTCGGGCTTCGTCGACTGTGCGTATTGGCCGTCCGGTGATCGCGGATGCCTCCAATTGATTGGGACAGAGGACGTCTGCGTTGAATATCCCGTCGGGAATCGAATCCGGCATCGGTGCCGGATCAAGAATCACCCGAACGCCGGCATCGACCGCAATTTGGACCGCCGACTCCACGGGATCAAGTGGGACTTCGAGTTGCAGAAGCAATGCGTCTGCCGCGCGAATGATCTCGGATGCCGATTCGACGTCGGCTCTGCTCACCAGTCCATTGGCACCTGGGACAACCATGATCGAATTCTCACCGCTCGATTCCACGGCGACCACGGCGATACCGCTGGCGCAATCGGTGCCAGTCAGGATTCTCTCGACGCATACGCCCTCGTGACGGAGACTTGCCAGCAACCGATCGCCGAAGGCATCCTTTCCAAGACGTCCGATCATGGTGACGATTCCACCACATCGCGCGGCCGCGACCGCCTGGTTGGCTCCCTTGCCGCCGGGGATTTCCAGTGATTCAAGTGCCGTGATCGTTTCGCCAGGCGATGGCAGGTGCGCGCAACGCACGACCAGGTCCATGTTGATTGATCCCAACACAGCAATTCGGGGCGATGAAGGCATCTCGTCTCCGCGGTTTTGCTTGTGACGCTCTTACTGCACTTCGGGTTCGTTGTTGATTCGGTTTATCTTTTGCCTCATGCGCTGAATCTGCATTCGCGCGATTGGCGAGAACTCGGCTGCACGCGAGCGGAACTGGAGTGACCGGATGCCGCGTTGCAGGAATTCCGTGGCTGCTTCGGTGTCACCCTGGCGGAGTTTGACATCAGCGATCGATTCGAGCGTTTGCGCACGCCTCGTTTCGTACAGCCGAAGTTCGGGAGAATCATTCGCCAACGAATTGTATATTCGCAATGCCTCGAACAGGTTCTCTTCGGCCGCCTCGAACCGATTGACGCGTTGTTGGTGCGAGGCGAGGGTTTCCAAAGTATGGGCCTTGAGCGACTGGTATCGAGGAAGGTCGGGTGCGGTGGAAAGCAGTGTGCTCGCGAGTTCGTTTGCGCGGGTGGCACGAACAATCTGGTTGAAGGTGAAGGCCTCGGTGCTGGTCAATGTCATCGCCAATTCGTACTGGATTGCGTCGGAATCCTGGTTTTCCTGCAGAAGTTTCTCGAACAACTCGATCGACTGGCGCACCGCCGATTCGGATTCGCCTTTACGTTTCGCTCGCGAGGCCACCTTTGCCTTGTCGCGATACGCGCGAGCCAACTCGGCACGGTATCGGACGTCGGTGTCCGATTCGCGTGCCAGCTGCTCGAGGACTTCGATCGCTTTATCGATTGCCGCTCGTTCATCATCGGTGCGGATACGCAGCATCAGGTTCATGGGGCCGCGCGTCGGTCGGCCTTCACCCACTCGCGGCGGAGATGTCACGACATCGAGACCGGTGCGTGCGCCGAGAGACGCGAAGAGTCGATGAGCCCGCGCGTAGGCAAATTGGCCGGCCGCGGTCCGCATGACGGAGTCGTCGTTTTCGAGCAGCGCGACCGCTTGATGGAACATCTCATAGGCGCGGCCAAGCTGCCCGCGCAGCGAGGTGATCACGGCCAGATCGTTCATGATTTCGGCTCTGGCGAGTGCGGAGTCAAGCTTTTCACCCTCGCCGAGCTTCGCCTCCAGTTGCTCGTATCGTTTAAGTGCGTCGGAGAAGGCTTGATCGGCGTTGGCCAATTGGCCAAGGCGCAGGTAGATTTCGCCGGCGCGCCGTGCTGCCACGGCCGACTCAGCGAGCAGATCGGCGCTGTTGTTGGCCGCTAGTTCGTCAAAAAACTCAAGCAACGATTGCAGCAAAGCTGCGTCCTCGCTGGTCACGTTGGCCGACGTCGTGTCGGTAACCTCACCAAGGAATTCGGCGTCGGCTTCGATCCCGCGGTCGATAACGTTTTTCATCGTTCGATCAAACGCCGCCAGCGCGACCTGCAGATTCTTCTCGGCACGAATTCGCTGCCCTTCGGCTGCGGCCAGGGCAGCAGTCCTTTGCTCGAGTAGGGCGACGGCCGACCGTTTCGCACCATCGGCGACGTTGAGCGCGCTGCTGGTGCGGAAAAACCCAACGGCCGAGACCACAGCCAAAGCCAGGAGCAGCGCGAAGGTCGAAAAGGTCAGCAGGGCGGTGGTCGGTTCGCGACGGGACCATCGCACCGAGCGCTCGATCAACCCCGTGCGCCGTGCTGAGATCGGTCGGTCGCTTAAAAACCGTTCCAAATCGTCGCGCAATTCGCCCGCAGAGACATAACGCGATCGCGGATCGATCGCAAGAGACTTCAAAACGATGGTTTCCAGGTCGCGGGGAACAAGTGGGTTCGCTTTTCGGGGAGACACCGAAACCCCGAGTGACGCCTTTCGAATCACCTCCGCCGTGTTACGCCCCTCGATCGCCGGGCGAAGGGCGAGTAGTTCGTAGAGTGTCAAGCCGAGACTGTAGACTTCGCTTCGAACGTCGTAATTGCCGCCGAAGGATTCCGGCGGCATGTATTGCGGCGTGCCCACAACATCCCCGGACTTCGTGACGGCTTGCTGCTCGGTCAGCTTGGCCAAACCGAAGTCGGCAATCCAAACCTCCCCTCGCCGGTCGACCAAAAGGTTCGCAGGTTTGATGTCGCGGTGCAGCACGCCCTGGTCGTGAGCGTACTGGATCGCATCTGCAACCGAGGCGCCGATATGTGCAACCCAGCGAAAGTAGGCGGGAGTGTCGATTCGGTCGGGAAGGGGACCCGCCAGTTCGGATCGGGACACCAACTCCTTCTCAGATTCCAGGTTGTCCAATTCGCCCGCCGTGCGATCAATCACTTCGTCGATCGTCGGCATCGCCAGTCCCTGTTTTCCGGTCAACGCAACAAGCCATTCGCGCAGGCTCATGCCATCGATGAAATCCATCACGTAGTAGTGATGGTTGTCCGCCGTGCCGACACCGAACACCCCAACAATGTTCGTGTGGCGAAGCCGGGCCGCAGCACGCGCCTCTCGGCGAAATCGGGCCAGGTGTTTGGTGTCGCCCAGCAGCCCGGTCGCCAGCACCTTCACCGCAACGCGGCGCTGGAGCGATTGATGGATCGCCTCGAAAACGATTCCCATACCGCCACGCCCGATTTCGCGGACGATGTTGTAATCATCAAGACGTTCGATTCCCGGGGATTCGTGATTGGCGGCGCCGGAATTCGTCGACTGCGGCTTCAATCCTTCAATCATTTCGATCGAGGCCAGCAAATCGCGGAGCATCCCCGAAGGATCGGGGTATTTTGCCACGTAGTCATCAATCGTCGGCTGTTCACCCCGGCGAATCGATGCGGAAAACTCCTCGGCGATCTGGTCGAGCTTCGTTTGATCCAGTTCAGATGAGTCCATATTGATTTGTCCCCCGCGGATGCTTACCTCGCGTTGAATTCGGCCATCAACTCACCCAGCCGAGCCATGGCGCGAACATAGCGTTTGCTGGCGGCGGCGGGTTCGATCTCAAGGACATTGGCAGTTTCGATGTTCGATAATTCCTCAAAATGGCGAAGGGCAATCACTTCGCGGTCGATCGCGTCCATCTGGTTCAATGTCGCTTCGAGCTTTTCGATTCTTTCGGCCCGCGCAACCACTTCGCTGACCGCGGTCATCGGTCCGACCAACTGGGCGGCGATTGCCATCGATGTGTGGGCCGACGGTCCTTGCTGATGGAGGGAAACTTCTTGGCGGGCATCTCGCTTCGAAGCCTGCAGGTGTTGTCGGTGCAGATCGATCAGTTGCTGCCCGACAACCAACCGCAACCACAAGAAGGCGGGCATTTCCTGGTGCCGCGAAAAATGGTCGAGACGCTTCGCGGCCGCGATGTACGCTTCCTGCAACACATCCGAATCGGAAACTCGACCAGCCAGACGGTAATCGAGGCGAAATTGAATGATGCGGCGAAGTCGTTCGCGGTAATGCGAAAAAACATCCGCCAGCGCCTGTTCGTCGCCGCTGCGCATCTGCACAAGCAACTCGTCGGCGATCGTGGCGGCTGGATCACTCATGGACGAAAAGAAAACGTGGATGCAATACGGGAGACTATCGTTTCAACACAGAAAAGCACCCGTTTGTTTCGGCGCAGTCAGTTTTGAGTGTAAGCCAACACGAGACAGAAGCGGAAAAATCGATCCATCGGTGGGGAGCGTCAACAAGAATCGACCGCCCACCGACCTGCGCCCGCCACGAACCTGGCGACAAAAACCAAAAAAATAGCGGAATCCCGGTCTCGGTCGCCCAAGGGCTCCCGTTTAGGTGTTTAGAGCCCAGGAATTGCCCATTTTTCTGCTCGCCGTAACTCCTCATCGGAATTGAATCATGAAAACTCTCCTTCTCTCGCTCTCGTTGTTTGCTTTCACGCTTCTGTCCGGCCCCGCAGCGGCCGGTCCACCCGCCGAGGGCAAACGCGGCAAAAATGCTGCCGAGGTTCCGCGCCGGTTGGATGCTCGCCTTGCCGGCGAGAATCGCCCAAGTGCTCAAGACATGGCCAAGAGAATGATGGAGCAGTTCGACAAGGACGGCGACAGCAAGCTCGACTCGACCGAGTTGGTCGCGGCACTGACGTTTGTCCAGCAGCGCATGTCGGGCCGGCGAGGAGGCGGGCGACCGGACGCGCGCGGCGGCGAAGCCCGCAAACGTGCGCAGCGCGGCGGCGAGGCGAACCAGGCTGCCGGTGGGGATCGGCCTCGAAGACCCGCTGCAGAGTAGGGACGGGGCATTTTGCCCCTGTCCAATGCAGACGCATATTGTAAGGTTGACAGGATCAGCCAACCGTTTCACGGAACTTGACTATGAACTTCAAAAAACTCACCGCGCTGCTGTTGATCGCTACCGTTGCCATCCCCGCAGCCGGCGAAACATTGACTCCCGAAGAAACCAAGTTCTTCGAGACGAAGATTCGACCGGTGTTGATCAAGGAGTGTTATGGATGCCATTCCAGCCAGTCGGGGAACGTTCGCGGCGGGTTGCGACTGGACACCAAAGAGTTGTCGCGGATGGGCGGTAGCAGCGGTCCGGCGGTTGTACCGGGCGACCTCGAAGAAAGCCTGCTTTACACCGCGCTACTGCACGAAGGGTTCGAGATGCCGCCCAAGCGGATGCTTTCCGATGCAGTGATCGACGATTTTCGCCAATGGATCGAAATGGGTGCTCCGGACCCTCGGGAAACCAACATTGCCGATATCAAATCGTCCATTTCCGACGACGACATTCGCAAGGCCCGCGAAAACTTTTGGGCTTACGTTCCGCCGCGCCAATCGGATCCTCCCATGCCCGAAGACGGCAACTGGTCGGCGACCGATATCGACCGCTACGTGCTTCGCGAACTCGAGCAGGCGGGGCTTGAGCCGGCTGGGGATGCCGAGCCGTACAAGATTCTTCGGCGATTGTGTTTTGACCTCGTTGGATTGCCGCCGACGCCCGAGCAGATTGAGTTTTTCAACGCAAAATGGAAACAGGATCCCGATACGGCGATCGAATTCGTTGTTGATCGGCTGCTTGAAAAGGAACAGTTCGGCGAACGCTGGGGCCGACATTGGTTGGACGTTGTGCGCTACGCGGAATCGACCGGTCGCGAAGTCAACATGACGTTTCCGCACGCCTGGCGGTACCGCGACTACGTGATCGATTCATTCAACAACGACAAGCCATTCGATCAATTTGTGCAGGAACAGATCGCCGGCGATTTGATGCCGGCAGAAACAGACGAACAATGGGCCGAAAACCTGGTGGCGACCACCTTTCTTGCGCTTGGCCCAAAGAATGTGAACGAGCAGAACCGGATTCAGTTTGCTGCGGACCTGGTTGATGAACAGATCGATGCGACAACGCGAGTCTTTCTCGGGATGTCGGTCGCATGCGCCCGATGTCATGACCACAAGTTCGATGCAATCCCACAAACCGATTACTACGCAATGGCCGGTTTGTTTGCGAACATGACGACGTATTTCGGCAACCCGCCATCGGAATATGGTTCCTTCAGCACGGCGCAGACGCGGCGCACCAGCAGCCTGTTGTTGTTGCCGGTGGATGATCTCAATCCGTTTGATAAACGATACAGTGCCGCGGAACTGGCAAGTCTCAAGGGCGAAATGGACGACTTGTTGCGAGAATCAAGTGAGCTGCGTCGCAATCGTCAGGGCAACGGAGCCAACAATCAGAATGCCATCCGTGATCGTCTGCGTTTGTTGAACCAATTGTCCGAAACTTCAGCCAAGTTGGCGGTCGTGGACGAGAACGGTAACCCCCGCAGCTATTGCATGGGGGTGCAGGAAAACGGATCGCCGCGAAACGTTCGTCTGCTGGTGCGCGGCGAGATTGATCAGGCCGCGCAGGTCGTCAAGCGTGGATTCCCCCAAGTTCTTTGTTCGACGCCCGTATCCATCGACGCCGATTCCAGCGGCCGACTTGAGATGGCAAGGTGGATCGGCAGTCAGGAGAATCCGTTGACGGCACGGGTCATGGTCAATCGAATCTGGCAACAATTGATTGGTCAGGGAATCGTTACCTCGACCGAGAACTTTGGGGTCACCGGACAGGCGCCGAGCCACGCGGAATTGCTCGATCATCTGGCCGTCGAATTCATGGACTCAAACTGGTCGGTAAAAACTCTGGTTCGCCAGATTGCGACCTCGCGTGTCTACCGCATTAGCTCGGAATACAACGAGCGGCATCACCAGTACGATCCTGACAACGCTCTGTTGTGGCGCGCCAATCCGCGCCGGTTGGATGCCGAGGCACTTCGCGATGCAATGCTTAGCATCAGCGGGGAAATCGATTTGGCCCGGCCGCGCGGTTCGGAAGTTGCCAAAGCGGGATACACGCGAGTGCGCGACGGAGTATTGGGCGATCCGCGTGAACAGGCCCGCAAGGCCATGGAGATGGCAGGCGCCAGTGCGAGAGAAGCGATCCGGCAACGATTCGGCCAAGGTGGATTCCGTGGCGGCCCCCAACGCGGTTTCCAGGGACGTGATCGTATGGCCGCCCAACAGGCTGCGATGCAGGCAGCACGCCAAATCACGGACCGCGTGACCAATGCGCTGAATATGGAAGACGCGAAGTTTCGCAGTGTCTATCTGCCGATCGTGCGAGACCAGGAACCACGTTCGCTGGTGGTGTTCGACTTTGCCGATTCGAGCACTGTCACGGGCACACGCGAATCGTCCAACACGCCCAATCAAGCACTTTACATGATGAACAATCGCTTCGTGATCCAGCAAAGCGAATCCTTTGCCCGTCGGGTCGCTCGCGACAGCGCGGCGCCGGCCAACCAGATTGAGTATGCATTTCTACTCGCGTACGGACGGCCACCGACCAGCGGCGAACGATCGGCGACGGCGTCCTTTGTGCGCGACTTCGCTCCGACAACGAGTTACCGAACACGCAGTTCCGACACAATGACCGCACTATGCCAGAGTCTTCTTGCCTCAGCCGAGTTCCGCTACATCGACTGAGAAAAGATACAACCGCCAAGAAAGCGTAGGCCGGA
>JAHELS010000156.1:12078-15186 GCA_024644085.1 Rhodopirellula sp.
CTTTTCGAGAATAGCCATGATCCACTCACGACGACAAATCCTGCAATCTGTTTCCGCCGGTTTCGGATACCTGGCGTTTGCCGGAATCAGCAGCAATGCCTCGGCGGCCGAGCAATCCACCAACCCGTTGGCACCCAAGTCGCCTCATTTTCCCGCTCGCGCCAAGCGAGTCATTTTTCTGTGCATGCAGGGCGGACCGTCGCACGTCGACACGTTCGACTACAAGCCGCAGCTGGGAAAGGATCATGGCAAGCGAGGAAAGTACGGTGGTTCACTTTTGAAATCTCCTTGGGCATTCCGTCAACGTGGCGAAAGCGGCTTGTGGATTTCCGATATTTTTCCCAGCGTTGCCGACCATGCCGATGATCTTTGTTTGATCCGGTCGATGCAGTGCGACCAACCGGTCCATCCGGGTGCGATGACTCAGATGCACACCGGCACGGCGCAATTCATTCGCCCATCGCTCGGCGCGTGGACGCTGTACGGTTTGGGAACCGAGAATGATTCGTTGCCAGGATTTGTCTCGCTGAGTCCTCCCGCTGGAAGCTCGCGCAATTACGGTAGCTCGTTTCTGCCGGCGATTTACGGAGGCACCAAGGTCGGCCGCGGTGGCCGAGCGGCGGCCCGTTTCACTCGCGGAGGTTCGGGTGATTCGGTACCCGACATCGAGAACCCTAAGCTCAGCGATCAACAACAGCGCAAGCAATTGGATCTGATCCAGGCACTCAATCGCGACAAACTGCGACGCGAGAAGTACCAGCCCGGTGTGGAGGGCGTGATCGAATCGTACGAATTGGCATTTCGGATGCAGGACGCGATGCCTGAATTGATGGACACATCGGGTGAAAGCGAGCAGACGTTGGCGATGTACGGTGCCGATGATGGGCCGACGGCGAATTTCGGCCGCCAGTGTTTGCTGGCTCGTCGTTTCGTCGAAGCCGGCGTCCGATTTGTCGAAGTAACGCATGGCAATTGGGACCAACATGCGAACCTTTCGACGGACCATCAGGCCCGGGCCGAGGCTTGCGACAAACCGATCGCGGGCTTGCTCAAGGATTTAAAGCAACGTGATCTGTTGAAAGACACCTTGGTGATCTGGGGCGGTGAATTCGGCAGAACGCCGGCGGCGCAGAACGGTGATGGCCGTAATCACAACAACCGCGGCTACACGACATGGATGGCCGGCGGCGGCGTCAAAGGTGGTTTCAGTTACGGCGCTACGGACGAACATGGCTATGAGGCAGTCGAGAACAAGTGCCACATTCACGATTGGCACGCAACCATCCTGCACCTGCTCGGTCTTGATCACGAGCAGCTGACCTACCGATACGCCGGCCGTGATTTTCGATTGACCGACGTCCACGGAAACGTGATGACTGATATCGTGGCCTGAGCGGTGCGCGTACCGTTCGCACGTTTGATGTTGTGCGTGATTCAAGGCACGCAGCGCCAGTAGTCGTAGGCCGGACCGAGCTTTGCGAGTTCCGGCATTGGGAAACCTTGAAGAATCCCGCCGGAACTCGAGGAGCTCGGTCCAGCCTACACATTCTCCCACCAGGCTTGCGTGTCAACGACAGCACAACCTATTTGTCACTCGGCTTGAGTTTTTCACGCAGCGCCGCGTAGGCTTCGCGTGGCGAATTGTTTCGGCGAGGCACGTACACGAACACCAGCGGTTCAGGGCAAATCAGTGTTCCCCGCGGTGTCCGGTAGACCTTCAACTGCTCTTTCGGCCAGCGATGTTCACCGGCGGAATTGGTCATCACAAGATCCGCATCCCTGGTCGCCACGGTACACGACGTATTTGGAAATGCCCCGAGCTGGGCCATCCGTCGACGAGCCTTGACTTTCGTGCGATGGACCAGGGCGAGATAGATTCCGCTCGAGACGGCAAGGGCCGCGACACAGGTGGCGAAGTAAATCAGCACGCCCCGCTGGCTTGACCACACCAGCGCCGCACCGCTGATGAAGATCATCGCAAGTGACGAGAACAGCAACCGAAATGGGTGCTGGTGCAAAAGGTAATGATCTTCGCTGTGGCGCAACAGCGAGCGGGTCAAATGAAAGCTGACCTCGGTCGCGTCGTCATCGAGTGGCTCTTCGGAGACCGGAACCACTTCGTACGGGTTTACCGACTTGTCATGCATGTCTACCACGAGTAATACGGCCAAGGCCCTTCGCCGGAGGCATTCGGCGGCAGTTCAACGAAGCCAGTGCTTTGTCCAAGTGAAACCAGATCACCCGAACCCTGGCTGATGACCGCGTCGCCCAGACCGTGGTCGGTCAAACGCACCAACCGCATCCAGTGCAATGGAATCGACTTGTCGCCTCCGCCTGCGAGACGGACGGTGGGGCAGGGTGCAAGCCATCGCGCAACGCCGCCCAGTTTCTTCAGCAACGGCATTGCCATCCGCCGACAACCGATCGTGGCGCTGACGGGATTCCCGGGCAGTCCGAGAATCAGCTTTCCGTCGCGCGTCGCTGCGCCGAGGATCGGCTTTCCGGGACGGATGGGCAGTCCATGAAAGACGATCTCTCCGCCGACATCTTCGATCACATCCGGGACATGATCGTAATCTCCCATCGAAACTCCGCCGGTCATCAAGATCGCATCGCACTGCGCTAACCGCTGGCTCAGAGCTTTGGAGAGTGAATCGCGATCGTCCTTGCAATGGTCGACGTGTTCGACAGTGACCCAAGGACGCGGAGTCAGGAGTGCCACGAGTGACGCCCGATTGCTGTTGCGAAGTTGCCACGGCATCGGCTTTTCATTGACGAAGTCGCCGACTTCGTCGCCGGTCGTGATCACACAAACACGCACCGATCCGAAGAGATCGGGTTTGCGGCAGCCAAAGTTGGCCATCGTAGCAATGTGTGCCGCCGTGATCTCGATCCCGGGTTCAAGCACCGCGGTACCCGATTTTGCGTTTTCTCCGGCACATCGAATGTGTTCGCCCGCTTTTGTTCCAGCGGTCGACTCGCTAAGTCGGATGGCCGCATCCAATTCTTCGGTGTCCTCGCGTTTGAGGACAGCCTCGGCGCCGCTGGGAACGATGGCTCCGGTGAAGACCCGGACAACGGCTCCCGACTGCATTTCAGGCGGCGGAG
>JAHELS010000403.1 GCA_024644085.1 Rhodopirellula sp.
CCAACTCGCGAAACGATTCATCGTCTCGCAGCTGATCAATGGATACGTCGCGATCAGGGCGACGGGCTAACAAGTCGTGTGCCGCCGCGTCGACCGATTGCAATTGAGCGATCTGATTAATCTCGCCCTGGATCGATCGCAACCATGTCTCGAGACCGGCAACATTCGCCGCAAGCACCGCCTCGAGAGATTGCCGTGTCGAATGACGAATCGAATCGCGAACGCCGATTCCGATGACAACCGCCAATGCGACTATCAACAGGGCCACAGTCGCCGCGACCATCGGCGCGACGCGACCCATCGCGGCGGCCAACCGCCTCGATCGCGAACCACGTAACCGGGGATCGGTAATTCTGGAACTGCTTTGACTGGAAAACAGGGGCATCCCACCACTATCGTCGAAACATGGTCACGAGAGTAGAGGATTCCCGAGGGAGGTCACGCCAATCGGTGCAGGCGACGGGTGACCCACTCCATCGTCAACAGCGTCGCAATCAACCACATCAACACGGCGTTACGACGCCGATTGAAATCGATATCGGGGGTCCCCGGCAGAATCGTCGTTTGTGGTTGCGGACGCATCCGGGAAATGAGGCTGGTTGTAACCTGGGCGTCGGTTGTCGATTCATCGATTGGGAGGTAGGTACCACCGGTCATCGTTGCGAACTGCGCCAGGTCATCGTCGTTGCGGCGTGGGCGTTCCATTTCGATGGTTGGCAATCGGACCTGAACACTCTGGCGGAGCACCTGTTCGTCCAAAGCGTCACCGAGCGTCAAGCGAATCTGGTAACTGCCCGCTTCGCGAACAACGAATCGTCCACCGTAGGTTCCCGCACGCGGTTCACCCTTTAACGGCAACAGCACAAGGTCCTCGATGCGTCCACTTGGCGCCAGCAGTTTCGCGGGGACTTCGGGCACATCAAGTGGTTCGAATTGTTCATCCGTCAATACGGCGCGCACGGTGATCGTGTCACCCACCATCGCCTTGGAGGAATCGACCAGCAAAATTCCGCGGTTGCTGTCTCGAAGCAACCGGCCCTCGCTGACCCATCGGATCAGCTTGGTGTAGTAGCTGTCAAAGTACGAGTCACTTTCACCGCGCAAGCGCCACATCTCGCCGCTACCTTGAAAGTACACGCGGCCGGCACCGTAAAACTGCGATGCGAGGAAGACCGGCAACGTTCCGCGGATTTCAGTCGTGGGATCCGAGAAGTGTGCGTAGACTTTCGCACCCGGTTTAGCCGATTGTGCGTCGATGTAGTCATAAACTCCGGAGAACTCTTCCCACGCGTCGAAACTGTCTTCGGGAGTCTCGGCAATCCAAAGGAATTCAGCGCGGCGTGCTTCGGCGGTGAACTCGAGCGGCCATGGATGGTCGCCACCCTGACGGCCACCGGACAACAACGGTCCGCGGGTCGACAAATTGACAGGGAAGAATCCGGAGATTCGTCCCACGCGCGGATCAGTTCTGCGTCGGCTCCATTGAGGATGGTACACCGGCCCGGCAACGAGAATCATGCCGCCGGCCTGTTGGGTAAGCCACCGATCGAGCAGATCGAGTTGCTCGGCCGAAAACGCGGTCCAATTCGGATCGAACATTGCGATCGCGTCGTACTCGAACAAGGATTCCGCCGTGCTGGGGAAATCCTGCAGCACACGATCGGCATCCTGGCTCATTCCGGGCTGGCCCGTTTGCAACCACGCATCGAGCTCGATCGAGTTATCACGGAACAACAAATTGCGAACGAATCGATACTCACGTGTCGGACCACCAGCCACCGCCATGACTCGCAGTTTCCGCGATACCACTTCGTAACGCGCATCACGAATGTCATCGCGATCGTTGCGGTCTTCACGCGGGGCGACGACGCGTACGGCAAGTCGGCGGCGTCCAACCGTTTCCGGCTCCAACTCAAATCGTATACCCGTCAACGTGCCGTCGCTGCTGACTTCGACCGTTTGCGAATCGATCACGTCGCCGGGAGGTATCACTTTTCCATCGGTTGTCGGTCTTTCCCCATCACCGGCGGCGGAGTCAAGCCCATCGAGCAGCTGGACCTCGACTTCAATGGCGCGCGGACCACTCGCCTGGAGCACCGCAGTGACGGCGAACTTGTCGCCCGGGTAAACGCGGCGGGGCGCATTGAGGTCGACAACGCGAACGTTCGTCGGCGCATCACTGCTGCCCAGACCAATCGGGTAGACAGCAACCTCGCTTCGCCGAGCGGCCGCCACGGCAACTCCGGCATCGTTTCCACCATTGCTCTGACCATCACTGACCAACACGATGCCCGCCAGCGTTGCGGGATCATGATCGGTCAGCACGTTACGTATTGCATCCCCAATTCGGCTTTGCGATGCGGCGGCCGCGATGGCTTCACCCCAATCCGTGACACGGATCGGATCGGGTGCAGCTTCTTCCGCGTCTGGTGTCGCCTCGGGGTCGACCCGCTTCTCCGACTCAACACCGAGGATCTGGGCAAGCGATTGTTGACTTCGGACCGCGTAGACGCTGCCAAGACACATGATCCCTGGGACCAGCAGTGCGACACAGGCAATCAGCCACCATCCGACACTCTCGGCTTTACCGACGGCTCCGAATAGCAGTGAAACCGCTGCGAGTAAAACGCCCGCCGCGATCAACAGCGCTCCGATGATCGCAAGCGGGGAAACGGCAGGAAGATCCGCCGCAGAATCATTGTCTCCCTCGTTCGCCGCTACTCCGCCCCGCGTCTCGATCAATTGCGGCTCTGCCCGTTCGCCAAAGGCGTACACGCTGACGCGGTGCTCCGCGGCAAGTTTCTCAAGCAAGTCGCTTTGACCCAGCAACTGCTGCACGCGCTCGCTTCGGGATTGCATTCCCGCCCGGGTCCCGATTGGCAACGACATGCTCTGGCTCGTATCGACGAGCACCGCAACCTCGCTGGGCCGCGTCACCAGCCGCTGCGTTCGTCGCTGCAAACCGAAGAAGATGAACACCAATGCCGCGATCACCATCACGCGGACAAAGATCAACACACGGCCCGATGGGCGAGCGAGCTCCTGGACATCACGTCGGTAGAATCGAACACACAGGTAAATGAGCGCAGCGAGGGCCCCAATCAAAAGAGCCCAAACCCACCATCCCTCGAGCGTATCGACGCGAGCAAACTCATAGACGATTTGGCGGCTGCTGCCGGTGGGCGGCACACTTGCATTCACGGTAGAAGTTTCGTTCATCGCTGTGCCCCGCTGATGTTCGGAGCGTGCCGAGCCGCAGGGGTGCCAGCGGGACTGACATGGTAGCTGGCCCAGTAGGCCAGGGATTGTTCCGCCGCAAGGATCAAACCGAGCAAGGCGAGCAACAGTAACGTCAAGGTGGAGCTTCCGGCGGCCTGGTTTTCTTCGCTCCACGCACTGCTGCTGATGAACTTGATCTCAAGGGGCAACAGTTGTTGGGCGATCGCCGCGGGATCGGCGCGAGCAAGGTCGCCTTCGCCCACCTGAATGACCGAGGCGACCGGAATCACTTCGCTGCTGCCGTCGATTCGCGTCAACATCCACTCCGAGATACCGGGCCGCAAAATCATGTCAACATTGTCCTGATCCGCGATCACCATCTCGGTCGGGTCAAGTTCGAGTCGCAATAAAGGTTCATCACCGCTTGCTTTCGGCTCGATACGCTCGGGGACGACCTCAACCGGAACACGCGGCGGTTCGGTGGCGGCGGGCAGGTAAGACGCCTGGCCCGAGTATTCTTCAACACTCATC
>JAHELS010000404.1 GCA_024644085.1 Rhodopirellula sp.
GGGTCGCCTGTGAACTTCTTTCCATCGACGAAGATCGGAATCTCTACGCAGGCTTCCAAATCAACCACGGGTGGAACACCAAGGTGAGGTTCGATCAACTTGGCGTACTCGGTCGGCGATTTGAAAACTCCGTCACTCGTGTTTTCTGGTAGACCTCCAGGTCCTGCTTCGTCTGCTAACTTCGAACCGTGATCCGACGAACGAGCGCCTGGGTCCTGCCCGTATCCATTGGTCAGCGCGATAACGACTCCGCATAAGATGGAGATGGCAAATATCGTATTTGCGAATCTTCTTGTCATTCAATTCCTCACGGCATAAGGGCCAACGCGGCTTTTGATCGAAGGTGACCGCTACTCTTTCGGCCCCAGTAACTCCACATGAGAGAGTTCGAGGCCCGGTTCATTTGAGAAGCAGTCAAGTACGAAGGCCTCCAGTCCCACCGCCGAAGTTCCGTCGCCGAGCTCTCTCAATTCGGTAACCTCGATTTCGATGTCGAACGTCGCCTCGACTCGCTGCTTGACCCCGTATCGCCCCGCCACCGTCCGGTCGTGGTTACGGGCGGCGAGACTGAACGTCACTTCCTGCGGAATTTTGGATCGGCCGATCACTCGGAGCCGACTACGTTCAGACAATAAAATAGGGCCGGCCTGGCGCTGAGGAATGTTCAACGAAATCAGATAGATGACAGGCAGTTCTTCGCGGCCCGTCCGACTGGGAACGGCTGTGAGAAAGCCGTCGTCGACTTCAAACTTCTCAAGCCTCTTGAAGTAAACCTCCTTGGCTCGATCGGCATCCAACTCGCCAGCTTCAATCTCGCGCCCGATCTCGATGCGCAATGCATGGGCGATGGGCAACCAGTCGCCTGCGGTCTTGTCCTGATCTAAGTTTGCTTTCCATACGCTAACGGGCTTTTCGAGCGCTATGGCAACCAGCGGTTCCCGAGCCTCAATCGTTGCAACCAATGAGTGAGCGGCTTTGACGTCGGTGAACTTGCCGTCCGTCAGGCGTTTGACACGGACGAGACCTTCATTGACCGTGATCTTTGTTTGCGTCTCAGCCGCAGTCACATCGAATTGCGTACCCAACACCTCAAGCTCGGCTGTCGGCGTTAGCATCCTCAACGGCTTTCCCTCTGGTTGCGGCGTGACCGTCGCCGACAGATTTCCCTCACGAAGATGCAGTTCTTTGTGTCCGTCGTCTGAAATGGTGAGCGCCGACACTCCGGAGATCGTCACCGTGGAGCCGTCCGGAAAATCCAAGTCAGCCGAAGAATCGACCGCAAGGCATTCAATCGTACCGCCGGTCAGTGCGCGGCCCGCTTGCACATCGTCAACAACTTGTCCGCCAGGTCCAGTCCAGCGAACCGAGCCAGTCAGTGACCGGGCGATCGCGATCTGCGGTTCGCTACTGGGACGGAGAAAGTAAAGGCCAAACAGCAACAAGAGGCCGGCGGCCGTTGCCAGCAGCGCGATTTTCAGCCGGCGAATGACGCGACTCTTCTTCGTCGCACTTGCTTGAGCCTTTTCCATCGTTCCCGATGCGAGGGCCGAGGGCATCGCAGACTCGATGGATCGATACTCGATCAGGAGCTGTCGCAGTTCGTGGCTTTCGCGAAGCCGACTCTCCAACTCGGAAAAGTCGTCATCCGTCAGGCTACCGTTGCAGTAGCCGTCGATCAGATCAATGTCGCGCTGTGGAATCATCATGAGAGCCCCTCCGCGCTTGCATTGAGTCTGGTCCGAACACAGTTCGCCAGTCGCTCCCGGATGCGGGCCACTGATTTGTACAGCCCCGTGGGCGATCTTCCTATCTGTTCGGCAACGTCTTTGATGCGTGAGCCGTCTTCGTACACCGCTTTCACGATTGCCAACTGTTTTGACTCCAGTTCCTTGAGGCATTCATGGAGTGCAAGTTGACGTTCGATCTGAGTTGTGCAGGTCCGCTCCGCTTCGGACGCCAGCAATTCGAACACGTCTTCACTGAACTGGAGCCGATCGGTCGCACGGCGCCGTCGGTACTTGAGAACTTCGTAACGGGCGATCATGAACGCCCAGCCGAGGAAATCCGAGTCCGCACCGGCCTGGTCAAAATCCGCAAACTTGCGCCAGAGGACGACACTCGATTCCTGCATCACGTCGTCCACGCCTTCCCTGGTCGGCAGCAGCGACGCCACGTATGCGCGTAGATTCCCCTCAAACCTCGTGAAAAGCCGCAGGAATGCCTCGTGATCCGTCGGTGATTGTTCTGCTTCCATATGGGGATACTCCGCGTCGACCCGGAATTGCCCGGTCCAAACTGATAATATCAGAGTTTTTTTCTGCCAGCGGCGAGTGGACGGTGGAAACGTCGGGGCAGACGCCAACTTCATTCGCCAGAGTTTGCCTTTGGCCGCATGATTACCTGTGGCCACTGTGGCTGTACGCTGGTCGGAGAGATCAAGAAGGGCAAATACATCTACTACCGCTGCACCCACTACAAAACCGACTGCAACGAGCCCTACGTGCGAGAGGAGGTGCTGGAGGAGAAGTTCGCCGACATTCTTCGGATGCTTCGCTTTGACGAAGAAGTGCTGGAGTGGATCCGGACCGCTCTCAAGGAAGGCCATGACGACGAGACTCGCTACCACCGAGAAATCGTCGACAAGCTACAGAAGGAGTACAAGCGGCTGGAACAGCGTCTTGAGGCGATGTACGTCGACAACCTGGATGGGAAGATCGGCGAACGGGACCACATCTCTGCAGTTAGCCCGCCTTTGTCGCCCGTTGTGGCGTTTGCCTTCCCATTTGGCCCACGTCCTGCCCCCCAGACAGACGGGTCGGATCGAGGGACGTGATGACGTCGTCAATGATCCGATCAGTGTCGAATTGATCGACAGCTCGATACCTGAAACCAGAGCGATCCATGACCTAAGCCCGCTGAATGGCCTCCATGAGGACCGCCAGCGCCCGTTCATCCGCATCCGTCTCCACACACTGCTGCCCTGGTGGACGTTTCGATACCCCATGCGGAGTATTTGTGAATTCCATTCTGCGTACTTGGTGCGTGCGGCAGAGAGTGCTATCCAGGCATTCTATCGTGAGCTTCGTCCTCTCCCACGCTGCTTTCGTCGGTCGGCTGGCGCGGTGGCCATCACCAAACAGGTTTCAAGGAGTCGAATCGCTGGAATCCGAAGCTGTTGACTCGCTCGTCGTAACGCATCGAGTGTCTTCGCAGAGTCCGAGAAAGGAAGACGAGTATTGGACGACTTTCCGCGATGAATGCCAAATCCGAGGTTCTGCAATCCAGTGACGATCCCCGGTAGTTCTTCAGCAACCGCTTCCGCTACCAGTTCCTCGTTGGTCATACCTTTTTCTTCGCGCAGATTCTGGATCTGCTTCCGTAGGCGCTGAGGCAGTTTCACAACGCGATAAGTCAGGTCAGTGGCCTTGCTCATCAGGATTCCTCCATTCGTGGTCAGAACCACCAAGAAACCACGCGATAGGACTCAGCACAATTATTCCTACGGCCGGAATTCGCTCAATTGCGTGCGTCCGGGAATGCGCCGGGACCGTCTGACGCCGCGATCAACGTGCCGGGACGCGGGTTCGATTCCCGCCGCCTCCATTCCGCAAGCTCTTCGCAGTGAAGGACTTGCGGATTTTTCATTTCTTGTGGCAGCGGATAGGCAGCGGACCGAGTGCCCAAACTGCCTTTCTCTGGCTCCTTCTGGCAGCGAATCTCTCCCCGCCGGCGTCCGATA
>JAHELS010000157.1:0-14475 GCA_024644085.1 Rhodopirellula sp.
GGTGGTTCCCCGCATGGTTGCTTTGGATGGACGTTACCCGATGGCCACGAAGGGGTTTCGCTGCGCGAGTTCGTCCCCTGGCTGGCCGATCTCGGGGTTGCCTGGGTCAAGTACCCCGCATGGTTGGCGCCGGATGACCTGGAAGGCGCCGAAGAGATTGCGGTCTTGTTCGGCAAATTGCAGGACGCCGGAATCCAGACCGTGGGAATGCTCGATGTGCCGCCCGAAGAACAAATCTCCGAATATTCGTTACGCGGCAGACGCGATCTTGTTGCCGCCCAGCTATTCCGCGACACGACGACGTGGCAACCCTTGTTGGAACCGGTGATGACAAGGCTGACGTTGAAAGTTCGCACCTGGCAACTGGGGGCTGACCGAGACCACAGCTTCCTGGGACGCCCTCGGTTAAAGGAATCGATCAGCCAAATAGCGTCCGGGTTGCAAGGTTTTGGCCAGCCGATCGACGCCGCGATTTCGTGGCCCTGGTTGGAAAGCGAATTATCTCACAGCGAAACATCGTGGCAGGCGATTTGCCGCAGCAGCGAACCACCAATGAGCGCAAAAGAACTCGACGCGTTTCTTTCGCTGCGTGAGTTCGATTCACGAATGGATGGCCCGAGGACATGGTTGTTGCTCGATCCGATTCCGAAAAGTCAGTATGACCGCGACGCCCGGATCCGCGATCTGGTGCTCCGCATGGCCACCGTACGCAGCCATCGCGTCCAGGCAGCATTCGTGAGCAACCCGCGCGATCCCGAATCCGGATTGCTCAAGCCGAACGGGCGACCTGACGAACTGCTTTTGCCGTGGCGAACGACCGCACGATTGATCGGCAACCTGAAAAACATCGGCTCACTGCGACTACTAAGCGGGGCCGAGAACATCGTTTTTGCCAGCAACGAGCGAGCCGTGCTGATGCTTTGGTCCGCCGAGCCGACCGAAGAGTTGATGTACCTCGGCGAAAACGTGCAACTGGTGGACGTCTGGGGCAAGACAACCAATATGCGACTCGAAACCAACAGCAATCAACCGGCCCAACGAATCAAGATCGGACCGCTGCCCGTTTTCATTGTCGGAGCCGACCCGACCCTGCTGGCGTTTCGCATGTCAGTTCGCGTTCAACCGGATCATGTCGACAGCTTCCTCGGACAAAAACAAAAGCTGTCCGTTACGTTCATGAACCCGACCCGCGACAACCTCGTCGGTGACATGCGCGTGCTGGCCCCCGAGTCGTGGACGGTTCAGTCGCCACAGCGCAGCTGGGATTCGCTCGGCGGCAGATCAATCGCCCAAAACTTCGACGTCGTGCTGAAGAACACCGCTACAATCGGCCAATACGACCTGCCGATCCAATTCCAACTTGAAACCGTTCCTCCCAAAGTGATCACGGTTCACCGCACCGTGAATGTTGGTCCCGAAGGCTTGGACGTGAACGTTCTTACCCGCTTGGTGCGAAGCGGCGAATTGCGAGTTCGCATCGAATTCACAAACCGGTCGCTCCGTTCCCAGTCCTACGACTGCATGCTGTTTCCTCCGCCCGGGCAGGAACGTGAATACCAACGGCAATTCTTGACGATTCCACCAGGAAAAACTGTCTGGCGCGACATGTACTGGGCCGAAGGCCAAGACTTGATCGGTGAAAAGATGCTGCTCCGAGCGGAGGAACAGGACGGTCCCCGGGTTTTGAACTACCAGATCAATGTGATCCAATGATTCGCCCGCAGCAGACCGATCCGAGACGTGAGCCGGCCTGATTGACCTCGGTCGATATTGTTTGCCGGGTGAGACGACCACGTGCCCGGTGAGGGACCGCAACATTGAAGATCCTGCTGACCAACGATGATGGCGTAGATGCTCCCGGGTTGGCAGCACTCGCACATGCCGTTTCCGCTGCCCTTGGCGATGCTGCGGAGATTATCGTCGTGGCTCCCGATCGCGGTCGCAGCGAGTGCGGACACAGCGTCACCACGTCTCGACCATTGAAACTCGCGCACGTGCGAGAGGATTGGGTCGCAATCGATGGGACACCTGTCGACTGCGTCCGTGCCGCCTTAGGGTCCATTGTCGCCGATGCGGACATGGTCATCTCCGGGATCAATGCCGGAGCAAACCTGGGCGTCGACCTGCTTGTCAGCGGCACGTTCGCTGCGGCCCGAGAAGCCGCTATCGCGGGAATAGCCGCCATGGCAGTTTCGCACTACCGACGACCCGATGTTCCGGCCACGTGGGACCACGTTCCGCAATGGCTGGAATCGACCATTGCTGAATTTGCCGAAGCGCGGTGCAAGATTGCCGATTCGGGGCGAGCACCACTTTGGAATGTCAATTTGCCTGCCATCGACCCAGACTCACCGCCCCCGCCAAGAGTCCGATGCCCGATCGATCCGTCGCCCATTGCACGCGTGGTTCGAAGTGCCGGCGAGTCGTTGCACTTTGAATCTGATTTTCACTCTCGACCCCGAAAAGTCGGATTCGACGTTGAACACTGTTTCTCCGGTCGGATGACGATCAGCGAGGTATCACCTCACCCACCTTGAGTGATCGCCCGACGCGCTACGAAGCTCGCAGCAGATCAGCAAACGATCCCAGCAGGCGAACCCTTGGTCGCGCCCGTGCCTGACAACGCGACTTAGTGATGGGGTTTGCTTGCAATCGACACGTTCGTCTCATCCATCGGCATGGCGGCGGGGGACGATCCACCCTGGGTCACTTCGTGTCGCTCCAGTTCACCCCGAACAATTCGGAGGTCACGCGGCGCGTCGATCCCGACGGCGACCCGATTCCCCGCGATCCGGCTGATCGTCAATACAATGTCGTCACCAATCAGAATCTGTTCACCTTGTTTGCGGCTCAGTACCAACATGTCTTTTCTTCCTTGAGTTTGAGTAAGTCGACCTTTGGTTCGTCTTGGTGTTACAAATCACGTGCCAATTCTTTTGCAAGCACAGCCTTTGGAAAACTTCCTTTGGCGTTCTTGAGTGAAACTCAAAAAAAACAGAACGATTTTCACGTTTGTTTCACGCGGGAAATCTTTATCAACAAGGCTGTGCTAGCAAAAATAAATGGAAAATGACTTGCCACCGAATTGCGATTTGAACAATCGAGTCTCGCTATGAGACTCATCGTCGTTCCTCGCGACATCAGGAATATCGCCCAGGCTGTTGACACGTTTGGTCAGCGACGGGGAGGAAAACCCGAAACTGGACGTTTTCGAGCCGCCAGCTGTCTTGTGTGCTGAAAATTCGATTTTGAAACGGCAACATACGTCCATCACGCGACTGAGCAGGTTTTACAAGCACGGCAGCGCCAGCAATTGAATCATCCGCCTGGAATACGCAGAGACACTTGCTGGCGCCTTTTGAGGTTGCGCGAAAACGGTTCACCGTCGCGCTTTACCTGCAAAACACGATTAGAAAAACAAAACCAGAATTCACGCTTCCGCGTCCGCTCAAGTGGGAGAACGTACCAGCGAAAGCTTCGCAGGCCGAAAAGCTACGTAGGCCGGACCGAGTTCTGCGAGTTCCGGCATTGTTTTGCGTGATCGCCGGAACTCGCAGAGCTCGGTCCGGCCTACGACTCGCTCTTCGTGTATGTTTCGCGCAACATCAAAACTGGCGCCCGTCGTGCATCAGCGCCCAGTGGTTTGCATCAGCGCCGAGTGGTTTGCATCAGCGCCCAGTGGTTTGCATCAGCGCTCAGTGGTTTGCATCAGCGCCGAGTGGTTTGCATCAGCGCCGAGCGAGGATCAGCGTCCGTCGAGGTGCCGGGCAATCCGTTCGCAATTGGGGCTCTCGATCACGCCCCGCTCGGTGATGATCGCGGTCACAAGTTCCGCTGGGGTGATGTCGAACGCTGGATTGATGACTTCCGCCAAGTCAGGGACCACGCGGATGCCTTGGGGCTGTGCGACTTCGGAACGATCACGCTGCTCGATCGGAATCAGGTCACCGCATTGAAGTGCCAGGTCAAACGTGCTTGATGGCGCGGCGACGTAAAACGGAATTCTGTGATAGCTTGCCAGGACGGCCAGCGGATAAGTTCCAATCTTATTCGCGACGTCTCCGTTGGCCGCGATTCGGTCGGCTCCCACGATCACGGCATCGATCGTACCTGTGCGAAGCAGACTTCCCGCCATCGAATCGGTAAGCACGGTCACGGGGATTCCGGCCTGGCTCAATTCCCACGCCGTCAACCGGGCTCCCTGCAACAGTGGCCTGGTTTCATCCGCGAAAACTTTGATTTCATGACCCGATTGGTGAAGTTGATAAATCGGCGCCAATGCAGTTCCCCACATCGAGGTTGCCAATCCGCCGGCATTGCAATGAGTCAGCACGCTGCGGCAATCGCCAAGCAGGCTGGCACCATGTCGCCCGATGCTCTGGCACATCTGACGATCCTCGTTGTGAATCGTTACTGCCTCGACCAGCAGTGCGTCATGCAATTGCACGTCGGGGGTCCTTTCAATCACACTTTTCATGCGATCAAGGGCCCAGAATAAGTTGACAGCGGTGGGCCGGCTGGTTGCCAGAAAATCGATCGCGCGAAGATAGACTTCGCGATCTGGGCCGATGGCATCAGAGGGTCGTGCGAGCAAGACGCCGTAGGCTGCGGCGATGCCGATCGCCGGCGCCCCTCGGACAACGAGCCTGCGGATCGCATCGTGAGTCTGCTCGACGGTGTTGCACTCGAGAGTCACCAGCTCGCCGGGCAAACGCGTCTGGTCAATCAATACGAGTCGCCCGTCGGTAAAGGCGATTGTCTCGGGTGCCTTCGTCACCGTCACTCGGACGTCGCCATCAATCTCGCGACACCTTTCTCGATCGTATCTTCGGTTTCGAGGAATTTCGTAATCTTGGTGGCCTCGAAAATTGCCCGCACGAAGGGGCTCGGGTTGACGAACACGACCCGGCTGCCCTTGGCGTTGCACCGCGATACCAGCGTCACGAAGACGCTGATTCCTTCCGTCGTGATTCGGTCGACACCCGACAAGTCGACCAAAATGCGGGCACACTTGTCCTCGATCAGCGGATGAATCATATCGTCGGAGACGTCACGAATCGCACCGCTGAGGACTCCGGTGCAACGGACGATTCGATAATCGTCATGGTCCTCGAATTCAAACTTCATCGCCGTGAACTCCGGAAACCTGCTGAGGATCTGGTATGTTTCAATTCAGTCGCGCTCCGAATTCCGCCAACAGTTAACAATAAACGGCATGCCCCACAGCGGCAATACGTCCACGCCCGACGAGGCCAAAAGTTGGCGGCGCGGTCGCGGCGATTCCGATTCCGGCCGGACACATCCAGAATCTTTGTGACGCCTGCAACCAAGGCCGAGCGACTCGGCCGCCCGGGAACCCATCATGAACCACAACCCCACCAGCGGTCGCGCGACGCCGCAGCGATCCATGTCTCGAATCACTTCGGCAGCAGCGATTTGGTTCGTTCTCGCAGGCCTTTCGAGCGGCCAGGAAAATCCGACCGCTTTGGTCGGCGAGCCGGGAAAGCAGATCGAAACCACTATGCAAACGGCCGATTCGGCCGAGGTTGGATACCTGATCTACCTGCCGGATAACTACGACTCAAAAGAGAGATGGCCTCTGATGCTGTTTCTTCACGGGCGTGGGGAGAGCTTCGGTCCGCTGAGTTTGGTGGCCAAGTGGGGACCACCCCGATTCGCAGCCCGCGGTGACGAGCTGCCCTACATTCTGGTTTCACCTCAGTGTCCCAAAGACGACTCGTGGTCGTCGCCAACCCAACAAGCTCGCCTGGTCGAATTGCTTGACGCCATCACAACGCAATACAACGTCGACGAAAAACAGGTGCTGCTGACGGGCCTCAGCATGGGTGGTTTCGGCAGTTGGAGATTGGCGGCCGATCACCCGCAACGGTTTGCCGCGGTTGTCCCGATCTGCGGCGGCGGCGAACCCGCGGACGCCGAGAAATTGAAGGGGTTGCCGATTTGGGTTTTTCACGGGGACAAGGATGGCGCTGTCCCCGTTGAACGCTCGGTCGAAATGGTCGATGCGATCAAGCAGGCTGGCGGAGAACTGATTCGATACACTTCGCTGGAACACGTCGGACACAACTCTTGGTCGCCAGCCTATGCCATTCCCGAGTTGTACGCCTGGCTCAACGAACAGCGTCGCGATTGACGATCTTGTCCGACGTCGCGAAATCCTTTCAGAGCAAGAGAATGATCCCGAGTCAAAGTTCCGGCTTGCAAATCAACCGATGACGCTTTTCTATTACGACCCCGTGTTCCTCGAGCACGAGACGGGAGGGCATCCTGAAAACGCTGGACGATTGCGCGCCGTGATGCGTCGCCTCGAAGAATACAAAGTTCACGCAAATTTCGTCATGCCGACCTGGAAGCCGGCGACGATCGATCAACTTTGTCACGTTCACACGGCCGAAGCGGTCGACGACATTCGCAAGTTCGTTGAATCCGGAGGCGGCCAGATCGAGCAGGACACGCTGGTCAGCAAGCAATCTTTCGCGGCGGCGACCACCGCCGCCGGCGCCGCCGCGGATGCGGTACGCCGCGTCTTGGCGGGCGAAGACACAACCGCTTTCTGTGCTGTGCGGCCCCCCGGGCACCACGCGATGCAATCTCACCCGATGGGTTTTTGCCTTTTCAACAACATCGCCGTCGGTGCCCGCGTTGCAATCGAACTGGGTGTTGAAAGAGTCCTGATCGTCGACTGGGACGTCCATCACGGAAACGGAACCCAGGCCACCTTTTGGGACGATCCAAACGTCGGATTTCTGTCAATGCATCGCTTTCCGTTTTATCCCGGTACCGGCGCCGCGGATGAAACAGGAGCCGGTGCGGGCCAGGGATTGACGGTGAATCTGCCGATCCGGTTCGGCACTTCGCCGAAAAATCAAATCTCGCAATTTCGCAATGCCGTCGAATCGCTGGCCGACAAGATCAGCCCGCAACTGGTCATGATCAGCGCCGGGTTCGACAGCCACATTCACGATCCAATTGGATCGCTTGAGTTGGAAAGTGAGGACTTTACGACGATGACCCAGATCATGCGCGCCGTCGCCGACACCCACGCGATGGGCCGGATCGTCAGCCTGCTCGAAGGCGGGTATCACCCCGCTGCGCTGGCCGAAAGCGTCGAGTGTCACCTTCGCGCGCTTTCGACCGGGCCAGGTGGCCACGCCGAGACGTCCCAAAATGGTTGAACTTGGCTCAATCTTCGCCGAAATGCCGACCCGAAAACTACTTGACGAGAATCGGGGCGAAAATCTACTCTGTCCCCGCCCACACGGCCGACGACGTGGCCGCACCCAGCCGGAAAGAGCCAGCCCGAAAGAGCCAGCGCGGACCGCATTGGCTCGGCGTCATTGGCTCGGTGCGTGGACGGGCGGACTGTTCACCGGTCTACTATCACACCATCCGAGTGATGGCTACCAGCACGGTTCTTGCAAGCACCAAAGATGGTTATTTCACGATATCCGATTCGCATAGCTATCGAAAGTAGAACGCACAACACAGATGAGTACGAACAATTCTTCAGGCGCATTCAATTCAGGCTTCTCGGCCGCGGATCTTCCCCGCGATCTCGTTTCAGGCGTCGTTGTATTCCTGGTCGCATTGCCGTTGTGCCTGGGAATTGCGCTCGCATCGGGTGCACCCTTGTTGTCGGGATTGCTGGCTGGAATCATCGGCGGCTTGGTTGTGGGTTCGATCAGCGGTTCGCATACGAGCGTCAGTGGTCCTGCGGCCGGGTTGGCTGCAATTGTGCTGACCCAGATCGCGACGCTGGGATCCTTCGACGCATTCCTGCTGGCGGTATTCATCGGCGGGCTGATCCAGATTGCGATGGGGATCGGCCGCGTAGGTGCGCTTTCGGCGTTCTTCCCGTCAAGCGTTATCAAGGGTTTGCTTGCGGCGATCGGCGTGCTTCTGATTCTGAAACAGATCCCTCACGTCCTGGGTCACGACAATGATCCGTCGGGCGAAATGTCGTTCACACAGCCTGATAACGAGAATACTTTTTCAGAACTGTTGACCGTTCTGCTGGGCGACATCCACGTTGGCGCGGCAATGATCGGGCTCGTCTCGATCGTGATTCTCGTGCTGTGGGAAAAGAATCGGCATTTGAAAAAATCGATTGTGCCCGGTCCACTCGTGGTCGTGCTCTTCGGAATTGCTTTGCAAAAGTTGTTTTCCAACCTCGGCGGGTTTTGGACGATTGACACAACCCACCTGGTTCAGATCCCCGAAGCTCAAAGCGCGTCGGAACTTCTTGGCTTTCTGACATTCCCGGACTTCACCCAGTTTTCGAACCCCGCCGTCTATTTCGCTGGTGTTACGATCGCAATCGTCGCCTCGCTGGAAACTCTTTTGAATCTGGAAGCCGTCGACAAGCTCGATCCCAGGAAACGAAACTCACCTCCGAGCCGTGAATTGATTGCACAAGGTGTCGGAAACACGATCGGAGGTTTGATCGGCGCGATCCCGGTCACAAGCGTGATTGTGCGAGGCAGCGTGAATGTGAACGTGGGCGCCCGCAGCAAGGCCTCGGCGATATTTCATGGGTTTCTGCTTCTTGTTTGCGTGGCGATGTTCCCGGTCTACGTGAACATGATTCCGTTGGCGGCGCTCGCGGCGATCCTGTTGGTCACCGGATTCAAACTCGCCAGCCCGAAGCTGTTTCGCCAGATGTGGAGCGAAGGACGATACCAATTCATACCTTTCCTGGTGACGCTTCTCGCGATCGTCTTCTCCGACCTGCTGGTGGGGATCTTGATTGGCCTGGCGGTCAGCGTCGTATTCATTCTCAACAGCAATTTGCGGCGACCGATCCGGCGCGTCGTGGAAACACACCTTGGTGGCGACATCCTGCATATCGAGTTGGCTAACCAGGTAAGTTTCCTCAACCGCGCGGCTTTGGACAAACTCTTGAAGGAGGCACCGGCCGGCACGCGGATGATTATCGATGCGACCGACACCGATTACATCGACCCCGACATTCTCAGCCTGATTCGTGATTTCAAGAATAACGTTGCGCCCGCCCATGGCGTCGAAGTCCGATTGAAAGGATTTCGTCCCAAGTACCAGTTGCACGACGAAGTGGAGTTTGCGGATTACTCGACTCGCGAACTCCTGGACCGAGTCACGCCGCAACAGGTGCTGGAGATTCTGCGCGAAGGCAATCGACGATTCCGAACCGGACACCGGTTGTCGCGCGATTTCAATCGGCAAGTCGATGCGACGGCGGGCGGACAGAACCCGCTTGCGATGGTGCTCAGTTGTATCGATTCTCGGGTGCCGGCTGAATTGATCTTCGACCTCGGCATTGGGGACATCTTCTGCGCTCGTGTAGCAGGAAACGTGATTGGCACGAAAACGCTCGGCAGCCTCGAATACGGAGTCGAAGTCGCGGGCGTCAAATTGGTGCTCGTGATGGGGCACACTCGGTGCGGTGCAGTGACGTCGGCGGTCAACCTGCTCGCCAACAACGATGACATCCAAAGCTCAACCGGCTGTCCGCATTTGCCGGCAATCATCGATGAATTGAAAGATTGCGTGGACGAGACACAGTTGCACGAGTTCATCGGTGCCGAGCCCGACCAGAAAGACCGAATCGTTGCCGACGTCGCCCGGTGCAACGTGGCGCACACCGTGGATGAAATCGTCAAGCGAAGTGAACCGATACGCGAGGCCGTGCGGTCCGGGAAAGTGATGGTCGTCGGATCTCTTTACGATGTTGTCACAGGCGAAATCGAGTTTTTGACGCACCCCGTCGAGGCAGAATCTTTGAGCGTCGTTTAAAGAACGTGGGGACCCTCGACCGCCTGTTTTACCCGTCCGCCACCGACTACACTGCGACCACCTTCGAAATTCCGTTTCTTTCATGGATTCAAAGATGGTTGTTTTACGTACCCTGCTCACCACCGCCGCGGTCATGCTGATCGCGCTCGCGCTAGCTTCCCCCCGTGCTGGCGCGAAACAGCCCAACATCCTGTTTATCTTTTCGGACGATCATGCTCCCCAGGCGATAGGGGCATATGGTTCGGAGATCAATCAGACGCCCAACCTCGACCGAATCGCAAAGGAAGGTGCTGTCTTTCAGAATTCCTTCTGCGCCAACTCGATTTGCGGACCCTCTCGCGCCTGCATCCTGACTGGCAAACACAGCCACAAGAACGGCTTTCTGCGCAACGGCAACAAGTTCGACGGGACTCAAACCACGTTCCCCAAGCTGATGCAGGACGCTGGGTACCAGACCGCGGTGATTGGCAAATGGCATTTGTCCACCGATCCCACGGGCTTTGACCATTGGGAGGTCCTGCCGGGACAGGGCAACTACTACAACCCGGGTTTCATCCAGATGGACGGATCCCGCAAACTGTACACCGGATATTGCACTGACATTATCACCGACAATTCGTTGGCGTGGTTACAAGAGCAACGTGACAAAGAGAAGCCCTTCATCTTGATGTGCCAACACAAGGCACCGCATCGAAATTGGTCGCCGCCCGAACGACATTTTTCGCTTTACAAGGATGTCGACGTTCCCGAACCCGAGACGCTGTTCGATGATTACTCGGGACGCAGCGGGCTGCTCAAAGAAAACGAGATGTCGATCAAGGATCACTTCCATTGGGGCCATGACATGAAGTTCCACGGGGAAAATTATTTCCCGGAGCATTTCGCGTCACAGCATCGCAACGCCGAATACGCGCGGATGACCGACGAACAGAAAGAGGCATGGGATGCGGCCTACGAACCGGAAAACGAGGAATTCATACGGCGAATGCGTGCCGGTGAACTGAGCGACAAAGACGTCATCCGATGGAAATACCAACGGTACATCAAGGACTACCTGCGTTGTATCCAGGCGGTCGACGACGGCGTCGGACGCTTGCTCGAGTACCTCGATGAATCGGGACTGGCCGAAAACACGATCGTTATTTATGGCTCTGACCAGGGATTCTATTTGGGAGAACACGGTTGGTACGACAAGCGGTGGATGTTCGAAGAGTCATTGCTGATGCCGTTCCTGATTCGATGGCCGGGTGTAATCGACCCGGGCACCAATTCGACCGCACTGATCCAAAACATCGATTACGGCCCGACGTTCCTCGATCTCGCCGGCGCTGAAGTCCCAACGGAGATGCAAGGCCGAAGCATGGTGCCGATGCTCCGCAACCAATGCAAACCGTCGGCATCCTGGCGCGATGCCGTCTACTACGCCTATTACGAGAACGCCGCCGTGCACAACGTCCCGGTACACGACGGAGTCCGTACCGATCGTTACAAGTTGATGTTTTTCCCGCGAACCCGTGAATGGAACCTGTTCGATCTCCAAGAGGATCCGCTGGAATTGAAGAGTGTGCACGGTGATCCCGTCTACGCCGATATCCTGGCCGGCATGCAAAAGCGGTATCGCGACTTGCGGCAATTCTACGACGTGAACTCGGCGGTGATTCCAGCGACTCGCGGCGATGAACAGCGATGGCGAGAACGAGACGCCGCCTTAACGCGAAACGCCAGAAAACAGGATGATGTTGAACTGGCTTTCATCGGCGACTCGATCACCCAGGGCTGGGAGGGAAGCGGCAAAGAAGTTTGGAACAAATACTACGGTGACCGCAAGACAATCAACCTTGGGATCGGCGGTGACCGGACCGAACATGTGATATGGCGATTGACTCACGGAAATCTCGGGAAGATCGAGCCGAAAGTCGCTGTGTTGATGATCGGCACCAACAACACAGGACACTTCGACCAGGATCCCGACGAAGTCGCCGCCGGCGTCAAGCGAATCCTCGAGATCCTCGAGGAGCGCCTGCCCGAAACGAAAGTCGTGCTTCACGGAATCTTTCCTCGCGGGCCCCATCGGCTCGATTTGAAACGACTGAACAACATCGCGATCAACCAGAGAATCCGGCGTTTTGCCGATGGAGATCGCGTCCATTTCCTCGAAGTCGGCGACGCATTCCTCGCGCCCGATGGAACGATCAACAAGGAGATCATGCCCGACCTGCTTCACCTCAGCAGCGAAGGGTACGAGCGTTGGGCCAAGGCACTCGAGCCGAAACTGAAAGAACTGGGACTCTAGGTCCAGGCACTTTCCCGTCACTGAAGAAGGCACGCGTTTCTTGATGTTGGGCGATAACAGGCACGCTAGGCAAGTCGGCCCGCTTCGAATGCTGGAATCATGGAATTGCAGTAGATAATCGCCCGAAGTCGAACCAGCGGAGTTTCGCTTGAGCCAATTCCCTTCCCTAACCAACACCCCTTCCCCGCGAACCCGCATGTGCCGTGGCCTGCGAAGCCCACCGTGGCTCGCGCTCTCACTCCTGGCGGCGTTTCTTGCACATGTATCGATTGCAACGCCACTCGGTGCCGACCCAGCCAATCGTCCCAACGTCCTTTTGATTTTGACGGACGACCAGGGCTACGGTGACGTCTCGATTCATGGAAACAAGTGGATACAGACACCAAACGTCGATCGCATTGCCGCCGAAGGTGCTCGCTTCGATCGGTTTTTCGTCGAACCCGTGTGTGCACCGACGCGTGCCGCCATCTTGAGTGGAAGGTATCCGACGCGTACAGGCGTTTTCGGCGTCACGCGCAATCGCGAGGTCATGCGCGACGAGGAAGTTACCCTTGCCGAACTGCTGCGCGACCGGGCCGGATATTCAACCGGATGCTTCGGCAAGTGGCACAATGGCGCGCATTGGCCCCACCACCCGAACGCCCAGGGCTTTGACGAGTTTGTCGGATTCTGTGCCGGACACTGGAATGAGTACTACGATGCGGAATTGCAACACAACGGCAATCCCATTCAGACGCGAGGCTTCATAGCCGACGTGCTGACCGATTACGCGATCGAATTCATGCAATCGCATTCCCGTAACGGCGAGTCACCATTTTTCTGCTACGTGCCGTTGAACACGCCACACACACCGGCGAGCGTGCCGGTTGAAGAGTGGGAACGTTGGCACGACCGCAATGATGTCGAAGATACCTTTACGCGAGCAATGTATGCGCTTTGCGAGAACCTTGATCAAAATGTCGGTCGACTGCTCAGAGCCCTCGATGACTTGAACCTTGCCGACGAGACCATTGTTCTCTTCCTGACCGACAACGGTCCAAACGGTTCACGGTTCAACGCAGAGATGCGGGGTCAAAAGGGAAGTGAACATGAGGGCGGCATCCGCGTGCCGTTGTTCGTGCGCTGGCCAGGAAAAATCAAACCCGGCACCGTCATCCAACGTAACGCCGCCCACATCGATCTGCTTCCAACTCTGTGCGCAATCGCTGGAATTCAGGACCCGCAATCCCACACGTTGCCACTCGATGGCATTGATCTATCACCGCTTTTACTGGGTCATCCGCCGGTCAATCCGAAAGATCGATACCTGTACACCTGGCGAAACCCGAAACGCTGGTCAATTCGCTCGTCGCAATACCGGGCTACCGCGACCACGCTTCACGATCTTTCGAATGACCCCGCCCAGAAAACCGATCTTTCGCGAGAGCGTCCGGAACTCCATCGAGAATTGGTTTCCGAATACAAAGCGTGGGCTGAGGGTGCAGTTCCAACCAGCCCGCAACCGCAACGCGTGCACATTGGCTACGACCATTGGCCGCGAGTTTCAATTTCAGCGCACGAGTTGGAAGTTCGTCCGGAAATGGGTCAAGGGATCGACTATTCCGGACCGCAAGGATTTGCCAATCAATGGATCACGCGATGGAGTGACGCCGGCGCCTACGCAGAGTGTCCACTTCGCGTCGTCCAAAGTGGGCGGTACCGGGTTGCGATTCGCTATGCTTGTGATCCAGGCGAGGTCGGGTCGCAGTTCACACTGCGCGTCGGCAAATCTGTCGTTGAATTCACGCTCACCGAGCCATGGATCAGTGCACCGCGTCCGGCACCGGAGGTCTACCGAAAGCGCCACAACTCCTATCTGTCGCGCGATTGGAAGGAAATGCAAATCGGCGAATTCTCGCTGGCCGAAGGTGATTACGTGATGGAACTTCGTGCAACGGAGAAACCCGGCCCGATGATGCCCGATGTCAAGGCAATCGTGTTTGAGATCGCCGGAGCGCCGTGATCAAGCATTCGCCATGCCAATGCCCACCGAGCCGCAAGCGGGCGTCACTGCTCGGTATCGGTCTCACCGGTCGGCTCGGTTTCACGCGTCGGTTCGCTCTCATCGGTCGGTTCGCTCTCGCCCGACGGGTCGTTCTCAACCGACGGGTCACCGGAAACTGGTTCCGGTGACGGCTCTCGCACCTCGCGAGGCGGATCGGGCTGGAGCGGCGGTGCAACGGAGGGATCGTTCTTGACCGCGTCCTGGCGGACTCGCAGGATGATTCTGTCGCCCTCGATTGAAACCTCTTCGAATCGCCGCAGGATCTTTGCGTTCTTGGCGTCCTCGTAGAGATCGTTCGCGAGGTTTTCGCCTTCCATCGAGTCAATCACATGCTGTGGAACGCGTT